>CAZFUG010000204.1:0-8071 GCA_964522035.1 uncultured bacterium
GATGCCGCAAAGGGTTATGTAAACCTTGCGCGGCAGCAGGTGCAGTTTGCCAGGCTCGACCCGTTTTTTCGCGAAGAACCGCGCAATCTTCTCTGGCCACAGGGTGACCAGTGGATTTTTCTCTTCGAAAGGCTCTTCAGGCGCCACGATCCCGAAGCCAGACGCTACGAAGCCGATCACTGGAAAGAATTTCTGCTCAACCTCGAAACCCCGGAATAATCAGCTGGATTCACACTATTCCTCTGGGCAATTTTAAACAAAATCCCGCGCTTTTACCCTGTGGGGGCACAAGCGCGGGAATTTGTTTAAACGTTGGTAGCGGAGAACCAGGTTAGAATTCGGCTGTTTTGGGAGTGCGGGGGAACGGGGAGACATCTCTGACGTTGCCCATACCGGTGACGAACATCAGGAGGCGTTCAAAGCCCAGACCGAAGCCACTGTGAACTACTGAGCCGAATCTGCGGATATCGAGATACCACCAGATGCTTTCCTGCGGAATCTTGAATTCTTCGGCGCGCTGCTTGAGCTGCTCATAGCGTTCTTCACGCTGCGAGCCGCCGATGATTTCGCCAACGCCCGGAACCAGGATGTCCATCGCGGCGACGGTTTTCCCGTCGGTATTGGCGCGCATGTAGAAAGCTTTGCATTCTTTCGGATAGTCGGTAACGATGACCGGTTTCTTGAAATGCTTTTCGACAAGATAGCGTTCATGTTCAGACTGCAGATCGATACCCCAGCGCTCTACCGGATACTGGAATTTCTTTTTCTTGTTCATCGGGCAGTTCATCAGAATTTCAATCGCCTGAGTATAGGTGACGCGTTCAAAACTGTTCTTGCGGACAAATTCGAGTTTTTCGATCAGCGACATTTCATCGCGTTCTGCCTGCGGTTTGAGTTTTTCTTCTTCGGCATAGCGCTTGCTCAGAAATTCCATGTCGTCGCCGCAGTTTTCAAGGGCGTAGCCGATCAGATATTTAAGAAATTCTTCGGCGAGGTCCATGTTGTCTTTGATGTCGGCAAAGGCGACTTCGGGCTCGATCATCCAGAATTCGGCCAGGTGGCGGGAAGTGTTCGAATTTTCGGCGCGGAAAGTCGGTCCGAAGGTATAGACCTTGCTGAGGGCTGTTGCGGCAAGTTCAGCTTCAAGCTGACCCGAAACCGTAAGGTTGGTGGCTTTACCGAAAAAGTCCTTGCTGAAGTCCACGTGGCCGTCTTCGGTGAGCGGCGGGTTCTGGTCGGGCAGGGTGGTGACTCTGAACATTTCGCCGGCACCTTCGCAGTCAGAGCCGGTGATGATCGGTGTATGAATGTTGAAGAAGCCGCGGTCGTTGAAGAATTTATGAATGGCAAAGGTCAGGGCATGTCTGACTCTGAGAATGGCGCCAAAAACGTTTGTTCTGAAACGCAGGTGGCCGATTTCTCTCAGGAATTCGAGAGAATGTTTCTTCGGCTGCAGCGGGTATTCGTCGGGGTCGGCTTTCCCGACGACGACGATTTTTTCGCAGAACAGTTCGACTGCCTGGCCGCTGCCCTGAGAAGCAACGAGTTTGCCGGAAGCGCTTATCGAGGCGCCGGTGGTAACCAGTGCCATTACCTCTTCGGTTACGCCTTCATAGCCTTTCTCTGTATCGACGACCAGTTGAAGATTGCGAATGGTTGAGCCGTCATTCAGTGCGACGAAAGATACATTTTTGCTCGATCTTTTGGTGCGGACCCAGCCGTTGACCGAAACAACTTCGTCTGAAGGCGTCATGGTGAGAATTTTACTGATAGACAGACTCATTTAAACAGACCTCAACTATGATTAAGTGGCTCAAAATCTTCTTGAGCAGCGGGGCGATTATACTGCAGCATACCTGTACAGTCAATAACCCTGCAGATTTCAAAAGTTTACAAATCTGCAGGGTTATGGCAGTTCAAAAACAGGTCGTCAGAGAACGGTCAGGAGTTCCTGATATTTGGCCATCGGCCAGAGATCTTCAGCGACGAACCCTTCGGCCGAATCGACAGCAGCGCGCAGTTCGAGCAGGGCTTTTTCGCATTCGTTGCCAAGATATTCTGCTTTGGCGTGAACACTTTTGCGGCTTTCGGCTTTTTCGAGAGCCTTGACCAGGCCTTCGGTCTTGTCTCTTACCTGGCTGAAAAGTTTGTCGAAGCGCTTAACTTCTTCAAGAATGTCTTTGGCCGGCAGACCGGCGGCTTTGATCGAATTGGCCGCATTGGCGGAAAGGGTCAGCTGTTTTGTCAGGGTTGGCAGGATCTGGGTTCTCGCCATGTTGATTGCGGTCTTGAATTCGATTTCCTTCGTTTTGATGTAGTTTTCAAACTTGATCTCGACCCTGGCTTTGACTTCGCGGCCGGTGAGAACGTGGGTTTTTTCCATCAGCTCGATGGCTTCTTTTGATTCAAAGGCGGGCAGGGCGGCAGGGGTGTTACGGGTATTCGGCAGGCCAAGCTTCTCGGCTTCGCGGTGCCACTCGCTTCCATAGCCATTTCCCTCAAATCTTATGCGTCGGGTTTCTTTGAAAACATCTTTGAGAACCAGCAGAGCGCTTTCGCGGATATCTTTGTCCTTGTAGGCAGTCAGTCTTTTTTCAATGGTGAAATAACCGTAAGTGGCGATCTGATTGAGAAGAGTTATGGATTCTGAGGGATTCTGAGAAGATCCGACGGCTCTGAATTCAAATTTGTTGCCGGTGAAGGCGATCGGCGAAGTGCGGTTGCGGTCTGAATAATCGCGGGAAATGCGTGGCAGGTTTCTGACGCCCATATTGATGCTGGCCATTGCCTGTTCGGTCGGCTTGCCCATGCTCTCAATTTCATTGACGAGCCTGGTAAGATACTCGCCAAGGTAAATAGACATGATGGCCGGCGGTGCTTCATTGGCGCCGAGGCGATGGTCATTGCCGGCATCGGCCACAGAAGCTCTTAAGAGGCCGCCGAATTTGTCGACGCCAAGCATAACCGCACCGAGAGTGAGCAGGAAATTGATGTTTTTCAGGGGCGAGGCAGAGGGCTCAAGATAATTGGTCCCGGTGTTGTCGCCGATTGACCAGTTAACGTGTTTGCCTGAACCGTTGACGCCTGAGAAGGGCTTTTCGTGGAGCAATACGACGAGACCATGGCGGTTGCCGACATGCTTCATGACGTTCATGGTCTGCAGATTGTGGTCGATGGCCAGATTCGCTTCTTCAAAAAGAGGCGCCAGTTCGAACTGGTTGGGTGACACTTCGTTGTGGCGGGTTTTGGCGGGGATGCCGCGGCGATAAAGTTCATGGTCGAGGTCTTCCATGAAGGCGATCATCTTTTCGTGAATGGCGCCGAAATAATGGTCTTCCATCTGCTGGCCCTTGGCCGGTGGTGCGCCAAAAAGGGTTCTGCCGCAGGTTCTCAGGTCCTGGCGGGTATCGTAGAGTTTTTTGGAAACAACAAAGTATTCCTGTTCGGGGCCACAGTTAACGATGATTTTCTTTGCCAGGCGGTTGCCGAGAAGTCTCTGCAGGCTGATTCCGGCGTCGTTGAGCGAGCGCATCGATCTGAGAAACGGGGTTTTCATATCGAGAACGTCGCCGGTCCAGGAGAGGAATACAGAGGGGATAACCAGGGTTCTGGTTTTGCCTGTATCGATAAGGAAGGCTGGGGAAGTGGGGTCCCAGGCGGTGTAGCCGCGGGCTTCGAAAGTCGAGCGCATGCCGCCGGAAGGGAAGGAGGAGGCATCGGGTTCGCTCTGAATCAGCTGCTTGGCTGAGAATCTTTCGAGCATTTCGCCGTTGTCAGAATAGGTAAGGAAGGCATCGTGTTTTTCGGCGGTGCCGCCGCGCTGCGGCTGGAACCAGTGGGTGAAGTGGGTTGCACCCTTACTGATTGCCCATTCTTTCATGGCATGGGCAACATCTTCTGCGATCGACTGGTCGAGCGGGGTGCCGCTCTGAATGGTGGCGATAAGTTTTTCGTAAGAGTTATTGCTGAGTTTTTCGCGCATTACCGATTTGTTGAAAGTAAGTTCGCCGAAAATATTGAGAACCTGCGACATCGAAGCCTCCGCTGTATTAGGGTTTACATCATGCAACTGATGTATCTGGTAGATGAATCATACTGACCAGGAAAATAAACGTCAAGGTTGATTCGACATTTTTGCTGAAAAAATTAAAATAAAACTTCTTGGATTTAGAAAAAAACAAAAAACGAGAAGTCGTTTTGCTGGGTTTGTGTGAATTTTATTTGTGAAATTCTGTATTTCAGAGCTTTTGGTGTTTTTGCTGAAATTGAAATTTAGCTTCTCAAAAATGAAAAAATAAAAAATCGAGAGGTGAAATCGAGAAGTTTACATAACTATGTTGCAGGCTGTGGTGGTTTTGCCGTGTGTTTACATAATCTCGGCGCGAATTTTTCGTTCTTTTTCCGCGTGGTTTACATAACTCTTTGGTCGGGGGGAGATATGAGAGCAGCGCGTTACATTTCGTCGAGATCAACCATTTTCAGCAGCATTCTGATCTGTATTGGCAGTTCCGGCATCGGGTTGCCGTCGGAGGCAAATTTAACTGACTCTGCCAGGGCGAAGGCGGCCTCGTCGATAAAAAGCTTGCCAAGTTCTGGGGTGGCAAGAGCCGGCGAACCAAGATAGCCGTCACGCGAGCCCATTTCCTGAAACGAAAAATTGCCTTTCAGTACTTCCCAGGCTGGATTGGCGCAGCAGGCCGAAAGCTGCCGGGCAATCCGTTCGCGTAAAAGCTCAGGGGCAATGTGCATCATGGCACTGGTTTCCTTGATGTCGGCATGCAGTTCGCTGGCCGGTTCAAGCCCGATAGCACGCAGAGCCGCATCGAGGCGTTCATTGTGAGAGAAGGTCCAGAGAGGGAGCGGGTCGATGGCCCTGAATTCTCTGAGGGTATTGAGATCTTCGACGGCGACGGCAACGGCCTTGAGAGCTTCGGGTGAAATCGACAGGTTTACGAAGACAAGGTTTTTGAAACCATCGCGACTCAGCGAGCTGCCAATGTCGTAGAGGGCATCAGAATATGTTCTAGCGCCCATGCCGTAGCTTCCCATGAAGCCGGCGCTGGTATGGCAAGGCATAAATGGAACGGTTGGCGCAATCAGGCAGCCATATTCTTCGTTTTTCAGTCTTGATGCCGCTTCGAAGGCAATGGTTTCTGAAATGAAGCATTTGGTGCCAAGTGGCAGATGTGGCCCATGCTGTTCAACTGAGCCAAGTGGCACAATAACGAAGGTGTTTTCCTTGTCGATTTGTGAAAGTTCCGCTGCGGTAAGATCCATTAAATTCATGTGCCCATAATAAAGGCAGGCTCAACAGGCAGTCAAGATATTTTCGCAGGCGAAATTTACGCAAAGCAGACCCGGTTTGTTATTATTGGCAACTGCAAATAAAAAGCAGAATCGTCTGTAAAAATAGTCCCGGGGAGAAGTCGGGATTGTTACGCCAGGATGGCGGTTATGGCATGGCGCAACAGGAATGTGCGCGCCATGGCCTTTTTCGTAAGCTTGTTTTGCACATTTTCCTCGGGAATCTGCAAGGCATAAGCGAGAGAGTGAGAATTCATTTGGCAAATAGTTGCGAGTTATTGCGACAACGGTTATGTAAACTCTCGTCGGTTTCGTTGCCTAATGACAAAAGCAATTTATCAGTAGCCCTGCTCCCCGGTTAAAAAATAAAATGTCTGATAATAAATATTATGTAAACCAAAATAAAAAGACATCTCAAATATGCGCGAATATGCTTGAATATGCCTGGAAATTCTTCAGAAAAACCGTCTGAGAATCTGGTTGTTATTTGGCTGTCTGGTTGATGACCTGACCGAATCAGACTTATGAACTGTCTGACAATGTGGAACTGGATTCTCTGATTAGAATTATTGATCAAAGCACAAGGAAATTCCTGGGCTTTATTGGATGAACTTGAATCTCATCAACTAATTCTGATATTTCTTAAGCTTGACAGCGGTTCGCTTTAATTTAGATGACTTGCCTCTTGAGTCATTCTGATGTTTCTTCGCTTTTGCCTGGCGGAAAAAGACCATGCCAGGCACCTTTCAAACCATATTCAATTTCACGGAATGACGGCGGTGTTGTGTTACCGGTGATCGGTTCGCGCAACAGTTTATAGGTTGAGTAACCCAGTGTGCAGATAACCTGCTGCACATATTTATAGGGTTTCATATACCATTTTGCTTTTTGCACCTGAAATCTGGCCCACCAGTAATGCTCGGCATCTCTAAGAGGAATATTGGTCGGATCTAGGCGGTTTCTGTCGGCAAGAGAGACTTCCCAGGCTTCTTCAGGGTCGGCATAGCGGCGACTGTAAAAATCGATCGCCTCTTCCGTGCTGCCGTCCATTGGTGGCCTGTCGTCTTCAATGGCATCGGCCTGCTTTTTTACAGCTTCAACCTCAGAAGTGACTCCAAATGGTGAATCAGCTGCGGTTACCGGGCAAAATGACAAGAAGCAGAATATCAATAATATAAAAATCGCCCGCATTGAATGCCTCCTTTGATCCCTGTCTTTTAATCATAATTTTACCAGGCAGATCTGTCAAACGGTGTTGGTTAATATTATGCTGCCCTGGTTTGATGCTGCATGAGCCACCCCAACGGTTTACATAAAAAATGCACAGCAATAAAAATCATATCGCTGGTTTACATAACGTTGTCGACTTTTAATTTGTTGCCTGCTTCTGTAAACTTGGCTATACTTCGCTGAAAATCAGAACAGAGGGAGTTTATATGGATCAGGCATTTGAAGCAGGAAATCAGGGTGTAATTTGCGAAAATGTTCCCCTGCCTCTCGGAAAAAAGCTGATTCTTGGTTTGCAGCACGCTTTTACCATGTTTGGCGCTACCGTTCTCGTTCCATTGATTACCGGGCTCGACGTTTCCGTTGCGTTATTCATGGCCGGAATCGGAACTTTGCTTTTTCATCTGATCACCAGAGGAAGGGTTCCTGTTTTCCTGGGCTCGTCATTCGCATTTATCGCGCCACTGGCCGCAGTAACCGGAGCTTATGGAACCGCTGCTTTCAAGCCTGAAATGATGCCATATGCCCTTGGCGGCGCATTCATTGCCGGCCTGCTCTATCTGGTTCTGGCTCTTCTGGTCGGAATTTATGGGTCTGCCCGGGTAATTGGCTTTTTTCCTCCGGTAGTTACCGGTCCCATTATTATGGTCATCGGTCTTAAACTTGCCCCGGTGGCAATCGATATGGCAAGTTCCAACTGGTTTCTCGCCACCGTGAGTTTCTCTATCGTTACCGCAGTCAGCGTCTTCGGAAAAGGCTTCTTCAGAGTGCTTCCGGTTTTAACTGGCCTGATCGGCGGTTATGCCGTTGCCGTCATCATGGGACTGGTTGACTTTACCAATGTCTGCAACAGTGGTTGGGCCGCCCTTCCACAGTTTACGCTCGCAAAATTTGACCCGCAGATAATCATGATTGTTGCGCCGGTTGCCATTGCAACCATGGTCGAGCACATCGGCGACGTGCTTGCGATCGGCGAGACAGTTAAGAAAAATTACATCGAGAACCCTGGCCTGCACCTGACTCTAATCGGCGATGGCATTGCAACTTCCGTTTCTACAATGCTTGGCGGCCCGCCAAATACGACGTATTCAGAGAACACAGGGGTCGTCGCTCTGACAAAAGTTCATAACCCTCAGGTCATGAGAATTGCCGCCGGCTTTGCCATTCTGATGGGCGTCGTTCCGAAACTAGGCTGCATTATTTCCACGATTCCCAAAGCCGTGGTTGGCGGGATTTCTGTCGTTCTTTTCGGCATGATTGCAGCGATCGGTGCCCGAAGCCTGATCGAAGGCCGCATCGACTTATGCCAGTCGAGAAACCTTATCATTGTTGCGGTTATTCTGGTTCTTGGTCTTGGCGGCGCGGTTTTTCCAGTAAGTCTTGGGGCCCTTTCGTTCAAAATCGAAGGTATGGCCCTGGCAGCCGTTGTTGGCATCATTTTGAACAAACTGCTGCCAGTTGAAAAAACAGCATAATTATAAACTACATAACTTTTCACAGATAACAAAAACCGGCTTCAGGTTTTGCCTGAAGCCGGTTT
>CAZFUG010000205.1:0-8034 GCA_964522035.1 uncultured bacterium
TTAAAAAAAAATAAACCGTTACTCGGCTCTCAGCTGCTACAACAGCTGAGAGTCATCAGGAGTAAAGCTTACAGAGTAAGTATCTCTTAAAATGCTGCCTCTGTCAAGCTTTACTCCCCTTACCTGAATAATAAAGGAGTAAATCTTTATGATTCTAATTTCTGTTATCTCGTCGGTTACACCCGACAAATTAACGAAAACTCTGTGCTTACGAAATGACCAGATTGTTTCAGAACCTGGCGGGCACATGGTGCTTGGAATGGTAAAAGTTATCATGATTGCCTGCTTACTGGGACTGGCTGAGGTTATTCACGGCTTGAATAAGAATCAGGCATTATGCTACGGGATTCCAAAGGGCTCTTCAGATGGCTTCGAGGCAGCAATCAAGGCAGAGAAGATGCTGACAGAGTATGATGACGCGATTGCAAGATCAAATCATTATTTTGAGTATAACCACGATGGACCTGGAGTCATAATGCTTGATTATGACCCGAAAGATGGCGAAGAGCCTCTCTCAAAAGACGAGCTGGTGAATAAAATTCGTTCTGCAGTTCCTGAGCTGCAAGACGTAAAAATGCTCTGGATTCCATCTGCAAGCAGCAATATATATGACAGGGAAACTGGAGAACAACTGGCTGGGAATCGTGGACAAAGGCTTTATATGATTGTCAAACGGGGTTCTGATATTCCAGAAATCGGTAAAATAATCGCAAAACGCCTATGGTTAGCGGGCTACGGCTATATCAAAATTGGTTCCCGTGGTCACATGTTATTGCGAACACCGCTGGACGCGACAGTGTGGCAGCCATCACGCCTCGATTTTGCCGCCGGTGCGAATTGCATTCCACCTCTTGAACAGAAGGAGCGAAAACATGAGCTTGTTGATGGCACGCAAGAAGTATTAAACAGCCTGAAACCACTGACCCCAGAGGAAGAAAGCCAGTTCACTGTTCTTGTAAAGAAAGCCAAAGAAGAAGCAAAACCAGCTGCTGATAAGCGCTTTGATGATTTCCTGGAAATTGAATCTCAAAAGTTACCAAAGGTAGAGCGTGAAGCATACATTGCACGGCAGCGAAGAGCCAGAGAAAGCTTATATCTATTTAGTGATCAGACGCTGATTGTGATCGAATCCGACGGCTGCGAGAAGGAAGTAACAATTAAGGAAATTCTTTCCAATCCGGAAAGATACGATAAATTGAGGGCTTTGGACCCAATAGATCCTGATTATGGCGATCGCGAAGCAGTGGGAATTCTCAACTTAACCGATGGAAAGCCAAACTTATACTGCTTTAACCGGCAGTGCTGCTACACACTCGTCAAGCTTAACAAGTACGGACTGCCAGATGATGAATTGATAGCATTGGCTGAAATGACAGAAGCCGAATACGAACGCAAGAGAGGTGCCGCAGCCAAGGATCTCGGGCTCCGAAAAGCCTTTCTGGACCAGGCAGTAAAAGACTACAAATCCGAAATGTTCTCAAATCATGGCAAAGACGAGGAATTCATGGAAGAATGGGTCATTAAGCCTTGCCCAGGCCCAGTTAAGCCTCAAGAGCTTGCAGATAAAATCTACACAACATTCAGTCAGTATATTATTGCAGATTGTGGCTACCTTGCAGTTGCAACAATGTGGGTTATGCTTACCTGGCTGATTGAAAAACTTACTGTAATGCCAAAACTTATATTTACGGCACCAGACAAAGGCTGTGGCAAAACAGTTAGTTTAACAAGCATTGCATTCTTTTCCAGAAAACCAATTCAGTCTGCCAGCATAACGCCTTCATCTCTCTTCCGCTTGATAAATCTTTATCAACCGACACTGTTGATCGACGAGGCCGATACTTTGCCCAAAGAAAATGACCAGTTGCGTGGGCTCTTGAACGCAGGTCACACAAGGGATTCTGCCATTGTCATCAGGACCGAAGAAAGAAATGGCCAATACACGCCTGTCATTCACAAATGTTTCTCTGCTGTAGCAATGGCCGGAATTAAGCTTGAAAAAAAATTACCAGGAACCGTGCTCAGCAGAGGCATATTAATACAACTGCGTAAGAAAATGCGCGGTGAAAAAACCCTTAACATACGGCGAGCTTGCAAAGAAGATTTCAAGCGTATCAAACAACAACTGGCACGCTTCGCAATTGACTTTGGCGAGAAGTTCGAAAAAATTGAACCGAAGATCGACGATCTCGACAATCGCGATTTCGATAACTGGGAGCCGTTGGTCGCAATAGCAATGCTCTGTGGGCCAGAATGGGAAGCAAGAATCAGAAATGCTGCTTCTGCTCTTACACAGAATACTGCTGCCGAGTCTATCGAGATAAGGCTTTTACGAGACATAAAAGCCGTTTTCGAGAACAAAAAGGCAACAGAATTAGCAACTTCTGAGATTATTGATGCCCTGGCAAAGCTTGACACTGCACCATGGCGAAGCTTCTCCAGAGGTGCTTGCATTTCTGCCAGACAGATAGCTGATCGCCTGGAGCCATTTGGCATAAAGCCTGTTCAGCTTGGCCGAAAGCAAAAGTTAGAAAAAAACCCTCGTGGCTACAAGCTTTGCGACTTCGGTGACGCATTCCAGCGCTATCTACCGGAATGCGAACCGCAACATCCCGAACAGCCTCCAGCAGATACAAGCGGCATGGTGGATCAAAAAGCCCCGCCGCCAGAGATCGAAAAGCCGGATTCAGACCCAGCCCCAGTTGATGATCTGGATCTAATGTTCTGATGTAAAACTGGTTTAAAAATTCTCGCGGAGCAATCCGCGAGTTTTTTTATAACCACCGGATATTTGCCGCTATAGCGCTACAACCTTTAGCCATCAGGGTCACAGAGAACAAACCACAACTATAAAAAAACAAGTCAAACCGCTCCTAGTCAGACTTGTAGCACATAGCACATATTTTTGCCTGGAACTGGGAGGAATAATCTAAAACAAGAAGTTCATGTTCATTGTTTGTATCCTTCAGATGTCATTTGACAAGGATTCTTCATTGATATATGTTAAACACCAATAAATTTAAAGCGTGAGAACTGCGGGGATTCATAGCCAATGAAAATGATTGACGGCATAAATGAGCTGCTTGGCGATGATCTGAAAACTTCGCTAAAAGCCAGATCCAAACTGAAAGTTGCTGCTTCCTGTTTTTCAATATACGCTTATGAGGCGCTAAAGGCAGAGCTGTCAAAAATCGAGTCTCTGGAATTTATCTTTACTGCCCCAACTTTTGTCGCCAATGAAGTTACCGACAAACTTCGGAAGGAACGCCGTGAATTTTTCATTCCCAAAGCTGCGAGAGAGAAAAATCTCTATGGATCTGATTTTGAGATCCAGCTGAGGAACAAGTTGACTCAGCGTGCTGTTGCCCGCGAATGCGCCGATTGGCTGAGAAAAAAGGCCGTGTTTCGCTCGAACAAAACCAGATCGGCAATGCAGCAGTTTGCTTGCATCGATGGCAGTGGTCCTGAGGTCGCATATATGCCTCTTCATGGTTTTACTGCGGTAGATCTTGGTTACCAGCGAGGTGATGCCGTCTCTAATATCGTCAACCGGTTTGACGAAAAAACCTTTACCTCAACTTACCTCCAATTGTTCGATCAAATATGGAATGATACAGATAAAGTCGAAGATGTTACCGCAACGATTTGCGACCATATCGCCTCTGTTTATCAGGAAAACTCACCAGAGCGTATTTATTTTCTTATGCTCTACAATATCTTCTATGAGTTTCTGTCTGACATAGACGAAGACGTTCTGCCGAATGATCGAACCGGCTACCAGGACACACTTGTCTGGAACAAGCTTTTCAATTTTCAGCGTGACGCAGCCGTAGGCATTATAAACAAGCTTGAAACTTACAATGGCTGCATTCTTGCAGACAGCGTTGGTCTCGGCAAGACATTTACCGCGCTGGCCGTAATCAAATATTATGAACTGCGAAATCGGGCAGTTCTTGTCTTATGCCCAAAGAAGCTTGCTGACAACTGGCTCAATTTTAACAGCAACCTTAAAACCAATATCTTTTCCAGAGATCGCTTTAATTATGATGTGCTTTGTCATACCGATCTTTCCAGAACTTCTGGCAATTCCTTCGGTATCCCGCTGAATCGAGTAAACTGGGGCAATTACGACCTGGTGGTAATCGATGAATCTCATAACTTCCGAAACAACGATGCTTTCAAAGATCGGGAAACCCGATATCAAAAGTTGATGAACAAAGTGATCCGAGAAGGCGTCAAAACCAAAGTTCTTATGCTCTCGGCCACCCCTGTTAACAACCGCTTTAATGATCTTCGCAACCAGCTTGCTTTAGCGTATGAGGGCGATTCAGAGAACTTGAGCAAGAAGCTTCGCAGTAAGCGCTCGGTTGAAGATGTATTCCGCCGCGCCCAGGTAGCGTTTAATCACTGGACAAAGCTTCCGCCAGAGAAACGAACAGCCAAAGCAATTCTCGATGCCCTGGAATTTGATTTTTTTGAACTTCTCGACAGCGTAACCATTGCCAGGTCAAGAAAACACATTCAGACCTTTTATGACACCAGCGATATAGGCAAGTTCCCAGAGCGCCTTAAACCATTGTCATTTCGTTGCCCTTTGACCAATCGAGATGATGTATTCGGCTTTAATGAGATTTTCAGACAGCTTTCATTGCTTAAACTATCTGTCTATGCGCCGATAAGTTATATTTTGCCCAGCCGTCTCAGAAAGTATGAAGAGATGTATGACACTCAGGTTGATGGTGGCAAAGGCAGGCTTAAGCAGGCCGACCGGGAAAAAAGTCTACAGGCACTGATGACCACCAATCTTCTGAAGCGGCTTGAAAGCTCAGTAGAATCGTTTCGTTTGACTCTTTCCGGGCTGCACAGAAACTACTCGAACATGCTTCAGAGAATTGTAGAATTCAAAAAATCCGGTGGCGGCAGTGTTGCCGACTGGACAGAAAACCTTGAAGAAATTGAAGCAGATGAAGACGATCTCTCCATCTTTGAAGGTGATGAAATTGGCGGCAAAGTTAAGATAAACCTTGCCGACATGGACTTGCCCTCCTGGAAAATCGATCTGACTGGTGACCTCGAAATAATCAAAGCATTACTGGCTTCCATGGAGAAAGTTAAACCCGAAGACGACAGCAAGCTGCAACATCTTCAGAATTTGATACTGCAGAAGATCGATAAGCCGATTAACAAAGGCAATAAGAAGCTGCTCGTTTTCACAGCTTTTGCTGATACTGCCGATTACCTTTTCACCCATCTGGCTGAGCTTTTAAAGGCTAAGGGCATGAACGTCGGTAAAGTCACGGGCAAAGATTCGCCAAAGTCTACACTGAAAAAGCATTATGACTTTCAAACAATACTGACACTATTCTCGCCTCTATCAAAAGAAAAAGCAGCGATTTTACCCAATGAGCGAGCCGAAATAGATTTGCTGATTGGCACCGACTGTATTTCAGAAGGGCAAAACCTGCAGGACTGTGATTATCTGATAAACTATGACATCCACTGGAATCCGGTTCGTATTATTCAGCGTTTTGGCCGTATCGACCGCATTGGCTCTCGAAATGATGTTATACAACTGGTTAATTACTGGCCCGATATCAGCCTCGATGAATACATAAATCTCAAAGAGCGCGTCGAAAACCGCATGATGATCGCTGATGTAACCGCCACAGGTGATGACAATGTTCTGACCGCTCAAAGCAGTGAGGTTTCTTATCGCAAAGAGCAGTTAAGAAAGCTCCAGGAAGAAGTTATCGAACTCGAAGACCTCAAGACGGGTATTTCTATAACAGATCTCGGTTTGAACGATTTCCGCATGGACTTGCTGAATTATGTAAAAGAGCATGGCGATCTTGAACTTGCCCCAAAGGGAATGCATGCCGTCGTGCCGTCGCAACCCGAGCTGGGTCTGAAGCCCGGCGTGATTTTCACTTTGCGCAATCTGAACGACAGCGTTAATGTAAACCAGCACAATCGTCTGCACCCGTATTACCTGCTCTATATTGCTCATGATGGTGAGATTGTCGCCAATCATACTGAAGTAAAAAAGTTGCTCGATCTGGTTCGAACCAGCTGCAAAGGCCAGAATGAGCCAATCAGTGAGATTTGTCGTTTATTCAATCGGCAAACAGACGAGGGTCGCAACATGAAGGTTTATTCAGATCTTCTTGGTGCAGCTATCAGATCGATGATCGATGTTAAAGAAGAGAAAGACCTCGACAGTCTCTTTTCCGGGGGAAAAACCACCGCATTATTGAACACCATTTCAGGGCTCGACGATTTTGAGCTGATAGCATTTCTTGTTGTCCAGGAATCAGACTGATGGCTGTTCTTTTTGAATACCCTGCCAGCGCCGCTTTCGGTCGAGTTCTGCCAAAAAGCAAAATTTATGAGCATGCCGAACCGTCTTCAGCGGTTAAAGAGTTGTTCATAAGGCAGGTAGAAAAGATTGTCTGGCAATACAAGCTTTCTCCTGAAACGGTAAATTTGAAAGATACTGAGGCTGTGCAAGAGATTCAGATTTTCAGCATCGTCCTCAAAAGTGGCGAATTGAGCACAGAAGTGCTTCGCTGTATCGACAAAGCCATACCTTTGCCAATCATCTTTGAATTGTTATATGAAGGCAAATGCAAGGTTATCGCTGCTTATAAAAGGCCAGCCGATAATGATGCAAAAAAGTGGGTAATCAGTGAATACTTTTCAACACCCTGGCAACCTGTAACTACAAGACGGAAGCCATTGCCAATGGTTTTCAACCTTGAAGTTCTGTATTCGCAGTTGCTTGCTTCTGTTTTTCCTCATTCATCAAGACCTGATGAGACTTTGAAGGAATATGTTGAGCGACTTGAGATTGTGGCGGGCAAACAGAAAGAAATCGAAAAATGTCAGGCAAAACTGAAGAAAGAGCGGCAGTTCAATCGCAAGGTTGAGATTAACAGTCAGCTGCGCACCCTGATGCAGGAAATGGAAAGTTTAACATCATGAAATTGATTGAAGCAATACCGGGTTTTGATTATGGCAGCTTCGCCACAATTAAATCTCAGTTTAAAATCGGAGAGAAGAGACAATGAATAAGCTTAAAATGCACACTCCCAACCTTACCCAGGATAACATCGCCAGAATTAAAGAAGTGTTTCCTGGTTGCGTAACCGAAGCCAGAGACGAAAACGGTAAGATAAAACTTGCAGTAGACTTTGATCAACTTCGCCAGGAGCTATCTGAATCAATAGTTGAAGGGCCGCAGGAACGCTATCACCTCAACTGGCCAGGTAAGCGCGAAGCTCTTCTGACTGCAAACGCTCCGATTGCAAAAACTCTGCGCCCCTGCCGCGAAGAGAGTGTAAACTTTGATACACCCCAGAATTTGTTCATCGAAGGCGACAATCTTGATGCGCTGAAACTGTTCCAAGAAATATATCTCGGAAAAATCAAGATGATTTACGTTGACCCACCTTATAACCGCAAGAAGGGTAATAATCTCGTTTATCGTGATGATTTCGTGGGTAATACATTTGAATATTTCTTGAAATCTAATCAACTTGACGATGAAAAACAAAGACTTGTTTCGAACACAGAGTCTAATGGAAAATTCCATTCAGATTGGCTTTCCATGATTTATCAGAGGCTTAAGCTTTCAAAAAATCTGCTTTCTGATAATGGGGTTATCTTCATTGCAATAGACGACAATGAGACTGCAAATATAAGGCGACTTTGCGATGAAATCTTTGGAGAAGAAAACTTTGTTGGAACAATTATCTGGAAAAACGCAACAGACAATAATCCAAGCAATATAGCAATTGAGCACGAAAGCATCCATGTATATGCGAGATCGAAGCTATTGTTAGAAGGTGTTTGGAAATCAAATGTGTCAGATATCAAAGAGATTCTTGAAAAGATTGGAGAAAAACTTAAACAAGAGTTTGATAACGAAGAAGACTTGCAGAAAGAGTATTCAAATTGGTTCAGAGAAAATAAGCATCAACTTGGACTGGTAAAATAAAAGTGGACACCTGATTAAGATAGATTAAATTCAGTCGC
>CAZFUG010000206.1:0-7995 GCA_964522035.1 uncultured bacterium
TTGGCGGCATGATAGGCATCGTGAACCGCACCGGCGGCATGCAGGGAATTGTTGAATTAATCTCGCGAAAGGTCAAGGGACCTCGAAGTGCCCAGCTGGCAACCTGGGCCATGGGCGTCATCATTTTCTTCGATGATTATGCCAACACCTTGATCGTCGGCAATTCAATGCGACCGGTTACTGATAAAAACAAAATTTCCCGCGAAAAACTCAGCTACATTGTCGACTCGACCTCTGCTCCAGTCGCAGGCATCGCCGTTCTTTCAACCTGGATTGGCTACGAAATCGGTCTGATTCGTGAGGCATTCGTAAACCTGGGCATTCCAGAAACCAATTTTTATGGTGTGTTTTTGCAAACGATACCGTTCAGGTTTTACTGTCTTCTGACTCTGTTCTTTGGTTTTATGGTCGCCCTCTCCCGCCGCGATTTCGGCCCGATGCTCAAGGCTGAACAGCGTTCGCATCATGAGGGAAAAATTCTCGCCGATACTGCACGGCCAATCAGCAGCCCTGAGTCTGCGGCGCCAGAGCTGCCTGCCGAGATGCCAAAACGCTGGTATAATGCCGCGATTCCGATCGCCATCGTCATTATCGGCACATTTGTCGGGTTGCTCGGTGACGGCGGCATGTATTCACCACACTACTATCTCCAGCAGGCTGAAACCGGTGAACTTGCCGGCGGAAAAAGTCTCAACGTCATTGCTGTTTCAATAGACAGCCGAACCATGACCGTTTCAGGTGAAGATTATGGTTTTGCAAGACTCAACTTCGACGAAAAAACCACCTTTGGCGGGAAAAGTGGCCAGGAAGCCTTCAACGCGCTCTCTCAGTTAAAGGAAGGCGAAGTTATCAAAGCGGCCCTTGCAGATTCGACAATGACTTTTGCCGAAAAGGCCAGATCAGCATTCAGTGGCGCTGACTCCACAAGAGTACTCATCTGGGTGAGCGTCATGGGTTCGATGATCGCAATACTTCTCGGCTGGATACAGGGTCTGATAAATCTCGAAACCGGCCTCAAAGCCTGGGTAGACGGCGCCAGAACCCTTATTATGGCAGTAATCATAATGACCCTCGCCTGGTCAATAAACAGCGTATGTACAGAACTCGGTACTGCACATTGGGTTGTCGCCATGGTTACCGATGTGGTTCCGCACTGGATGTTGCCGACGATTATCTTCATCATTGCCTGTTTCATTTCATTTGCCACCGGAACCAGCTGGGGTACAATGGCCATACTGCTGCCAATCAGCATACCTCTGGCATACCAGCTCAACATGCAGCATTATCAGACCAGCATTGCCAGCCTGCCGAACGCCCCTGAAATGATGGTTTACATCAAACAGTCGCTGCTTCTTTCGATTGGCGCTGTTCTTGAAGGCTCGATCTTCGGTGATCACTGCAGCCCGATTTCAGACACAACAATCATGTCTTCGATGGCTTCTGGCTCAGATCACATCGATCACGTCAGAACCCAGGCCCCGTATGCGGCTTTCGTCGCTCTGATAGCGATCATTCTCTGCTACATACCGGCCGGGCTAGGCGCTTCGCCCTTCATCATGATTCCAGCTTCAATGGTTGTTCTTGGTGGTTTTCTGTTCACCTTCGGGCGTGACCCCGAAAAAAGTATACAAAATACTTGACTTGCTTTTTCCTGTTTGCTATCATCACAGAACAGCAAGCAGGATTGATTCCTCACCTTGAGCGATTAAGCAAAAAGGTTAGCCCCGCGAGGGGTACATGAAGGTAACATTCATGGAGTAGCGTCTTGCTGCTCCATTTTTTATTTTTCCGGAGGTAAGAGTATCAAAGGTACTGTACGCATCAACAGAAGGATTAGGGTTCCGCAGGTTCGCCTGGTCGACGAGAACGGCGGCATGGTCGGTGTTGTTAACACTCTTGACGCTGTTCAGATGGCTGAAGAACGGGGTTATGACCTTGTAGAAGTTGCCCCCGCTGCGAATCCGCCAGTTTGCCGCCTCATGGACTTTGGCCAGTACAAGTATGAACTTGCAAAAAAAGCCAAAGAAGCCAAGAAGAAGCAAAAGGTCATCAAGCTTAAAGAAGTCAAAGTTCGCCCGAAAACCGATGAAGGCGATCTGCAGACCAAATGCAACAGCATTCGCAAGTTTCTTGAAGAAGGTGACAAGGTGAAGGTCTCTGTATCCTTCAGAGGGCGCGAAAGAGCGCACATCGAAGTTGGTTACAAAGTCATCGAAAGAATGAAAGTCATTCTTGGCGAAGACGCTGACATCGAAAAAGATGCCGCACAGGAAGGCAACGCCATCACCATGATTCTCTACAGGACCCGGAAGAAGTAGCCATACTGCCATCAGGAGGAAAGTATTATGCCGAAAATGAAAACTCATCGCGGTGCTGCAAAACGCATCAAAAGAACAGGTTCCGGTGCGTTCAGACGTTACAAGGCTTATGGCAGCCACATCCTGACCAAGAAGTCAAGCAAGCGCAAAAGAGGCTATCGCCAGTCTGCCAACTGCGAAAAGGGCAATGAACACGCTCTGAAGGTAATGTTGCCGTACTCCTGACCCAGTGTCGAGAGTAACTGGGTTCAAGAAATTCATCAGGAGATAAACCATGTCAAGATCAAAAAGCTCAAGTAATGCAAGACGCAAGGAACAGAAACTTTTCCGCAGAACCAAGGGTTTCTGGGGTGCTCACAATAATGTCAAGAAGGTCGCCAAGCAGGCCGTTCTGCACGCCCTCGACCATTCTTATGTCGATCGCCGCAAACGCAGCCGCGAATTCAGAAGACTCTGGATCACCAGAATCAACGCTGCCTGCCGCATCAACGAAATGTCTTACAGCTGCTTTATCAACGGCCTGAAGAAGGTCGGCATCGAACTGAACCGCAAGGTTCTGGCCGAACTCGCCGTGCGCGATCCTCAGGCGTTCAAAGCTGTTGTTGAAAAAGCCAGAAGTGCTGCCTGACAACAATTTTTAACGAATAAAACACCCGGGGTCCGCCCCGGGTGTTTTTGTTTAAATCACCTTGCGAATCATAGAATCAAAAGCCAACCCGATTATAAAGCGGGCATTAAAAGCCCTTGCACAGCCGACAGAAGCCGGCCTGATTCTTATTGAGGGCCATAAGCTTCTCAGCGAAGCCATATCGTCAGGGGCAAACCCTGTAATGGTATTTGTCGAGCACCCGGATTCGCTGCAAAGACAGTCTGAACTCGAGCCGGTCTGTTTTCAGGTCAGCCGCGGCCTGCTTCGCGAAATTTCAAGCGTTCAGAATCCCGCAGAAATACTTGCCTTTATTACGCCACCGCCACCGCCAGATCTTGAAAAAGCCATTGAAAATGCCGCAAAAGTTCTGGTTCTCGATCGACTGCAGGACCCCGGCAACATTGGCACCATCATGCGAACCAGCGAAGCGATGGGTATCGACCTTCTGATCATGCTTAAAGGCTGCTGCAGCATTTTCAATCACAAGATTGCCAGAGCGGCAATGGGCTCGAATTTCCGCCTGCCGGTCTGCCATGATGCAAATTTGGCTGTTGTGACAAAACTTTTCCAGAAATACCATACCGTAACTATCTGCGCTGACATGGAAGGAAGGCCTGTCTCAGACTTTCGTTTTCCAGCGAGAGCTGCACTCGTGCTCGGGCAGGAAGGCAAAGGGCTCGACCAGAAAATTTTAAATGAATGTAACAGCAGACTTGCAATACCAATGCAAGGCCGGGTAGAATCACTCAACGTTGCCACGTCTGCGGCAATATGCCTCTACGAGTGGGCCAGATCCCGCCCGGCCGGTTCCAGTTAAAAACAATGCATTTTTTCCGAAGGAGATCAAATGTCTGATTCTCACGAACAACTGTTGAAGCAATATCTCTCAGAAAAGGCCAACGCCAGTAACACTGCCGACCTTGAAAACCTCAGGGTCAAATATCTCGGCAAAAAAGGTGAAGTAACCGAACTGCTTAAAGGTCTTGGCAAGCTGTCGATCGAAGAACGGAAAACCGTAGGGGCCGCCATTAACGATCTGAAGAACCAGATCCAGACTTCGCTCGAAGAAAGCATGCGCGAATTGGCACTGAAAGAGCAGGAAGCCAGGCTGAATGCAGAAAAACCAGATCACAGCCTTCCCGGCATCTGGCCGACCGCTGGCAGCCTGCACCCGGTAGTGCAGGTCGCGAAAGAAGTCGCCGATATTTTCCTGTCGATGGGCTTCTTCATGGCTGAAGGCCCAGAGATCGAAGACGAGTATTACAATTTCGAAGCTCTCAATGTGCCAAGTCATCATCCGGCACGCGACATGCAGGACACCTTCTATCTTGAATCCGGTCAGGTTCTGCGCACTCAGACATCTCCGGTGCAGATCCGCACCATGGAAGCCCTGCAGCCGCCGCTCAAGATGATCGGCCTCGGCAAGGTATTCAGAAAAGACAGCGACATTACCCATTCGCCGATGTTCAACCAGATGGAAGGTCTCGTAGTCGGTGAGAACATCAGCATGGCCGACCTCAAGGGCACGCTCGCGATGTTCGTCGAAAACATGTTCGGCAAACGCCCCTTCAGATTCCGCCCAAGCTTCTTTCCTTTTACCGAACCCTCGGCAGAAATGGATATTCAGTGCATATTCTGTGAAGGCAAGGGCTGCAAGGTCTGCAAGGGAACCGGCTGGATGGAAGTTCTCGGCTGCGGCATGGTCAACCCCAAGGTTTTCGAAGCGGTCAAATACGACACCGAAAAATATACCGGATTCGCCTTTGGCATGGGCATCGATCGCATCGCCATGCTCCGTTACGGCATCAACGACATCAGACTGCTTTTCAGCTCTGACGTGCGCTTCCTGAGACAATTCTGAGGTAATCAAAGTGAAAGTTCTATTAAGCTGGCTTAAAGACTATATCGATATCAACGAAACTCCCGAACGTATCGCCGACGCCCTCAATATGAGCGGCCTCGAAGTGGAAGAAATCATTCAGCCCGGTAAAAACCTCAACAATGTCGTGGTCGGGAAAATTCTCAGCCGCGACCCGCACCCAGATGCTGAAAAGCTGTCGCTGTGCAGTGTTGACGTCAACCGTGGACACCCTCTGCAGATTGTATGCGGTGCCAATAATATGAAGGCCGGTGACAAAGTTCCGGTAGCCTTGATTGGAGCGCGTCTGCCGTCAGGGTTTGAAATCAGCAAAGCCAAAATTCGCGGCATCGAGTCTTCGGGCATGATGTGCAGCAAAAAAGAGCTCGGCATCTCAGAAGAGCATGGCGGACTCTACATTCTTGATGAAAATACGGAAATCGGTCAGAACATAGTAAATGCACTCAATCTTGACGATGTGATCTTTGAAATAAGCATCACCCCCAACCGTGGCGATGCGCTCTCACACCTTGGCATCGCCCGTGAACTCTCAGCCATTTTCAACCTGCCGCTGCATCGTGACCCGCTTGGTGACGAAGATGGCGAAGGGCATGTGGCCGAACAGGTTGCAGTTGAAATTCATGACAAGGATCTCTGCCCGCGCTATGGCGCCAGGCTGGTGCATGGCGTCAAGGTCGGTCCGTCGCCTGAATGGCTGAAAGAAAGACTTGAAAAAGCCGGCATTCGCTCGATCAATAATGTCGTCGACGTAACCAACTACATCATGCTCGATATCGGGCACCCGATGCATGCCTTCGACTATGCAAAACTCGCCGGCAAAAAAATCGTCGTCAGACCGGCTGGCAAAGACGAAAAGATTGCCACTCTCGACAATGCCGAACGCAATCTCGACAGCTCTATGCTGGTCATTGCTGACGCCGAAAAGCCTGTGGCAGTAGCTGGCGTGATGGGCGGTCTGCACTCATCGGTTACCGACAGTACCACCAGCGTCCTGCTCGAAGCCGCGTTTTTTGACCCGACCTCGGTAAGAAAAACCTCAAAGCGCCTGGCACTGATGTCTGACTCTTCTTACCGCTTCGAACGCGGTACCAACATCGACAATGTTCCGATAGCGCTCAATGAAGCCGCCAGACTGCTCAAAAAGATAGCCGGTGGCAGGCCGGTCAAGGGTATTGCCGATGCTTACCCGAAACCGGAAGTGCTTCGTCAGATAAAGATCAGAACCCGCCGGGTCAACCGCGTTATTGGCATCAGCCTCAGCCCGGTACAGATCGAAACTCTTCTTCTCAGGCTCAAGCTTGACACACGGCGCGACGGAGAAGATCTGATTGTCAGCGTTCCTCCGTATCGCCACGATCTTTCGATTGAAGCCGACATTATCGAAGAAGTGGCCAGAATGTATGGCTACAACAATATTCCCACAACCCTGCCGGCCATCACCTCTGTTCTTCAGCTGCCCACAGCGCTGCAGAAAATGGAAAAACGGCTGCGTGACCATTTCGTTTCCTGCGGCTTCAATGAAATCATGACCTACAGCTTTATTCCTGCCGCAATCGACGAATGCTTCCGCGAAAAGAAGCCTCTGATGCTGCAGAACCCCCTTTCAGAAGACCTGAGTGCGATGCGCACCAGCCTCAAATGGGGCATGTTCGATGCTCTGAAAAGAAATATTCTGAATGACGAATTCAATCTCAGACTGTTCGAAATCGGCAAGGCATTTCACCCGGCCGCAGGCGGTCTCAGTGAAGAGCATTCGCGTCTCTGCATCGGCTTCTCTGGGTCTGCAGATCCGAAAGACTGGCGCCGCAGTGGCGAAACCTTTGATCTGTTCAGCGTCAAAGGTCTGATTCAGAATATTGCCGACCTGCTCAAGGTTAAGATCAGATACGCTCCGGGCAGCTGCAGTGTTTTCCATCCGGCAATGCAGATGGAACTCATGGTTGGCAAAACCCCGGCCGGTGAATTTGGCCAGCTGCACCCGAATCTGCTCGACAACAAGAAAATGCCGAAATGCATCTTCATTGCTGAAATCGATCTTGATAAGTTTGCTGCAGCCATAGAAGAAGCCGGCAGAATGAAGCCGATCCCGGAACTGCCTGCTGTCAGACGCGATCTGGCACTTCTGGCACCGGTAGCCGTTGCCCATCGCGATATTCTCAAGATTCTCACAACTGAAGGCAAACAGCTTCTTGAAGACTGTTACCTGTTCGATGTCTATCAGGGCAAGGGAATTCCGGAAAATTGCCGATCTCTGGCATTTGCGCTCTCATTCAGGGACCCGAAGAAAACCCTGACCGATGAAGAAATACAGCCGATGATAAGCAGAACGGTCAGCAGGCTTGATTCAGAACTGTCCGTAAAACTCAGATAGTTGAGCGACAAACCGTATGATGACGCTGTATTCGATCGTTGCCACGCCTGACTACGCAGAACTTCTGACCCTGACAATGGTCATCCTTGTCTGCATCGGGTATATCTCAATCCTGCGTGGGAATTCACAAAGGCTTGGCAAAGATCTTTCCGGCACAGAAACGGTTCTGGTCTACATCCTCGGAACCCTGACGTTCGTCTCGGGAACAACTATTTTTGGAAAACTGTTTTTTCAGGAAAATGCCGAGTCATTGCTCAACCTGCTGTATCTAAAGGAACCATTGAATTCATTGACTCGGCATTTCCAGATTTTCGTATTAACTGTTCTCAGGGCGATGATGTAGTTTAATGCCTCGGGAAAAGGGCATCCTGAGTTTTTCGGTCCCAGACAGAATCCACGACTGAAAGATGCGTGGCCTTGAATTCGGTCAGGGCCCTGCGACATTCTTCGTCCCATATTTTCGGGGTTTCGGAAGCAGTAAGGCAGCCGAGGCCCCGCAGTCTGTCCAGAATAATCCGCAGATGCAAAGAATTATTAACATCGAGGTCAATGCTAGATTCTATCGTCCGTTTGATTAAATCGTCCTCTGAAAACCTCCAGGAAGCAAGTATATCCTGGGCATCAAGAGTCAGATTCGGACCATGAATCTTCACATCCCAGAAGACCGCTTCGCGGTCTTCGTTGCGATAGTCATAGAAATCACATCTGGCCTTCCATTCTCTTTCCATCTGGTCAAGCCGCTCCCGCTCAGTCTTGTCAAGCTTCTGTTCCTTCAGAT
>CAZFUG010000207.1:0-7940 GCA_964522035.1 uncultured bacterium
GGTAAAAATCAAAGTATTGATACCGATTACCCGCCCCTTGAGATCAACCAGTGGGCCACCAGAATTGCCTGGGTTGATGCTGGCATCTGTCTGAATGAAATCCTCGATCGCGGTGGCGCCGATTCCTGAGCGGCCAACTGCACTGACCACGCCAACGGTTACCGTCTGTTCAAGGCCAAGGGGATTCCCTACTGCAATGCACCACTGACCTGCTTCAACCTCGTCTGAATTGGCAAACTGCGCCGCTGACAGTTCTTTATCAGCCTTCACCTTGATTACCGCCAGATCGGTCTGCGGGTCCTGACCTATGATTTCTGCAGGCAGTTCAGTCTGGTCATGGAGTTTTACGACAATTTTACTGGCTTCTTTGACCACATGGTTGTTGGTCAGAATTGTACCGTCAGAACTGATGATAACGCCTGACCCGGCACCTTCTACCTTCTGTTCTGGAGGCTGCTGAAATTTCTGCCCACGAAAGAACTGACGAAAAAATTCTTCGGCGCTGCCTTCAGGTGCATCTTCCGGCGACAGCCAGCTGATACCACCAGAAGCTGATCTTTCAATTCTGATATTCACCACGCTGGGCTTGAGGTTACGGGCAACGTCAACAAAGGCCTTCTGCATGCTCATAGCAGCATTCAGCCCAGCATCGTCGGCAGCATAGACAGATAACTGACTGCCGAATAGAACCAAAACAACCATCAAACAGATAAAGGTGTTGCGAATCATTCATTTACCTCCTGTAAATCTTCAACTCTTTTTGACCGGCAAATGTCACGCCGGGTTCCAAATTTCGCCTTGACCTTTTAAACAGTTGATGATTAACTGATTTTCAATTCACAGCAGGAGAAAACCATGCGTATTGTGGTTAGTGGCGGGGCCGGTTTTATTGGCTCGCATCTCACAGAAGAATTATTAAAACAGGGTCACAGCGTCGTTGTGATCGATAATTTTATAACCGGTTCCCGTAAAAACCTCGAACATCTGCCCGGCGACAAGCTCAGCATCATCGAGCACGACATCACCAAGCCAATTTACCTTGCCGAAAAAATCGATAGACTTTATCACCTCGCATCTCCTGCCAGCCCGATCGACTACCAGAAGCTGCCGATTCAGACGCTGAAAGTCGGCGCTCTGGGCACCCATAATATGCTTGGCATGGCCAAGGCACATGGCGCTCGCCTGCTGCTGGCCTCTACTTCAGAGGTCTATGGCGACCCCGAAATTCACCCACAGAAAGAAACCTACTGGGGAAATGTTAACCCGGTCGGTCCGCGTGGCTGCTATGACGAATCGAAGCGTTTCGCCGAAGCGATCGTGGTAGCATACCGCGATTATCACAAGGTAGACACCCGCATAATCAGAATTTTCAATACCTACGGCCCGAGAATGCGCCTGAATGACGGTCGGGTAGTGCCGGCCTTCATTTCTCAGATACTCAACGGCGAAGACCTGTCGATTTTTGGCGACGGCAGTCAGACCCGCAGTTTCTGCTATGTCTCAGATCTTGTGCGTGGAATGATGGGCGTAATGGAACAGGCAGACCAGAACCCGGTCAATCTCGGCAACCCGGCCGAAATTACCATACGTCAGTTTGCCGAAAAAATTATCGAGTTGACCGGCATCAAAGCAAAAATGGTTTTCGGTCCCCTGCCCCAGGATGACCCGAAACGCCGGCAGCCAGACATCACCCGGGCACGCACCCTCCTGAAATGGGAACCGGTTGTCGGCCTTGAAGAAGGGCTCAAAAAGACTATTGACTGGGCAAAAAAATATGTCGAAACCACAAAAAACTGACAAACATATAAAACAGATTCTTATCACCCCCGAAAGCATTCAGAAGCGCATCGCCGAACTTGGCGCCGAAATTTCCAGAGATTATCGCGATAAAGAACTGGTGGTGGTCTGCATTCTAAAGGGCGCGTTTCTGTTTACCTCTGATCTCTGCCGCCAGATCGATGTCCCACAGAAACTCGATTTTATGGCCGTTTCGAGCTATGGAGATGCCACCCGCAGTTCCGGCATCGTCAAAATCGAAAAAGATCTGTCAGAGAGCATTCAGGGCAAACACGTCCTCATCGTCGAAGACATCATCGATTCCGGCCTGACCCTGTCATATATCGTAAAAATTCTTCAGGACCGGCAGCCGGCCGATATAAAGGTCTGCGTTCTCTGCAACAAACCCTCGAACCAGCAGCAGCACGTCAAGGTAGACTACTGCGGGTTCAAGCTCGAAGACGAATTTGTGGTGGGCTATGGACTTGACTTCAAGGGTTATCTGCGCAATCTCCCGTATATTGGTGTGGTTAAGGACGAATATCGTTAAAAGAAAAGAGACTCCCATGGTGAATTTCAACAGCGGCAGCCTTGTCTGCGAACGTTATATTCTTGGTCCGCTCGAAGTGAATACCTACCTGGTTTACGAAAAGGGCTCATCAGAAGGTATTCTCATCGACCCGGCAGAAGACTCGCAGACTATTCTCAAGCGCCTTAGAGAGCTTGATTTCAAAACCCTGACCATCTTTCTCACGCATGGGCATGCCGACCATATTCAGGGAGTCGAGTTTTTCCGCAAGCACTTCCCTGGCAGCAAAGTCGCCATTTCAGGGGAAGACGCGGCGATGCTTCCGAGCCCAACCCTTAATTTATCGCTTTTTATCGGTGATTCAGTCGAAGTCGGAAATGCCGACGTTCTTCTCAAAGATGGCGACACCCTTAAAACCGGCGCCCACGAGGGAACTTTAGCCCACATTGCCGGGCACACCCCGGGTGGCATGGCTCTGATCTTCGACGGCATGGTCTTTTCAGGCGACACTCTGTTTGCCGGTTCGGTCGGACGCTCGGATTTTCCCGGCGGCGACGGCAAAGAGCTCATAAAAGGTATCAAAGAGAAGATTTTTTCTCTGAGTAACCGCCAGGTTTTTCCGGGCCATGGGCCGGAAACGACGATCGCCGACGAAAAAAGCAGCAACCCGTTTTTCGGTACCTTTTTCAACATCTGAACTGCCAGATTAACAGCGTTGACACCACTCCCTGCAGATGCTAACATTCTCAGGGAAAAATTAAACAACACCCGGAAAGGAACTCTCCATGTCTGAAAAATTCAGAATTCTCGTCATCAACCCCGGTTCGACCTCAACCAAACTGGGACTTTTTGAGAACGAAGAGATGGTTGCCGAAAAAAAACTCAATCATTCAGCCGAAGACATTGCCCGCTTTCCCCACATCATGGACCAGGACGGCTTCAGAAGAGCGGCAATGGATGATTTTCTGAAAGAAATGCAGCTTGGACCCAAAGATCTTTCTGCGGTCGTCGGCCGCGGCGGTCTTTTAAAACCTCTCGCCGGCGGCACCTACAGGGTGAATGAAGATGTCGTCGCCGACCTCAAGGCTTCAAAATACGGCGAACACGCCAGCAATCTCGGCGCTCTGCTTGCCTACAGCTATACAAAAGAATTCGGCATACCTTCATTTATCGTCGACCCGGTAATCGTCGACGAAATGCAGGATGAAGCAAGATATTCCGGGCTCAAGGAAATTCCGCGCCGCAGCGTCTGGCATGCGCTTAATATTACTGCAGTTGTCAGACAGACCTGCACCAATCTCGGCATGAAGGTAGAAAACGAAAACTTCGTTGCCACACACCTGGGCGGTGGCATCACCGTTGCTGCCATCGAAAAGGGGCGCTGCATCGACGTCAGCAATGGTCTTGAAGAAGGCCCGTTCACGCCTGAGCGCGCCGGTTGTCTGCCGACCATTGAACTGGTTAAACTCTGCTTCTCAGGGAAATATACCCAGAAAGAAATCAATAAGATGCTTGTCGGTCAGGGCGGCATCGTAAATTACCTTGGCACCAGCTCACTGTTTGATGTCGAAAACAAAGTTCTTGCCGGCGACGAAGAATACATCAAGGTTTTCAATGCAATGTGCTATCAGATTGCTAAAACCATCGGTTCTTATGTTGCGGTTCTGAAGGGCAAGGTTACCCGCATCATCATCACTGGTGGCGGCGCCCGTTGCAAACCTCTGATCGACAAGGTCAGCGAGTATGTAAAATGCTTTGCCCCCATTCACGTGGTACCCGGTGAAGACGAACTTTCGGCGCTGGCTCTCGGCGGTCTGCGCGTTCTGCGCAAAGAAGCCCAGGCCCGGGAATATCATTCCTGATCGGCTGAGAACGGAGAAAACGATGAGCGACAATTTTTTCAGCAGACTGGTAGCGACTCTTGATAAAAAAATGAACTGCCGGGTGGCAATTCCGCTCGCCAATGACGATGCGTGCGCCTATGCCGTCTGCCATGCAATAAAAACCGGCATTCTCAGTGCAACTCTGATTGGCGACCCGGAACAGATAAGAGCCATGTATGGTGATGTGGCCCGGCATGAACGGGTAACGATCATCGATGAACGCGACGAGAAGAAAGCCTGTGCCAAAGCCGTTGAAGAAGTGCGTGAAGGGCGCTGCGACATACTGATGAAAGGCCTGGTGGCAACCTCGAGCCTGCTGAAGGCAGTATTGAATTCAACCACCGGCCTGCGCAAAAACCCGATCCTTTCGCATCTGACTTTCTTTGAATTTCCTGACCGGCAGGGGCTGAAGATTCTCACCGATGCCGCCATGTGCATTGCACCTGATGCGGAAACCCTTGAGAAAGAAATTGAAAACGCGCGCGAAGCGTTCGCAACTTTCGAAAACCGCCCACCACTGGTCGCGCTGCTGGCTGCCAACGAAAAGGTTTCAGACAAAATGCCTTCGACGCAGCTGGCAGAAAAAGTGGCAGGCTCGCTCGCCAGCCGCAGTGATATGACGGTCGAGGGGCCCATTTCCTTTGATCTGGCTGTCAGTGAAGATTCTGCCCGCATCAAAAAATACAAGGGCCGGATTCAGGGCAATGCCGACATTTTTGTGGTGCCGCGCCTCGATACGGGCAATGCCTTTTACAAATCGCTGCAGTATTATGTGAAGGCGCCGATGGGCGGTCTGCTTTACGGGGCCCGCTGCCCGGTAGTTCTCACTTCGCGAGCCGACGACAATGCAACCAAGTTCAACTCTCTTCTGCTCGGAGTCGCTCTCTGGCAGAAGGCTGCGGTCAGACAGGGCATGAACGCCGGGGCCTGAAACTCCGGCAGAGAAAGGAAAACGCAATGACAGGTGCCGTTCAGAAGAATGTTAATTCAACAGTACACTTCGCCCACGGACACATACCCGAGATTCTCAAAAAGCTCGAGCGTTTTCTGGGTGTGGCTCTGTCATTGCGGTCGACTACCGGTGAGGTAGTCTGCAAAACCGACTATTTTTACGGCCCGTGCAGTATCATCAGAGGCACTGAGCGTGGCCGGCAAAGGTGCCGCAAGACCTACCGCAACATCGAAGATCGCCTGCTGCGGCGCAAGACACCGTTCGTCAACGTCTGCTATGCCGGCTTTCTCATTTTCGCAGTGCCTCTTGAATTAAGGGGCGAAATGATTGGTACCCTTCTCGGTTCGCAGATTCTGCCGATCGAGAAGGATAAAAATTTCGACATCGAAGCTCTGTTCGGGCACACCTGCGCCGCTCTCAATCTGACCAGCACCGATGATTTTTATCGCTCGTTCGCGAGGGTAAGAACGTTGAAGCCTGATCTGCAGAGAATAACCTTTCTGCAGTATCTCGAAGAGATCGGCAGGCACTTTGTCAGCATGGCATTTGCCGACAAAAGCTGGGAACTGTTTCTCAAGGAAATCCAGCAGGAAACTCCTCAGTTCGGCAGACTCTAGAAGGAAGCAATCATGTTCAAGCTCTTCGCCAACGGCCTGGTTCTCAAACCTGACTTTTCTCTCGAACCGGCCAGTATTCTGGTTCAGGACGACATTGTCTACGACATTCTGGCACCTGATCAGAAACCTCTCAAACCTGTCGACTGCGAAATCGACCTCGAGGGCAAAATCGTTTTTCCGGGCCTGATAAATTCGCATGATCACCTGATCGACACCTGCTGGAAAGGTATTGGCGAAACTCCCGTAGAGAACTGGTATGACTGGGATCGCAGCATGCGCTCGACGGCAGAATACAAACTGCTGCAAAAGCTTTCAGTAACCGACCTTTACATTGTCGGGATGTACAAAAACATTCTGTCTGGCGTCACCACAGTGGTCGACCATTTTCCGGCCGAGGTGTCAGGTACCTTTGCCCGCCACGAGCTCGTCACGCTGCTCGAACACTTTTATCTCGTGCATTCGGCTTCAACCCATCAGCTCCCATGGGGCCGCAACATCCAGGAACAGTTCAATCAGGCGCGGGGCATTCTGCCATTCATTCTTCATATCGGTGAAGGCACCGGCAGAGAAATTACTGAAGAAATCGAGACTCTCAATCGACTTGGGGTTCTCGACCGCAACACGATTCTGGTAAACGGCACCCACCTTCAGGATGCCGATCTGCAGCTCATTGCGAGCAGAGGCTGCACCCTTGTCTGGCTGCCGACTTCTTCGCAGAATATCTTTGGCAGACAGCCAGACATCAGAAGAATCGTTGAGCTTGGTATTCCGCTGACTCTGGGCACCGACAGCTCGGTAACCGGCTCGACCCACCTGCTTGGCGAACTCAAAAAAGCGCTCGAATTTTCACGCAACCATCTTGAAGGCATGATTTCGGCAAAAGATCTTGTCGAAATGACGACCTTGAATGCCGCCAGAGCTTTTGGTCTCGAAAAACAGACGGGCACCCTCACCCCCGGCAAACGCGCTGATTTTGTGGTTTTTGAAGACATCGAAGATGTCGACCCCTTCGACAACTTCATCAGCAGAAAGCCGGAACAGTTTTCGATGGTGGTGCACCGTGGCACGATGATCACCGGCGACGACGAATTCAGAAAAATTTCTTCAGTCGATTTCAGCCAGTATTCAGAAGTCAGAATCAACGGCGTCGCCAGACTGCTGTTCGGGCGGCCGATTCAGATGCTAGACCGTATCAGACACAAGCTCGAGCGCGAAATCGTCTTCCCCTTCTTCAACATAACCGCCGAAGACTGACAGCAATTAGATTACATCAAAAAGTTTTTGCCACGGTAGTCCCGCGATATGAATAGAGTAGTAAGAATTGCCTGTCTGCTTTTTGCCCTGAGTTTATCTGTTACCTGTTTTTTGCTTATATTTCATTTTGACAATCAATTGTTAGATATCTCTCTTTTAGTTTCCAGCAACTTTTTTTTATTGCTAAGCATTGCATTGAAAGACAAAAAACCGGGGTTCAAAAACTTATTCTCCAAAGATAATATTTTTTTTCTTTTTCTAAATTGCCTTTGTCTTTCTGGACCGCTGTTAATAATGTTTTGGTCATGGTTAATTATAAATATTCTCGATGTGAAAGAGGCAAGCGAAAAAGTTTTCCAGATAGGCTCCATAATCACTATTTATTTTTTGCTTACTAAATTTCTCTGGAGGTTCTTTATTCTAGTATTTTCTAGCCTGGAGCTAATTAAAATGGCTTGTGATATCAATTCCAATTCGGTTGCTCAAAAGGATGAAGATTCAGTAAAATCGAAATCAGTCCTTCGAAATTAGCCAATAAATAAATACTCACAAAAATGCAGATACAAGAATTGGGCTTTTAAGTAAATTTCCAAACTGCTCTGAGGATTGAAGGAGATAAAAGGATAGTGGTTTTCAATGTCAAGCCAGCTAAGGCTCAATAAGGGGATTTGGAGTGGTCGATGCAATTCGCCAGTTACTTTTGTTTCTTTTCTTTTTTGAAAAGAAAGACCAGGTCCTGGTTACATCTTCAATCGCAGAAATCTATTTTAAGGGGTTATTCGGCAGCGACACCCTTGGTTTGCTGCCATTTTCCGTTGTATTAACCAGCGGTTTGATGGTTGTCATTTTTGTTGTTTTTAAATCAGTCATCTGGTGAACCTATCCCATAACAATGAATAATGCTTGTACAATTTTATCAGCTGAGGTAT
>CAZFUG010000208.1:0-7930 GCA_964522035.1 uncultured bacterium
AGTTGCATCCAAGTCATTTTCTTGTAATACAAAATACTACTCGTAAAAACGGACCGGGCAGCCCAGCATTGCTGCGAGGCTGCCCGGTTAATTCAAACAGAATTATTCGCCGGCGGTGATGGCTTTGAACAGGTCTTCAAGACTGAGATTTGAAACGCTGTGGCTTTTGACCCGGTAGCTGGCGAGAATTCTGGCGAGTTCGTCGTCGGAAAAGTTTTTGATCACCAGTTCGAGTTCGGTGCCGTTGGTGCGTGCCGACAGAATCGAAGGGTGGGTTGGAACCGCTTCAACTGCAGCTTCAAGTTTGACGACGACACGTCTGATACTGCTCGAAAGCTCGTCGCGACTGCAATCAACGACGAGGCGGCCGCCCGAAAGAATGAGAACGTGGTCGCAGACGCCGGCGATGTCATGCAGTTCATGTGACGAAAGCACTACGGTTACGCCTTTTTCTACAAGTGACTCGATCAGGCTGTTGAGAATTTCGTCGCGGGCGACCACATCGATGCCGCCGAAAGGTTCATCGAGCAGCAGCACTTCTGGATCGGCGGCAAGGGCGAAAGCCAGCTGCAGCTTGCGGCGCATACCTTTGCTGAAGGTCGAAATTTTCTGCTCGGCATCGATTTTGAACTGAGTCAGGCAGGTGGTGTAGAGGTCGTGGTTCCATCGCGGGTAGAGTGAACTGAAGGTGCTTTCGAGCATGCGGGCGTTCATCCAGGTGTAGAGGTGGCAGTCTTCGCTGACGAGCACGCAGCTCTGCCGCAGTCTGGCAGCATCAGCCTCGGGGTCGATGCCGAGCGTCGCCGAGCTGCCGGTGGTCGGCTGCTGCTGACCGTTGAGTATGCTGAGAAGCGTCGATTTGCCGGCACCGTTGCGGCCGAGCAGGGCCACGACGCGCCCCTTCCCGATATTGGTGTTGAGGCCCGAAAACACGGTTCTGGCACCGAATGATTTGCTGAGATTGCTGATGGTGATGGTTTCCATATTATTTTACCTCCTGCTGTTCGAGCACCGAATCGAAGATGCTGCGGATCTGAACCCGGTCGAGCCCCATGCTGCGGGCGATGGCGATGATTTCACCGATGTGCTTCGCCATTTCCTGGCGCGCCTGTTTGAGCAGGTCGTCTGAAGATTTCGGCGAGACGTAGGCCCCCTGACCGCGTTTGAAGTAGATGACCCCCTCGTTGGCGAGGTCCTGATAAGCGCGGGCGATGGTGTTTGGGTTAACCTTGAGCTCGACCGCCAGATCTCTGATCGAGGGAAGCCGGCTGTCGGGGCCGAAGACACCTGCGAGAATCTCGCGCCGCATGCCGTCGGTTATCTGCTGGTAGATCGGAATCGGAGAACTTTCGTTGATGGTAATCATAAGTCGGCCCCCCATTTCTTGAACACCGCTTCGATGCTCTGAAAATCCATTCTGCGCACAACACTGACCGCTTCGGTGTCGAGTTCGTAAATGCCGCCTTCGCCGCTCGCCGTTTCGCCTTCGACCATGAAGCGGTTGCCGCTCAGGGCGTAGGGGCCGTTGAAAAGTGTGAACCCGTGCACATTGGGATTATTGAAAGACCTGGCGTTAAGCTCGGTGAATTCTTTGGTGGTGCCGTCTTTGAGATTGGCGGCGAACAGCTGCCGGCGCACCGGGCTCGCGGTGACGTCGCCGTAATAGATGAACGCATGCTCGCCGGTTTGAGAAATTTCCATTTTTACGCTGCCAGGGTAGGGGAAGCGCAGTATTTCGCGGGTGCTCATCGTTTTCGGGTCGACTTCGACTATGCTTTCGGTGCCGGGCGAATACCAGTCGAGTTCGTCTTTGCCTGCAATTTTGGCGATAATGCGGTTGGCAGCGGTGATACCGACAATCTTAGAGTTAGAGGCAATGCAGTCGAGAGGCACAACCCGGCCGTCAAAGTAGAGAATCTGCAGGTCGCTCACCGGGCGGTCGAGTTCCCTGTTCCAGCGGCCGTTGTCGACAACCATGAATTCAGGGCCGGCGCAGAGAATGTCAGAAGCCGGTGAGTTGGGCAATACGATTTTTTTGCCATCTGGAACGGATATCAGCAGCGTTTTGCCCTTTTCGTGGTCAGAAGCGCCGGCAATATAGACCTTTGCCGGTTTACTGCGGTCGTTGTCGGGCACGACGACGAAATCTGAGAGACCGAAATCTTCGCCGGCGGTAAAGACCACCTTTTCGCCAACGCCTTTTTCGAAGAGGTTGAACTGGGTAATGATATTGTTGCCTGATTTGATTTCTTCGGCATAGATGAAGCGGCGATCGTCGATGAGTTTGAGGCCTTTGGTGTATTCGTCGATGCCTTCAGGCAGAATTTTAAGAACGTTACCGTCGCTGTCGAGCACGCCGTATCTCTGGTAACGCAGAAACCCGAATCGTATTTCCGGAATCAGAGCGCTTACCAGGCCGTTGTTATAATTTTCCTCTTTGTAGAAGTTGCTGTGACGACCTGCCACTTTTTTTGTCAGACCTGAAGTGGTGTCATGTACAAGAATGTGGCGGTTATGGGAGGGTGCTTCAAACCAGTAGTCGCCGTCGCCAAGAAAACGGCCATCATTGTAATAGTTTTTGATTATTCTTGGCTGGACTACATCCCAGGCCGGGGCTTTGCTGTAGACGCGCCAGAGAATAGTTTTACCGTCATTCATTGGCAGCCATTCCGAGCCTTCTGCGACGTCGATGCGCCAGAAATGTTCAGCGGCAGAGTCGAGCGCAGACCAGCAGGCCAGCGAGAGCATGATTCCAGCCAGCAGCATGGCGATACCCTTTACACCACGCCAGGGTGAACTCATGGTGCGGTCACTCAGAAATACCAGCAGAGACAGGCACAGCAATACAGCGGTTGCCAGGCCGGTTGCCATCTCAAAGTTCAGGTTGAAAAGTGTCGGTGGAGCTCTGAAGATTGCATAAAGCGCCGGAATGACGATCAGGCTGGAAATCGTTGAAAAGCCTGACGGCAGCATGGTGGTGAAGAAGCCGTAAGCGACGATCGTTACCGGCACACCGAGAACCAGGCCCGGGTTGCCCGAGATCAGTCGCCAGATTTCGCCGATGTCGACGCCGGCAGCAAGGGCAAGTATCAGATAGATGGCGTAGAGTGACGTGGTGTAAATGGCGGTGAAGATAAGTTTGGCAGACCACAGGCGCAGGCGGCTGACCGGCAGTGCGGTGAGAAAGCGCCAGGTGCCGTTGTTGACTTCTGAACTGATCTGATGGTTCGCTGCCAGGTAGATGAACAGCGGGCCTTGGAGAATGAAGAGAATTACCAGGGCCACGCCCGAGTCGAGCTGGCCGAAGAACGCGGCGGTCAGCAGCGACAGTGCCGCTACCGCAAGAATGATGACGAAGTACATTCTCTGTTCAAGGTAGTCTTTCAAGAGTATCGCTTTCATATTCTGCTCCTTTATGCTATACAGAGGCATGTAGACGGTTTCGGGGCCAACAGCAGACACTACGACCGTGCACTGTCTCGCGTCTCGCTGTTTTGGTGTATTGCTCTACTAATACACTAAACTATTTCAGCAATAACGTCAAGCCCCGCGCAAAAAAAAAGTTTTTTCACCGGCTGTAACCCTCATGAAAACAGAGTCTTCGGCCTGGTTGTATAGCGCTCTGGAGGAAGTTCTTTTGCTGGGTTTGCAAACAGAATTGCCAGGTTAGTCGCAAAATATCAGGATGTCGGCACTAAAACACAAGCCATCGTCCTGGCTTAGGAAGATGGCTTGTGGCGTTTGGTTGCAGACTCTGATTCAGTAACTGCCGATCAGTCGGTGAGCTTTTCGATGTTGTCGAAGCGGGCCGGGACCGGGATGGTTCTGACGATTTCTTCGACGGTGGTGATGCCCTGGGCGACCTTTTCGATAGCGTAGTCATACATGCATCTGAACCCGGGGGGAAGTGGCAGCAGTGCGGCGCTGCCGGTTTCGCCGAGGGTGATGATTTTGCGAAGTTTTGCGTCGATGCGCAGCAGTTCGAAAACTCCGGTCAGGCCGCGGTAGCCTGAGCCGCCGCAGAGATCGCAGCCTTTTCCGTGTCTGAACGGAATGTCTTTCGGCAGGCCGGGCAGCAGTTCGAGGGTTTCGGCGTCGGGTTGATATGATTCGATGCAGCCAATGCAGACGCGGCGCACCAGACGCTGTGAGAGAACGCCGACCAGGCCGGCGGCCAGAATGTTGCGTTCGACACCGAGCGACAGCATGCGCGAGACGGCCGAAGCCGCATCGCGTGAATGTACGGTGGTGAGAACGAGATGCCCCATCTGTGCGGCCCGCACCGCCATAATTGCGGTTTCTTCGTCGCGCACTTCGCCGATCATGACGATATCGGGGTTCTGGCGCATGAAGGCTCTGGTGTAGTCAGCGAACGACATCACCGGCGTGATCTGCTTCTGGTTGACCCGCGAAATCTCGTATTCAATCGGGTCTTCAACCGTGAGAATTTTTTTGCTGTCATCTTTGATGTGCTCGATAACAGCGTAAAGCGTCGTCGTCTTGCCGCTTGAAGTCGGGCCCGAAACGAGAATCAGGCCGCCCGGCTCATGCAGCATCGCATGGAAAAGATTGAACTTTTCATTCGACATGCCGAGTGATTCAAGTTTGATCGTCAGACAGGTTTCGTCGAGCACGCGCAGAACGCAGTCTTCCCCATACAGGCCCGGCAGAACCGATACTCTGAAATCGATACGGCGCGAGCGGCCATCCGGGGCGGTGTAACGCGCGACTATGTGGCCGTCCTGTGGCAGACGCCGGTCGGCGATGTTCAGTTCAGAAAGAACCTTAATATGCTGTATGACCGATTGAATGTTCTCTGGACTCAGCGGCGAGGCTATTTTATGCAGAACACCGTCGATTCTGTATCTGAGGCTGACGTTGTTGCTGTAGACTTCGAGATGAATATCTGAGGCGCGCTGTTGAACCGCAGAGGCGAGCAGGCTGCCGCAGATATCGGCTGGTTTCTGGTCGCGCTCAAAAGTTATTTTCTGGTCGTGGCGCAGGGCAATCCGCTCGCGCACCGGGCCGGCATTGAGCGTGGTGTGAGCGACTTCACTTTCTTTGTAGGCAAATTCAAGAGCCTGATCGAGCTCGTATGCATTCAGCTGCACATGCTTGAACTTCAGGCCGGTTAAAGTTTCGACTTCTTTGATCGCCTGGGCGTCGGCAGGGTCGAGCATGCCAAGAACCGCTTGGTGCTCGGCGTTTGCCGGCTTTTTGCCGATCAGAACCACCTGATGTTTGCGGCAGAAATCTTCAGGCAGCGTGCGGATAAAATCGCGATGCAGGGTATAATCGGCCTGGTCAGTAAAATCACGACGACTGGTCGGCATAAGTTTCCCCCCATTTATCTGTTTCCTAAAGCCTAACCCGACTCGACGAATTTCGCAAACTGTAAAAAAACTTTGCCTTCAACTGGGGGTGAAATGCTGTTATACTCGCAATGAAGCCCACAGCAGGAGAGATGGCTTGACGCGCGATATTATCGCCCTTGCCGGGCGCGAACTTAAGCAGCATAGACGCCGCACCTTCGCGGTTATCAGCGGCTATGCCATCACCGTCGCTTTTCTGATCGTTCTGGCGGCGGTTATGCTTTATTCTCGCGTCGTTCAGAATATTACGATCGGCGAGGCCGGCACATATTTCGTCACCTGGCTGCCTGCCTGTGGCGATATCAGCTCACTCAGCGAAGAAGATCTGGCGAAGCTGGCGCGCGGCATTATCCCTGCGGTCTGTAAATCTAAATGTGAGAACTGCACCGGCTGCAACAAAAAGCCGGTCGACATTCTCAACGAGGGCTTCGTCATCAACACCAATGGCACCCGACTGCTGACGCTCGATCTGGTTGCGAAGATACGCGCTCTGCCGACGATTAAAGACGCTTCGGCCTGTCTGATGTTCCGGTTCCGCGACCCGCAGACAAACACGATTTTCGCGGTTGGCGGCATCGACGTGCAGAGCTCGGCTGTTTCGACCAACTGCTGCGCCGCTTCCGATCTGATCGAGGGAAATTTTCTGGCCGGCAGCTCGACCGGCCAGGTGCTCGTCGATATCGGCTTTGCCGGTAACCACGGGCTTAAATGCGGCTCGACTCTGGTTATTGCCAGTGAAACCTTTATGGTAGCCGGTATTATCAATTCAGGTGCCCGGCCGGTTAAACCCGACGTGATCATGCTGTTCGCAGATGCTGAGAGGGTTATCAACCGCCGCATTCACAACCCGCTCGAAAACGAGGCGAACCTGATTCTTATCGAAAGCCGCGATGCCACCGTGCATGGCAGGGCGCTCGAAGACGTAAAAGCACTGATGAAGGGCGACAGCCTGCTGACTACCGGTTGCTATTTTCCGGCGGCGAAGGCAATCGGGCTGAACACCAGACTCATCTGGGTCTTTATGGCCCTGGTCGCCGTCGCTGCGATGCTGTTCTCGGCAAGAATTCAATGGGCCTCGGTAATCGAGCGACGGCGCAGCTTCGCGATTCTCAAGGCAATCGGCTGGAACAACCGGGTCATCATTTTGCAGCAGCTCGCCGAAACTCTGGCGCAGTCTGTGGCGGGCAGCCTGGCCGGTCTGGTCGCCGGGTTGGCAATTCTGCTGCTGGTGCCTGTGAACAATCTGCTCGGCATCGACGCTACGATGACCGGGGTGCTCAACCTGGGTCTTTTCGCTGCCGTCGTTGCCTTTGCTGTCGCTGCCGGGGTTCTGGCCGGTCTGCTACCGGTAATGCTGGTGATCAGACAGCGGCCGGCTGAAGCTTTGCGCCGTATATAGGCTGGTTAAACTGGTTTTGCATGATTAAATGATGCTGGAGAGTTGAAAGATGTCGCTTTTACAGGTCGAGAATGTTGCTAAAAGCTTTTTTCAGCGCGGTAACGAGCTGAAAATTTTCAGTGAGGTTTCTTTCGCGGTCGAACCGGGCGAACTGCTGCTGATTTCCGGCCGCAGCGGCACCGGTAAATCGACGCTGCTGAATCTGCTTGGCGGCCTCGAACCGGTCAGCGCCGGCCGTATAGTTTTTAACGGGCGGGTAGTAACCGATCTGAGCATGTCTGAGCTGGCAGAACTTCGCGCTACCGGCATCGGCATGATTTTTCAGAATTTCAATCTGATTCCGGGATGGTCGGCTCTCGAGAATGTCGAGGCAGTGCTTATGCATCGCGGCATCAGCCAGGCTGAAAGACTGCAGCGTTCGACTGCGATTCTCACCGAACTCGGGCTGGGTGATCGCCTGCACAATCTGCCGGCCGAGCTGAGCGTCGGGCAGCAGCAGCGCGTTGCCATTGCCCGCACTCTTGTGAATGACCCGGCCATGATTCTGGCCGACGAGCCCACCGGCGATGTCGACCCCGAAACCGCCGACGAAATTCTGCATCTGCTGCTGCCGCGCATAAAGAGCGGAAAAACAGCAATGATCGTTGCTTCGCACGGCCTGTTCAACCCGGCACTGGCCACCAGAACCGCCTGTCTTAAAGACGGAAGGCTGCATCTCTGATATGTCTGATCTTTTAATCTGCGCTCTGCGAGAGCTGAAGAGACGAAAACTGCGGACCCTCGCCGGTCTGTCAGGCTTTTTTCTCGGCTGTATGCTCATTACCGCCATGGTTATGATGCTGCAGTATGACCTGCAGGCTAAAAACGCCCTGGTAAACTATATGGGCAACAAGTTTCTTGCCTACGCGCCGATGAACCTTATCGGTGCCGGTGATAGCCAGACGGCCAGGCCACTTGACCCGGTTAACGAAGGCTTTTTTACCGAGCCAACGGTGGTTACCCGCCTGCTTCCGGCAAATCTGGCGGCCAGCATCGCGAAGATTCCAGAAGTCGGGGTGGTGACACCGTTTCTGCTCTACCGTTTTAAAAACAGCCAGGATGGCCACGTTTTCAGTATCGGTGGAATCAGGCCGTCAGATGTGCGAGCCCTGCAGGCTAC
>CAZFUG010000209.1:0-1343 GCA_964522035.1 uncultured bacterium
TATATTTTATTCCTTTCGGTAGGCGGCCGTATTCGATAAATCCTGCGGATTTATATAAATGCAAAGCAGCTTCGTTTATTGAGAAGCAGGAAAGATCAACTATTTTAAGATCAGGAATATTTTTTACTGCCTGATCGACAAGGGTATTTAAAAATAATCTTCCCAACCCCTGATTTCTAAATTCCGAATCGACTGATATTCCTACCCCTCCAACATGGGAAGTAGCTCGGGGTTTCATATTGAGTTGGGAAATCCCAACAATCTTCTTATCTACCTCTATCACCAAACAAACTGCTTTCCTCTCCTCCATTTCTTTAATAATTTTTGAGACAAACTCTTCCTCCTCCTTGAAAGTTAACTGTTCCCCCTGAAGAAGCACAAACGTCTTCTCCTTTGAAAGTTTATTTACATAAGAGAGCAACGCATCTACGTCACCGCTATTTAAATAGCGTATAGTGTATGCGACTCCTGATTTTGCTATTCCAGTAAAAGTAAATTCGCTCATTCTTTTAATTATTATACATACCATCACTATTTCTCCGCTGTGATAAACCAACTCCCTGCTTTATCCAAATCAAGTTCGAGTTTATGAAAGGAAGAAAATAGAGCTCGGACCTCATCTTCTTTAAAAAAACTGTGGGCGAGTTCTTTTTCGGGTCCGCTTTTTGGAGCATAAGTTCCTGTATGGCACCATCGAGGGCGAAGTGGTAAAATAAGCCATTAACCATAAAAAGCGGCGGAGACTATCTGCCGCTTTTTTAATGGAAGAGGTTGCGTTATCAGATGAAAGTTGCAAAAAAAGCGGGCGGACAGAATCCTCAGGCCGAAATTCGTGACCTGCAGCGTACCGTAATCGAACTGCGCACTGAGCTCGAAAGACGGCAGATAATGATTGACGACGCAGTACAGGCCGCCAAAAGAGATTCGGCCCTAGAAATTGGCCAGCTCAAGGCAACCATCGGTGAACTGCGCAATGAGCTCGAGCGCCTCGGAATCCAGCGCGATCAGGAAGTCCAGCGAGCGTTTGCAAGTCGCCAGGATGAAATCACCCAGTTGAAAAAGCATATCGAAGGCCTGCGCTCGAAGCTCGAAGGGCTTCTAAGTGAAAAAGATGCGGCGGTCCAGGCCGTAAACGTCAGTTACACCGGCGAAATACAACAATTAAGAGCGATGTCCGGCAAACTGCGCGAAGAACTTGAGTTGAGCAGAGCGGAAAGGGAGAATGCCGTTCATAAAGCCGGCATGCAGGCCAAGAATGAGATCGCCCAGCTGCAGGAAACGATTCAGGCAATGCGCCTGGAAATGGAACGGCTGAAAGCTTGAGAGGCAGTTTAAAAGGATAA
>CAZFUG010000209.1:1353-7930 GCA_964522035.1 uncultured bacterium
CCGGTAAAGTTGCAGCAAGCAGCCCGGCAACCATCATCAGAAATCAGAAGAAGCGACTGGCAGAGGCAGAACTGCTGCTCGGCATCTCAAAGCAAATGTCGGCAATGAATTCGCTCGATGCGGTTCTCAAAATTCTTGTGGAAACTGCAACTTCGAAACTGAATTCAGAGCGTGGCTCGCTGTTTCTGATTGACCGCAATACCAACGAGCTTTATTCACGCGTCGCCATGGGCAACTTCATGCGCGAAATCCGCATTCTCAATACCAGCGGGGTTGCCGGCTATGTTTTTACCAAGGGCGAAGGCGTGATCATACCTGACGCCTATGCCGACCCGCGCTTCAATCGCAATATCGATGAACAAACAGGGTTTGTGACCCGCAATATTCTCTGCGTGCCAATCAAGACCGCCAGGGGCGAAACGATGGCGGTTGCGCAGGTTCTCAATAAGAAAAAGGGCAGATTCAATCAGCAGGATCTCCGACTGCTGCAGGCGATGATGGAACAGGGAGCCATGGCCCTGCAGAGTCTGCAGTTTATCGAACAGATGGAAACCATTCGCAAGCAGGAGCTCGAATTCATCAATGTCGTTTCAGAGATGACCTCAGACATTAAGCTGGGTTCGCTGCTGCAGAACGTCATGGCTGAGGCGACGCGCATGCTCAACGCCGAACGTTCAACCCTGTTTCTGCATGACGACAAAACCAACGAACTCTGGTCAGAAGTCGGGCAGGGTCTTGAATCGGCCCAAATCAGGCTGCCAAGCCATGTCGGCATTGCCGGTGCGGTTTTTCAGTCGAGCCGCACGATCAATATTCCCTACGCTTACGCCGATCTTCGCTTCAATCCATCATTCGACAAGAAAACCGGTTTCTTTACCCGCTCGATTCTCTGCGTACCGGTAATCAACAAGAATGGCCGCACCATCGGCGTCACCCAGGTGTTGAACAAACACGGCGGCCCTTTCACCCATGAAGACGAAGCTCGTCTTCGCGCGTTTACAGCTCAGGTATCGATCGCCCTCGAGAATGCAAAGCTTTTCGCCGACGTTCAGGCGATGAAGAACTATAACGAAGCGATGCTCGAATCGATGTCAAACGGCCTGATAACTCTCGACGCAGCAGGGAAAATTGCGACCTGCAATGCTGCCTGCGCGAGAATTCTCAAAACTTCAGGCTCGGCAATTCTAAACCGGCCGGCATCAGACCTGTTTTCTGGTGAAAACCAGTGGGTAATGGAAAAACTGCAGCTGGTAATGGAAACCCAGCAGCAGCAAACGGTAGTCGACGCCCCGCTGAAGATCCAGGATGAAAGACTGTCGGTCAATCTTACGGTACAGCCGCTGCTCAATATCGACCAGAAGCGCATCGGCTCGATGATCGTCATCGAAGACATCAGCACCGAAAAACGTCTTAAATCAACCATGTCACGCTACATGGACCCGGCAATCGCTGACCGACTGCTGGCAACCGGCACAGAACTGCTCGGCGGGTCAAGTGTTGAATGCACGGTTCTTTTTTCCGACATCCGCGGTTTTACGACTTTGACTGAGCAGCTTGGCCCACAGGGTACAGTGGCTCTGCTCAATGAATATTTTACCCTGATGGTAGATTGCATTCAGCAGGAGAGCGGCATGCTCGACAAATTCATCGGCGACGCCATCATGGCGGCTTTCGGCATACCGGTCGCGCATGAAGATGACGCTGACCGGTCCGTTCGGGCCTCGATCGCGATGATTGAAACCCTCAACAAATGGAATCTACAGCGCAGCATCGATGGCCGACTGCCTGTAAATATTGGTATAGGGCTTAACACCGACACGGTTGTTTCGGGTAACATCGGCTCAAGCAAGCGCATGGACTTTACAATTATCGGCGACGGCGTCAACCTCGCCGCCCGTCTTGAGTCTGCCTGCAAGCAATACGGCTCGAAGATCCTCATCAGCGAATTCACCATGCGCAAACTGAAAGGCACCTATCGCCTGCGTGAGGTCGATCTGGTAGTGGTTAAGGGCAAGACCAGGCCAGTAGCTATTTATGAGGTGCTTTCCTACCACACCCGCGAAAGCTTTCCTGGTATTGGTGAGGTTATGGGCCTGTTCAAAGACGGACTGGCCGCTTACCGCGCCCGTAAATGGGATGCCGCGATCAAAATTTTCAGTGATTGTCTGAAAATCAACCCCAATGACAAGCCAAGTAAAATTTATATAGAACGCGCGCAGTTTCTTAAGCAGAATCCGCCGGCAGATGACTGGGCCGGCGTCTGGGTCATGGAGTCAAAGTGATATACAGAGCAAGCTCATGTCCCACCCCCCAGAAAAACAACACAGCTGTAAGCAGATAAATGAAAGTATAAAACCAGAAATAAACCGGCTTTTTTGACCTGAGATATCTTCTAAATTCAACACTGGTTCGGCCAGTTATCAGTGCATGAACCAGAAACCCCGCATGCATAAGACCAAACAGGGCAAAAAACAAAATATAATAAAAATGTTCGCTGAAAAGATTCATTTTTATCTGATTATAGCCGCATTAAGACAAAGTCAGCGATATTTTTCAAATCATTTTTTTGGGCCGGAACACAATAAAACTTGATTTTCTTTAAACTTTGCAGTAGTGTACACGCCTAATCGTTAACAACGAAAACGACTGAACTATCGTTCTTGTTCAAGGAGAAAAATATGAGAAAGCTCGCTCTTGGTCTTGTTCTTTGTGGTGCTATGGCTGTTGTAGGTTGCGGTTCTGAACCAGCAAAACCGGCCGATGCAAACGCTACTACCGCTGCTCCGGCTGCTGCCCCCGCTGCAGCAACAACCCCTGACGCAGCTGCTCCGGCCGCCGCTCCGGCTGCTGTCGCTCCTGATGCAGCTCCCGCTGCTGCTCCGGCTGCTGACGCCCCCGCTGCCCCCGCCGCTGATGCTCCGGCTGCTCCGGCCACTCCGGCTCCTGATGCAGCTCCCGCTGCTCCGGCTCCTACCGGCAACTAATAGCTGATAACTACCGGGGCATGCTCAGGCATGCCCCGGTTTTATTTTAGCAGGGAAATTTTCCCGATTTTCACGGCAGATTTTCCTCACGCATTCATATCCTGGCACTCACCTACCAGCGACACCCTTATCCAATCAGGGTTTCATGATCTGGCATAGTTTATGCTCTTACCTTTTCAACCGGATAATTCCACCGAAAGGGCAAATTATGAGCACATCCAATTACATCGGAGCATTAATGCTTTCTGCAGTAGTCGCACTTCCGGTTTTATTGAGCGGTTCCCCGACCAGTTTCATCGATATGCCGGCCGCCGCCGCTGTTATCATGGGCATTGCCGGTGCAGTTCTTTTTTCTGCAGGTCCAGGCCAGACGCGCTCAGGGAAACTGCACGCCATCGGTCAGGGCGCCTGGCTATCCGGCATCGTGGTTTCAATCAGCGGCCTGATAATGGTTCTGACGAATCTTGCCGAGCCACAACTGGTAGGTCCTTTTCTGGCTGTAAGCCTTTTAAGCATGTTTTACGGCGCGGCAGTAAGACTCTTCTGCAGTATTTTCAGTTTAAGGCAGACTTGAGCCCTCCTCTGATTTTTCCCCCACCCAACCCAACCTTTCTTGTGCGGCGACAGACGGGCCATAAACAATGTCCCGGCCCGTTTGCCGCTCTTTTTTTTCAGAGAACCGGAATGTAGAACATTCCGTAATAACTCGCATGCAGATCGTCGCTTGAATAAACGTATGTGTCAGCGCGAACCTTTATCTTGTACAAGGTTCCATCGTCTTTCAGAAGAACACAATAGTTCAACTTGTTAACCGCGTCATACCAGACATATTCAGGCGAATCTGCGTATTTTCTGGGAAGTCCAACACTGCGATAATCATCGCCAACCGTCAGAATATTACTGGAACTGAACGTAAATTTCAGCACATTACCGTCTTTGTAGGGAAATCCAGCAGGCACTTTCGGTGTTGGAGAAAAGACCGGAGCTTCGGCAAAGGTCAGATCAAAAACTTTTCCTACCAGAGCAGCGGGAGTGCTCACCTGCTCTCCGGTTGTCTGAGAACCTCCAGAAGCAGTAGTTGCTGATTCAGAACCTTGAAGAGAACCGCTTACGATCTGAGCGGTATAAGCAGTATTAGAAGTATCACCAACTTTGGTAACTGCAAAACCGGCAACTACCTTGCCAACTCCAAAAAAGCCATTCAATTCGATGCTGAAGTTTCTGGCCGCGTCGGGAAATACGAAATCGATTTTTCTGCGCGCGCCCTCGATAACCGAATACGTATAACTGCCAGTCAGCGAAGACTTATCAGCTGATGGAAAAATACTGCTGTCACCCGAATTATTGAAATAGCTGAATTCATTGCTGGTTCCGTTGCTGGTAAAGCTTATCGTTGGATTGAAACTTATCTTAACCCCATTGAACGCTGCAGCATCAGCCGGCGGATTTACAGCAACCAAGCCGGTTCCACTATCATCATCATCTGACAGACTACAACCGCTCAAGCCCAGAAGAAAAACAAACGCTACCATTACCCAGAGAATTCGTTTCATAAGAACACCTCCAAAAGATTTTCAGTCATTATCGTTCATAATGACATTATTTTAGTATCATTATCTATACAATAATGCAACCTTTTTATTTCAGGTTGAAATATTTTCAGTCTATCGCAGGAATTTCGGTGCTTTGTGATCATTCCCTGTATGATTCACGGCAGTTGTGGTATCATGTGGGCAATTCAAATGATCACGGGGTGAGACCGATGGTAGAAGTTGCTCCAGGAGGCGAAAGGCTAAGAATTCCCGTCTGGAAATATATATTGTTCCTGATTCTGTTCATGCTTCTGTGCCTGGGTATCCTATGGTATCTGATGGCATCGAGTTTCGGCGCTTCCAACTCTCTGCTCGAAACGCTGAGACGCTATCTGACCTTCTTCAGCTCGTATCACCCGAATCTTAAACCTGAAGATGATTTCAGCAATGCCCTGCGCATTCATGGCATCGAAAAAAATGAAGCGAAAAAGTTCTATATGTTCGTGTCGATGACCGACAAAGACGGCAGCCCGGTCAAGGTCATAAATGCAGGAAATGTCACTCTTGCCGCTAAAGATAAAAATGGCGCAGACCTCAATGCTGTCGTAGAAAAAGTCAGGCCATTGCATGCCTATCAGAGCATGACTGACCCGATGAGCTACTCGTGCGTCATGGATTATTCAGGCAGTATGTTTCCTGAAGATCTGACCGCCATTGAAAAGAATTTTTCTGACCTTATCGGGCAGATACTGATTCCTTTCTCTGCTGGAGTTATCAAGTTCAACAACAAGGTCAACGAAGTCCAGCCCCTCACCACCGACAAAAATGCAATAACCGCCGCAATTCAGAAACGTATCAACCTGCAGAATACGGCACTGTTTGACGGCATCGACACCGGAGTCGACAAGATTCAGACCCGTCCGCATTTCAGGTTCGTCATTCTGACTACCGACGGCAATGACAATGCTTCAACTGCCAGCATCGACGATGTTATCCGTCGCTGCCAGATTCACAATATTTCTGTATTCGTGTTTGGTTTCGGCTGGCTTGAGGTGACCAACCTGCGCAATCTTTCAAACAGCACCGATGGTTATTATTCGTATGTTCCCGACAGCAGCAAGCTGGCTGACTGGTTCAAAAAGCTCGGCCAGATCATCAACAACGTTCAGGTTGTTGAATTTTCGGTCGCCAACGATACGAATCAGCCTGGCTCAATCGAACTGACAATCAACGAGGGTGGCAACAAGCTCACCCGAACCCGCACCTGGAAATAAAATCAGACGGGCAAACACGGAGGCAACACTGCAGAGCAAATCTTCGTTCAAAGCAATTCTTCTGGCCCTTATCGCTATCTTAACCATTACAACAGCACTGCGGGCTGAGGTTAATCTGGATTTTGGCCTGCCACTTTTCGGTATCGAAGAGATACGATTTGAAAAAACCAAACACAGCGATTTCAACCTGACACTGCTGAAAAAGTATATTTCAGAGCAGCCGGGGAACATACTGGCGCAACTGCACGCCATCTCACGCTGGTTCAGCCTGATCAAGCTTTCCGACACACCCCGTCGCGACGAACTGATCAAAATGAGCACCAGTCTGTTCAAAAGCAGCGAAAAAAAAGACTTCGCTCCAGAAGAACGGCTGCGTGACATATTCTTCAACGGCCTGCTGCTGAGCATCGACAAGGCAGACGATCCCAAAAACGACAAGGATCATGCCCTCGAAGAACTTCTGCTCGATTCAGAAGAACGCCTTGGTAAAAATGGCGATTACTGGCTGGTTAAGGGTCTGATTTTCCAGGCGCTGCGACACCGGCCCAATGGCTATTTTGAGCCGATGAAACCGGAAGAAGATCTCAAACGTGCGCTGACACTGATTCCACGCACCGCGCATTACTATTACGTCATGGGTCAGGCATTCAGATTTCTTGGCTCCATGGATACCTCACTGTTTCTGTCGATTGCCTCATATGAAAAAGCTTCATCACTCGACCCCCGCAATGCCAAGCTGCAGAATTCACTGCTCGGCATTTATATGGGTCTGCACGAGGAATACCAG
>CAZFUG010000210.1:0-7925 GCA_964522035.1 uncultured bacterium
AAATGAACGTAAAAGAAAAAATGATCCGCAAAATCATGGGCGACAGGCACAAAAGCCCTGACTTCAAACCCGTTCCCGAATTTGAAATCGCATCTGACATTGAATTGCCTGAGCTTATGAAGAACCTCGCCGCCTTCACCAACCGGCATTTTTTCAGTAACGATTCAATTTTTGATTATGAAAAATGGCATTTTCCGCGCAACCGAAAACGCCCATACCCATCACCCCAGCTTTCCAAACTCAAACATGAGGCCGGTATCTTTTACGCCTGGTTTGAGACGGTTGGCTGGGTAGCTATGGCCAAAGAAACAGGCTCACCCTTTGCCAAAGTCATCAATGACAACGACAAATACGGGCGTAAAAACCCGCATTTCAACGTCATGCCGAATATGGCAGAAAGCCAGGCAAAAGTTCTTATTCCTCTGGCAGTATTCAACTGCGCCGAGGTTATCAGAGCCTTCCTTCCCTCACTGAGCATCAAGTTCAATCTGGCACCGGCCGCAAACGGCAAATACCGGGCTTCGGGCGAATTGCTGCACAACGCCGATTACGACAATGAATGGCGTGATATCGGCGCCATCCGCTTCAATGGCCCGGGCTTTATCCAGATCAACAAGAATTACGTAAAATGCGAATTTCGCGACGGACAGCTCCTGCCCATCGAAGTCGAGCTCAAGTCCGGCGACAAAGTAGCACTGGTCGTAAGAGCCGGCGGCATTATAACTGCCAGCAACAAGATTTCTATCCCCTGACGGCTTTTGCGATTTAGAGTCAGCCTTTTCATGCAACTGACCCCAAATAAAAGCACAAACGGCCGCATTTTTTAAAAAAGCCGTTCTATGATTCGTCTCCGTTGCCTGAAACCCCCATACAAAAACCTATTAATTACTTCTCACCGCCGCGGCTGGCGGTGCAGTGTAAGCGGGCGTCGCCTGCCGCAACTGGCCACACGACATAAAAGCTTTCTGTTTAAATACTGTTTTTCTGACAGAATGTCAGCAATACCCGCAGCATCTATCCTGATACTGCCAGGTGCTTCAGCTAGACTTTAACCCTCGTTTTTTCGCTCAGCAGAACCGCTCTATACTCGCGACTCTGCGTGTGCAACTCCATGCAAAGCAAACTTCTTGTCATTCCAGCAGAGGGCTTGCACCTCAACGAAAGCGGGCAGCGGAAGCATATCTATCAATAAAGGCTTAAATCCGCGCGTTCGCGGGGGAGGATGAAACATAAATAAAACCCGCTGCCGACATGTGTGCCAGCAGCGGGCCGTTTCAGACTTTTCGTGAGAACAGAGATTACTCGAAGGTTTTGCCGATCATGATCACCGTTTTAACGAATTCGTAGCGCTCGTTGTTGATCTGCTTCAGATAGGCGGGGGCCGAGTAATAGAGCACAGCGGCCTGAGTCATGTCGACGTAGGCATCGAAAGTGCTCATGTTCTTGTCGAATTTTTCTTTCCATTTTGCGGTCACTTCGGGGTGGAAATAGAGAAAACGCAGCGTCATTTCGCGCAGCAGAATCTGCTTGAAACGCTTGTTGCGGGCTGCGTCGTCGAGCGCGACGAACGAGGGCATAAACCATGAATTCTGAGTAATGAATACAAAGCCCTCAGACGAAAAGGCGGTTTCAGTGTCGGTAGTCGGCACATAAGCAATCGCTTCGGTACAGGTCGAGAAGAACTTCGGCAGTTCGGCAAAAAGCTCGGCAATAGCACTGCGCAGGAGTTCTGGAGCTTCTTTATGCTCAGCAGGCAGCGAAGCTGCGGCAGTACCAACGTCAACCTGCGTCACAACCGGCATATAATCGCCATCAGGAATAGCGGGAGGGGGGCGGGTACCCGGAGTTTCAACCGTGCCACTGGCATTGTTGTTGCCACCGTTATTATTGCTGCCACCGTCATTGATCGGCTTGTCGTTCCAGCCGCTGATACTCTGCCCGTTCATCAGGTTGGTTTTTATGAAATCGAAGCGACTGGCATATTTGCTCTGCAGAGTTGCGGGGTCAGTACAATACATCGAAACTGCGAAAGCCAGATCGATCCACGCTGAAATTTTGCCTGGCGCAGTGATCATATTGGTTTCGGCAGCCGGACTATAGACCTTGGTCGGGAAAGTCGAACCGGCGGCAACGGCAGCGTATTTCTTGCCAATATCAGGGTTCTGCTGTAGAAAGCTGTAAGTCATGCCGCGCACAAGAATTGTCTTAAAGCGCGCCAATAGCTGAGCCTCGGTCGGAGTGCTGCCATAAACTTCTTTAAAACGGCGGTAATACATAACTGAAGGGGTCATTACCCCGGCACCAGCCCAGATTATGCCGTGCTGATCATTGAAGCCGACGTATTTTGTCTCATACTGAACCGGCGACGGGTCGAGAAATACCATGCGGGTATACATGCTGAAGCTCGCCGGAACCGCTTCAAATACCTCTTTTATCGCCTGAACGTAGTTGAGACTCCAGGTGTTCTGATTCTCGCCCTCGTCTTCAGCAATTACCACATTGAATTTTTCGTTTATCGAGTTTTTAAGGGCCGTTAAAGCGTCGGTGCCAGTTGCCACTTCGAGGGTCTGGTAAACCGAATCGAGATAACTGGCATTCTGAGCCATTGCCGGTGAAACCAGCAATACAACAGCCAGAGCAAAAAACACAGTCAGCTTTTTAATCATAACCCGGTCCTTTACTGCAGGTATTCCTTACCATCCATAATATATTGTTTGATGAAGTTGTAGCGGTTGAGGTCCATCGTGGCACCGCTGCGCGAAACAAACATGCCATTTCTGATCGAGCCGCCGGTGTAATAGGTGGCAACCGATTCAGCCATGTCTTCGGCAGGCTGAGTGCGGCCATAACCGGTGGGGCAGGTGCCGGCGAGGCGGCCACCAGGCCAGAAAGTTCTTGACCATGTCTGATAGACCTGCGGGTAGGTATTCTGGAAACAGTGGGTCATTTCATGCACCAGGGTGCGCTTGAAATTATGTTTGAGGTAGGCCATCTGTTCTTCAGTGGTCGGTGCGCGACCATAGGCGGCGGTAAGAGAATTGTATGCGCCCTGAGTCATTTTAACGCTCAGGTCAAGCATATGAACCTTGCGCTCAGGCACTATGACATAAGCTGCGGCGCTCGGCGGAATAAACGAAGCATTGGGCTCACCATCACGGTAAACCATGTCAGTGCACTTGCGGAAAAAAGCAGGAAGCTCGCCAAAAGCTTCATCAGCAGCTTTCAGCTGGTTAAGACTCCATTCACGGCCATTAGTACCATTGGCAAGACTGATATTATATTTGGCCTTAACTGAAGCACGAATCGATTCAGCATCAGTTGCAGTCTGTGTTTGGGTCTGAGTCTGGGTTGGCGTTTGAGTTTGAGTCTGTGTTTGAGTCTGTGTTTGCGTCGGGGTCTGAGTTTGGGTCTGAGTTTGAGTCTGGGTCTGAGTCGGTGTTTGAGTTTGTGTCTGAGTTTGTGTCTGAGTTTGTGTCTGAGTTTGTGTCTGTGTGGCGGTCGAGGTGGCAGTAGAAGTCGGAGGTTTCGGCACAATGCGCTGGCAGGGTATTACAACAACCACAATGCGGGTGCCGCAGATTTTACCGGCAATGATACGCATAAGACTGTTGATGACGTTCTGCAGCTTTTCGATCGCCTTCTGCTGCGCCGGGTCACCTACCGGGTCCGGGACATCGACCACTTCGGGAGGCTGGTCGGTGCTTTCGACATACTGCGGCACGCCTTCATCGCTGACGGCAGAAGTACCCGAATCGCCGGCGCGATAAATCGTGTAAAGGTAACTGCCATCTTCGCCTGCCACTGAAAAAACGCTGGCAAGCATAAAACAAAGCGCGAACAGCGCCAATGTCAGTCTTCTGTTCATAATAGCCTCCCGCCGTACATATCTTCCATCTAATTATACGAGTTTTTCTGACAGTTCGTTGCAAAAAAATCACGGCACACACTATCAGAACAAAATTCAAGGATTGTTAAGCTGCCGGTTCAATCTCGCCGGAAACAGCGAAGTTTTGATGGAGAAAGGCTTTTCCTTGCCCGAAGAGGTTTTCAGCTGCAGATCAAGCCCCAGACTGATACGGAATGTTCCTGAACCACCGGTAGCGAAATGCTCAAGCTGCATCTGCCAGGCAAGAGACGCCACATGTTCCTTTATCAGCACTTTTTCTGCTTCGTCAGCCTCGCGCCTGGCAAGACTTCCGCCGTCTTTTCCGCGTGTATAGGTGTAAACCACCGGCAGAATACGACCATGCCGGCTGCTGTAAATGTTAAAAGTCAGATGGTCGGGAAAAGCCTGAAGCTGCTGCTCGATATTTCCGCCGCCCGGGCCGCTGAGCACGGCATTATTCAGATCAGTGCGCAATCTAGCGATGAACAGTGCGCTTTCCTGCATCAATACGGCAACGTTTTCGCTGCGTGAATACCCCTGTCTGAAATTGGTGAACAACATAATGGCGGTGCCAAGAAAAATGGCTGAAACCCCGCAGACCACAAGGATCTCGGTAAGGGTAAAACCCGGCCGCTTTTTATTAACGACTTTCATTGGCCACCAGCGTTTTTAGAGTGAATTCACGTGTTTTATCAGCCGCACGCGCCGACGGAAAAGCGATTTTCACCGTAATTTTTTTGAAAACCACCTTGTTATCGCGCTTAATCTCTTCGATTTTCAGAGATGGCTTCAGGTCATCGACCGCAGTAATCTTGAAAAGCACCGGGCTGTTGGCGAACTGTGCCCCGTCAACTACCTGCGCAGAATCATAACTTCCTGGCTTTATGTGGTTGAAGGGCAAAGAAACAATCTGTTCCATCAGCTCAAGGGCAGCAGTATGAGCCCTGAATTCAGATTCGGTAACCTGAATATTGACGTTGCCGGAAGAAAAAGTCATGAAAACGGGCAGCATGATCAGCGACAGAATGCCCATCGACAAAACGATTTCGATCAGCGACAGCCCGCTGCGGCCTGCTTTTCTATTCATTCCAGTATGAATCCTTCGGGTCGACGAATACCCGGTAATAGCGGTCGTAGCCGGCCGCAGTCGGGTCCTGGCCGGGTCTGAAACGCGCGATCCCGCCTTGAAAACGGTGATCGGCATAGATAGAACCGACACAGAGAGTGCCGAACAGATCGAACTTCGAACCATAAGCCAACTCAGCGGCGGGGGCAACAAGATTAATATGGTTCGGCTGGGTTGAAGCAAAAGAAACCGACCCGTTGCCGCCAAGCACTATTGTCAGCATCTGATCGGCATCGGCACAGGTCACCCCGCGCAGCACCAGATTGCCTGAATCAAGAACTATCATGCCGCCGCCACGCACTACCATCGGCTGCGGGCGCCCGGCGGCCGGAATCTGCATATCGAGCCCACGCGGGTTTCTGATTCTGACTATCGCGTTCAGCTCGAGTTCGCCCTTCTCGTTAAGAAAGCGCTCCCAGAATTCGTTGAGCGTATCGACCTCGATCTGAACTCTCCCGGCAAGAAGCTGAGCGACAGAGTCCGCTGACGGCTGACCCTTATAGAACACATGCCCATTGCGCTGCAAAGTGACCTGATTGTCATTTTCGCCCGCAAAAACTCCGGCCGACGACGGAAAAGTACGCCCAACCTTTGCATCATAGACATCCTGCATGCTGTTGTATGATTCCATATAGGGCATTTCAACAACCCGGCTCATAAGCTGCGCGTATTCGTTATAAGATTTAAAAAGCATGCCGGCCTTGAGAAGCGGGCCACCAACACTGCGACGGCCGACTTCAAAAATATCGACCGAACTGCTGTAAGCGTCTTCGGATACCGACTTCAGCAGATACAGAGGTGGCGGGCTCGCAGCGGCAAACAGGGCGGCAGCATCAGATTCTTCGGGTTTAACTTCAAGATTGGCAAACCTGATGAAAGCCGCATTGACCTGCCCAAAGACGCGCGTGCGCGACTGAAAACCCTTGCGGGCATCGCCAAACAGGTGCAAAATCGAAGACTTCGAACTGTAATGATTCTTTTCGCCTGAAGACAGAATATTGCCTTCGTACATCGCTTCGGTTTCGCGGCGACTGCTGCGATCATGAAAGCCATCGAGCACAAAGCTGTGCCCAAAACTGTAGCTCACCTGGCGGATCGACTCGTTGCTTTTATCCCAGGGCAGGCTCAACGGCCCGGAAAAAGCTGGCGGCAGCGAAGACTGCGGTGTCGCAAATTTTATCGGCGAAAAAACATTCGGGTTGCTGACGTCATAAAAATGAAAAATTTCGCCAAGGTCACCGGCACCCGAACAGAGATTCAACCTGACCCGACGACCGCCAAGCCAGACCCAGCCGCGTCGCTGCCAGCAGTCGGGCATTTTTTCTTCTTTAAGAATATCGGCGATATTGCCAGGTTCAAGAGGGGTGTCGGTGGTAGCGTGGTTGTAAACGATCAGCGGCCGCGGCCCGTCGGTGATCATACCTCGGTAGTCATTGCGGATCAGGTTGAAAGCATCTTCGTTACGTCGTGCCGCATCGCCGACATACATTGTAAACTTGCCCAGCGGGCCGGGGGCGATGCTCGCCACCTTGACCTGACGCTTAACGGCAATGTGCCTCTGTGAGCTTTTGTAGCTGCCGACCGCTTCAATCACCAGAAAACCCTGTCTTGCAACCGGGTCGGCCCAGCTCGAAGCCTCGGTTTCGGTCGGCGTAAAATCGCGCAGCCAGACATCGACGCGAATCGAAGCATCCTTGTCGACTTCGCGGGCGAACGTTTCCAGGTCACGGTTCCAGACGGGGTCGAGCAGATCGTTGATGCAGATATCGCTGAACTCACCTGGTTTAAGCAGCAACTCCGAGAGCTTTTTCCCGGCCCCGCCTTCGAGATTTCTGGCAATGGCAGCCCGCACCGAACCAATACTGCTGTTGATACCCGCCTCAGCGAGAAAGTGAGCAACTTCGCCGTTGACGATCGTCTGCATGCCGCTGTGCTGGTGCCCGACGAACGAATAAAGCGACACCGCGAGAATGAGCAGCACGGTGCCGATGATCAGGGCGATCATTATGGCGAAACCGCGCTGACTGCGAGGCATAGATAAAGCGATCTGAGTGGCAGGCATAATAAAATAATCTCAACCCGGGCTCAGCTTGTCAACGTGTTTGCAAAACTTTACCGACCGACTGAAAAACTGCTACAATTTATCTGTGACAATTTTGCGGGCGACGGAGGATAAAGATGAAAAGAGCGATTATTACTCTGCTGATGCTGCTGCTGACCCTTGGAGGACACGCCATGATCGAAACCCTGACTCTCGAAGACCTGTCACAGCAGGCAGATCTAATTGTCAAAGGCACGATCAAAGGAATAAAATCTGCCGGTAAAATCCCGGAAGGCCCCGAAGTTCTTGCATGCCTGTTCGAAGCCGGCGAATTGTTCAAAGGCGACGGCAAGGCCGGCGACAATCTCAAGATAAAAAATTACCGCGGCATCGAAGACGCGCCTGAATTCAAAGAAGGCAGTCAGTATCTGCTGTTTCTAAAAAGAGTCGAAAGTCATTTCGAAATCGTTAACGGCGTTCAGGGCAGCTGGCCTATCGACGAAAACGGCAAGTTTCTCGGCATGGGCACCGACGTAACCATCGAACGCCTCAAAACTGCCATTACCGCACCGCCAACCCCGAAAACGCTGGTTGATCCGGTCGAGTTCTGATAAGTCACTCGCTCTGCTGGTACATTGCAAAACTTCAGTTGATAAGTTCTGGCGTAATCCCGACCGCTAATAGCGATTTTCTTCACAATGACTTTTATTGTGTTTTTATTATCAGCGGTTATCAGCATTCATCGGCGATTCCCCTGTTTTAAAGACAGGCAAAATAAACCGGGCCAGAGGCAACACCTGAAAAAGTGATGAAAAAAGGGGCTGTTTCTTATTTTTATGAAACAGCCCCTTCTGTATTGGCTTATTCTGCTT
>CAZFUG010000211.1:0-7924 GCA_964522035.1 uncultured bacterium
GAGCAGACTGAGGCCATCGATGAAGAACCGTTGCTCGACATGATTTCGCTGACGACGCGGATGGTATAGGGGAAATCAGCGGGCACTACCTGTTTCAGCGCTCTTTCTGCCAGGGCACCATGACCGATTTCGCGTCGGCCTGGGCCGCGCATCGGTTTGGTTTCGCCGGTCGAGAAGGGCGGGAAATTGTAATGCAGCAGGAATTTCTTCTTGTATTCATCGTCGAGACCGTCTATAACCTGAGAATCACCGCTGGCGCCGAGGGTAACGATGCCGAGTGACTGGGTCTGGCCGCGGTTGAACAGAGAAGAACCGTGGGTGCGTGGCAGGAAACCAACGGCACAGCTGATCGGGCGAACGTCGGTAAGTTTTCTACCGTCGATGCGGCGGCTGTCTTCGAGAATCATGCGGCGCATTTCGGTGTAGATGGCGTTTTCAAGCAGACGCTTGGCGGCGTCTTTCTTGGTCGGCGCAACTTCTTCACCGAGGTGGGCAACGAGCATCTCTTTGAGCTTAACATCGATCTGGCGGAACTTTTCGACACGCTCGGTCTTTTCGGCAGTGCTCAAAGTATCTTTGATGTCAGCGGCGAGACCGTTGATAATCGCTTCGACTTCGGGCTCAGAAGCCGGGGTCGGCACGGCGGTCTTCGGTTTGCCAGCCTTCGCAGCCAGTTCTTTCTGGGCGGCGGCCAGTTTCTTGATGTTTTCGTGCGCGAAGCCAAGGGCTTCGAGCAGTTCTTCTTCAGAAACTTCGGCAGAACCTGATTCAACCATGGTGATGGCTTTTTCGGTACCGGCTACGACCATTTCGATTGTCGAATGATCGAGCTGCACTGGTGACGGATTGAGAACGAGCTTACCGTCGACCTTGCCGACTCTGACGCAGGCTACTGCATCGACGAGCGGGATCTCGGAAACCATCAGTGCGGCACTGGCGGCATTCATGGCCAGAATATCGACCTGATTGACCTTGTCGTATGACAGAACATAGGTCACCAGCTGGATATCGTTGTGGTAGTGTTCAGGGAACATAGGTCTGATCGGGCGGTCGATCAGGCGGCTGGTAAGGATTTCTTTGGTGGTGGCGCGACCTTCGCGTTTGAAGAAACCACCGGGAATCTTGCCGGCAGCATAGGTTTTTTCTGAGTAGTCAACGGTGAGCGGCAGGAAGTCTGTTCCTTCTTTTGGCTCTTTGCTGGCGACAACGGCGGCAAAAACCACTGAATCGCCACAGCGGACCACGGCGGCCCCGGATGCCTGGCCGGCGAGAGCGCCGGTTTCAAAGGTTACAGTCTGTGACTGCAGGTCACAAGCTACGATTTCAAATTTCTGCATTACTTCCCCTTAGCGGCGCAGGCCGAGTTTCTGAATGAGAGAGAGATAACGTTCGTTGTTTTTATTCTTCAGATAGGCCAGATGGCGTTTGCGGGCGCCGATCATCTTGAGCAGACCGCGTCTTGAATGATGATCCTTCGGGTTTTTTTCGAAGTGGGCAGAAAGATTGTTGATTCTTTCGGTGAGCAGGGCGACCTGAACTTCAGGTGAGCCGGTGTCTTTATCAGACAGTTTGTAAGTTTCGATAACCTTGGTTTTTGCGTCTTTGGTAACAGACATGGCAAATCTCCTTATAATTAGTTGCAAGACCAAGAATTGCCTGCTTTGAGGTACAACCCTAGTCGAGCATACGGCGCTAATTGTAACACATTTCTACCGGCAAAGCAAAAGATAAAAAGCCCGGACAAAAAAATCTAATTGTTGACATTTATTGAGCAAATGCGGTATTTTAGGCCCGGCTCAACGGAAATGTGCTGTTGAATGCCTTTCAGTCTGCGACGCCACACTGCAGACCCGCTGCCAGGCAGCCTTAACCAACAAAGAGGAACGCGAATGGAAAATGTTTTAATTGAACGCATGACCTATGGAATCGACTCTCTCGGGCACACTGAAGACGGAAAAGTGGTCTTTGTACCCTACGGTGCACCGGGCGATCGACTCGACATAAAAATCACCGAAGATAAAACTGATTACCGTCGCGGCGAAATCGAAAATATTGCTGAAGAATCAGGCAAAAGGCGCAAGTCACCATGCCCAAATTTTCCAGAATGCGGCGGCTGCCACTGGCTGCATATTCTGCCAGAAACCCAGCGGCACGAAAAAGAAGAAGCCCTGCGCTTCATCCTCAAGCCTCTGCAGCCCGAACACGTCTACCCAATGGAACCCCTGCCGATGACCGGCTATCGCAACAAAATGGAGCTGAAAGTCGCTATTAATGGCGATCGGGTTATTCTGGGCAACTACAAATACCGTTCCCACGACGTCGTTTCAATGAAGGGCTGTATCGTTCAGTGCCGCCCCAACCTCGAAGTCTACGACCGGCTTGAAGAGCACCTCAACCGCCCGGAAAACCGCGAACTGGCTGAAAATATCAACACGATCATCATCAGAACCCTGCCTCCTCAGCAGCACTGCGCGTTTCATCTCAAAGGCGCACCCAGCCAGAAAACCCTTGAAAGCATGCAGGCCTTCTTCGATCAGACAGACAGCCTGAGTCGCCTTGAAGCCCATTCTGAAATGGGTAATCATCTCACCCTCGTGCGTGAGAAAGGCCCATTCTCTTTCATGGGCCGCAACTGGCGTATTTCGCCCAACTCATTCTTTCAGAACAACCTTGAAGGCGCCGAAGCGATCCTTCACACCCTGCTGTCTATCTACCAGGCTTCGCAGCACAAGGGCAAATTTATCGATCTCTACTGCGGATGCGGCACCCAGACATTTCTGCTCGAAAATCTCTTCGAAGAAGTACATGGCGTCGAGTGCAACATTTCCTCATACCAGGATGCCCTCGCCTACCAGAAAACTCGCACCTCATCGAAAACCCGCTTTCTCTGCCGCAAGGCTGAAACCATTTTCAACACTCCGATCACCAAGGGCGTCATTGCCGCCCTGCACATGAACCCGCCCCGCACCGGCATTTCGCATCGGGTATTGCGCGGCCTCTCAGGAATCAAACCCAGGCTGATCACCTATCTCTCGTGCAACCCGATGACCTTCAGGCGTGATGCCAAGGCAATCAAGCAGATGGGCTACAAGCTAGACAGCGTTTATTCATTCGATCTGTTCCCAGGCACTTTTCACATGGAAACCCTGAGCGTATTCATACGAGGTCAGTAACAAAGTGAACCAGTCAGCAGCAGGCGATGATCTCAACCGGATTCTCATCATCGAAGACGAACCGGACATCAGCGATTATCTCCAGGAAACCCTGACCCTCTCAGGGTATAAAGTCTGCCAGGCTTTCGACGGCCTCGACGGCCTCGAAAAAATAAAGCAGTTCAAACCCAACCTGCTGCTGCTCGATATCATGATGCCCAAGCTCAACGGGCTCGAAGTCTGCCGACGTATTCGTGCCGATGCCGACATGCGCACCCTGCGAGTCGTTTTTATCACCGCCAAGGGCAGTCTCGAAGAAAAACTAGAGGGCTTCGAAGCCGGCGCCAACGATTTCATCGTCAAACCGTTCTCGAGCAGCGAGCTGCTGGCACGTATAGAAGCCCATCTGCGCATCGACAATCTTGCGCGCGACCTCGAAATTTCAGAAAGACGCTACCGGCAGTTGATCGAGAATTCACCTGACGGCATCATGCTGTTTTCAGACCAGTCGAAACTGGTTTTCGTCAACTCACGCTTCGGCAGTCTCATTCCAAGCAAAGACATCTCGATCGAACCCGGAATGAGCATCAAGTCTCTGAGCGCCACATCACCGATTTTCAGCGAAATCGGGCGTCTGACTGCCAAGGTTTACGAAACCAGGCTGATAGTCACCCGCACGCTGATCACCGGCTTTCCGCGGGGTTTTCCGTCAGTATTAGAGATCCGCGGCATTCCAACCGAACTTTCCGATGCCCGCAAACCGCTGGTTCAGGTGGTATTGCGTGACGTCACCGAAAAGCACAACATGGAAAAGGTTCTCGCCAGAACCGAAAAGATCAATGCTCTCGGTATTCTTACAGCCGGCATCGCTCACGAGATCAACAACCCGCTCACCGGCATCTCGAACGCTGTTCAGATTCTGCAGAAGGCCGGCACAGACGAAACCAAGCGCCGCGAAATCTTTGACCTGATTCTGACCAACATCAGCCGCATCACGCGCATTATCGACGATCTGCGGGTGTTCTCACGCCAGGAGCGCTTCGAAGGCAACCATTTCGACCTTGTGCCATTGATTGAAGAAACCCTCAAGCTTCTTCGCTACCAGAGAGAAAACGACAAGATCGAAATTCAATTTATGCATGCCAACCCGAGCTGCAGCCTGCGCGGCAGCAAAAACCAGTTTCAGCAGCTTCTGGTTAACCTGCTGCTGAACTCTTCACAGGCAATTACCGGCGCCGGGCAGATTACCGTAGAACTGTCACGCATCGAGATACCCGTTCCTTCGGCAGTAATAAAGGTAACCGACTCAGGCTGCGGTATTCCTGAAGATCAGCTTGAACAAATTTTTGACCCGTTTTTCACGACTAAACGCGACTGGCACGGCACCGGCCTCGGCCTCGCCGTTTCACACCGCATCGTGCAGCTGTTCAAAGGAACAATCATGGTCACCAGCAAAGTTGGCGAAGGAACGACCTTCACCATCACCCTCCCCCTGGAAACCCAGGAAGAAACGCCGGGAATCAGAAAAAGCTGACACCGCGCGCCGCACATTTTTCGAGCAGTTCGGCGAACTGCTCCTGCGAAAGTCCCGTCTGACCAAGACGGTCGACATGTTTGCCGTAATCACCGTGATAATCACTGCCGCCGGTTGAAATCCAGTTGTGGCTTTCGACGACCGACTGAAATTTGCGCACGTCGCTGTTTGAATGTTCAGAATAGTAGGTTTCGATGCCATCCCAGGCCATGTTCTGAATTTTTTCCCAGACTCTGTCCCAGTCGGGAATCAGCCCCGGATGCGCCAAAACCGCGATACCACCGGCGGCATGAATAATCTCGATGCCAGTTTCCGGCTCGACATGATCTTTCGGTACATAGGCCGGGCGACCGCGCAGCAGGTATTTGTCAAATGCTTCCTGAAAGTCTTTTACATAACCCTTTGCCTCAAGATACCTTGCCAGATGCGGGCGGCCGAGAACCTTCTCAGGGGAATCGGCAAAGCTCTGCGCCAGTTCGGTCATATCGAACCCCTGCTGTCGCAGCAGATCGAGTATCTTGTGGGCGCGTGTGTAACGCGATTTTTTCTGGGTTTCAAGTAATCCGGTAAGGGCCGGAGAATCTGGGTTTACGAATAAACCCAGCACATGCACGGATGAATCGCGGCCTTCCCAGCCACATGACAGTTCTATGCCCGGCACGACACGAACGCCAAGACGCACACCGGCAGCGACCCCGGCCTTAACTCCGTCAATGCTGTCATGGTCGGTAATGCCGATTACTCCCAGACCGATACCGCATGCCTTTTCAACCAGCTGCTCCGGCGTAAGCATACCGTCAGAGGCGGTGCTGTGTGTGTGCAGATCGGCATAAACTGTCTTTGATTTTTTCAAGGGCCGGGTCCTTTCTCGGTCTGTCAGATTGGCTGTTTTGAGGCATTTTAAACTATCCGCAATAAAACTTCCAGTGCTTTGACATTTTGTGATAAATACCTCTATAATTCGCTTACCCATTTACTGGGAGGTAAACATGAATATGAAAAAAATCACCGCAGTGCTTCTCATACTCTTTCTTCTGGCCGTTTCGAGTAGTTCATACGCTTCTCCGCGCAACATGCTGCCGAGGTTTCCCGAACTGATAATCGAAAAGGGCCTGTCGGAAAATTTCCAGGTAACCAGCTGTGACGCCCATGTCAAAGTCTACGACAGCGATGCCGAATCGTCTCTGAAAGTCACCATCAAAAATCAGGGAAAAAATGCCGTCGACAGCTCGGTCAAGTTCCGCATTCTCTACCCGACCTCAGAGAATCAGGTTAAAGTCAGCGTCAACGGCAAAAACATCGGCTACCGCCGTGATAAATCCAGACACACTTTTACGCTTCAGCCCGATGAAAGCATAGTTTTTCAACTGAACGCCAAAGTTTCGGTCAACTACAGCGTTGACAGCGTTCGAAAAGCCCTGCGCGAGCAGGAAAAAGAAGAAACGGACAATAAACGCGGTTTTCTGATGGATGATTTCACCCGTCTTTTTGAACGCGAAAAATACGGACGCCGCTTCATGGTTGGCCCCCTGGTGTCTAAATGGGGCGTCTTTCCGGTTGACTTTGCCGCGGTAAACGTCGAAGTTGAAGTCCCTGAAGATTTTGCACTCGTGACAGAAAACGCTTCTGTCTGGCAGGAAAGCCGCGGCCGCAGCGGTCGTATTTTTAAATCTGCCGCCATCGAAGGCTTTGCCTCGGCCGTCTTTCTGCCCGAATCTGATAAAGAAGAATTCATTCAGACCCGGAAAATTCTCTCTTCAGACAAATTCATGCACTGATCAAGTCTGAGTTCTGCTCAGGCCAGGCCTGAGCAGAACCAGCAGAATAAGCATCTGCGTCAGGTAAGCCGCTGCGGCAGCATAACCGATTCCTGGCACTCCGTAGGCGTTTACCAGTCTGGCCCCGAGATAAAACTGCACCGCCGCAGCCGAAAGCCCTGCAAAAAAGGGAATCAGATAGTTTCTCGCCGCGAAATACCCGCGATTAAGTACCATACAAAGCGAAACCGGCAGTAAAGCGAGCGAATAACTTCTGAACAGAGCGGCAGCAATCGCCGCATCTTCTGGCGTAAAGCGGCCGCGCTGATAAACGACGCTGACAATCCCGTCGGCAAACAGCAGAATCAGTGCAACAACCGGCAAAATAGCCAGGGTTGCGAAACCGAACATTCTGCCGAGAAAACGCAGCCGCCCATGCCCGCTCAACAAGCTCAGACTTGGCAGAATAACGTGGGCGAGGCTGATTGAAATAATGCCGAGCGGCAGGTTGAAAAGCTTTTCTGCATAGTTGAGAGTTGCTACCGAACCGACTGCCTGCATCGACAGAAGGTAGCGCTCGTAAACTGGAATGAAAGGCAGAACCGATATCCAGATTGCTACGGGTGTCACAGCCCGCACAAACTCTTTTGCCACGCCCGTATCGAAAACCAGCGCCGCCTTGAAGCTTACCTCGAATACCTTTTCGCGATAGAGCAGCCAGAATTGCCATATCACCGGCAGCAGCGAGCCAAAAACCGTTGCATAGGCGATAATTTCGACCGGCCCGCCACGGGCAAAAAATATTCCGGCAATGATCGCAAGGTTGAACAGCAGTGCCCCGATTGCCGGCACTGCAAACTGTTGCCTGGCGTTGAGCAGTGAACTGAGAACACCGGCTGCCAGACCGCTCACGATACAGATGGTTTCGATGCTCCACATGAAGCGCATCCGTTCAAGGTCTTCCAGAGCAAACCCGGGAGTGAGCGAATGACAGATCGGGCCCGAAAAAACCGAGAAAAGAACCGCCAGCAAACCACCGATGATGTTCAACAGCCAGAACTGAGTCCAGAAAGATCGCCCAAGCTTTTCAGGCTGCTCACGCAAGTCGACGAACATCGGTACCGAAGCACTGGCGACCAGCCCTTCGCTGATGAATCTATACATCAGGTCTGGTATTATCATTATCGCCATGAACATGTCGGCTTCAGTCGACCGTCCGTAGAATGCGGCAAAGGCGGCAACCTTGATAAAACCGGTTACCCGCGAAAGCACCGTCAGCGCCGATAATGAAAAAAATGCCCTGGCAATATTCATGGCTGGATAATACTGTAAAAATGCCTAAAAATAAACAGGCCCGCAAAATGCGGGCCTGCGATTATTTCTGATTTATCAGATGGGGCAGCTTCCACCCTGACAGCCACCACCGTTACCATTACCATTGCCATTATCAATTTTTGATAATGTTGCGTACGGCGTTAAGA
>CAZFUG010000212.1:0-7914 GCA_964522035.1 uncultured bacterium
GGCCGGCATGCCGCCAAACTGCTGCTGCATAATTTCGGCAATTGCCGGCTTCATGAACAACTTATCTTTTATCCAGAGCGGAATCGCGTGAAAAAATGACTGCAGGCCTGCGGGCGCAAAACTGAGATAGGTTTTAAGCAGGCGTTCGAACTTTATGAACGGCTTTTCGTAAAAGACCAGAGCATCGACACCACCGATGCTGATTTTTGCTTCTGCCAGACAGTATTTGACCGCATTGATCGGGAATTCACTGTCATGTTTGATTCTGGTGAATCTTTCTTCCTGGGCAGCAGCAACGATCGTGCCCTCTTTGATCAGGCAGGCAGCTGAATCGTGATAGTAAGCCGATATGCCGAGAATATACATGGTGCACCAGGTTTTTGATTTGCCAAAGTGTACCAGAACCATTCAGGCATTTTCAATGCCCTATGTGCATATTATTGTTGATAGTTTCAAGCTCGTTTCGGGCGGACTCTTTCACCGCAGAATTCTTCGGCTTTTGGTCAGGCGCGCCAATAGCGTTTTTCCAACCCTGTTTTGCCCAATTTATTGACATGCTGGTCAGTGAGTGATAGAACAGAACCTAGGTGGACTTTACGGGAGGACAGTGTGGTATTGCTGCTCGCTTCCATAGGATGTATGTGTGTTTCCGGGTTTGGTGCATTTCTAACCGGGTCCGACCCCAGAAAATGTTCCATACTGTCGGCAATTATGGCTGTAATTGCCGGAACCCTCGGTATAATACCCTGCATTCAGCTTCTGGCAGGAGGGCAGGAAGTTTTTTTTACACTCCCCTGGGAAATGCCCTTTTCCAGTTTTTCCCTGCATCTGGATTCTCTCTCGGCCTTTTTTCTTCTGCCAATTTTCGGGCTTGGGCTTTTAACTGCCGTTTTCGGCTCAGGTTACCTTCTCAACCCGCATGAAAAAATGCATGGTTTTTCATGGCTCTGTTTTAATTCTCTCTGGGCCAGTATGGTTCTTGTCGTTGTTGCGGCAGATGCCCTTCTATTCATGCTTGCCTGGGAATTAACGGTTCTTGCATCATTTTTTCTGGTCGTTCTTGGTGGAAAAGGGCATGGCAACAGCAGGGCCGGCTGGATTTATCTGATTGCGTCGCATCTTGGCGCCGGTTTTCTCATTGTATTGTTCCTGCTTCTCGGGCGGGAAACCGGTTCTCTCAATTTTGCCTCTTTTGCCGGGGCAGGCAGCCTGCCAGAATTTACGCGAGGTTGCCTGTTTCTGCTTGCCCTGATCGGCTTCGGAACCAAAGCAGGGTTCATTCCCCTTCACGTCTGGCTTCCTGAAGCCCATCCGGCGGCCCCGAGCCATGTTTCGGCCCTGATGTCAGGGGTAATGATCAAAACCGGAATTTACGGGCTCGTCAGAATCTTGTTCTTACTGGGCACTCCAGCCTGGTGGTGGGGCTGGGCCCTGCTGGTTGTCGGCCTTACGTCAGGCATTCTCGGGGTGCTTTTTGCCCTGTCGCAGCATGATCTTAAACGACTGCTCGCTTACCACAGCGTCGAAAATATCGGCATCATTGCAATCGGCCTTGGTATTGGCCTGCTCGGGCTTGCCTGGCACAACTCTTTCGTGGCGGTAATCGGATTTACCGGTGGGCTGCTGCACGTATTGAATCATGCAGTATTCAAAGGACTCCTTTTTCTTGGGTCCGGCGCTGTGCTTGTCAAAACCGGCACCCGTGAAATAGACCATCTGGGCGGCCTTCTGAAAAAAATGCCCTGGACCGCGGCAGCTTTTCTTACCGGCTGCGTTTCCATCAGCGGACTTCCGCCATTCAACGGTTTTGTCAGCGAATTTCTCATTTATATGGCCGCTTTTCATGCCGTTCTGTATGGAACATCGGCCCTTACCGCGCCAGGAATGCTGGTGATTCTTGGCTTATCGCTCATCGGCGGATTAGCTGCAGCTTGTTTTGCCAAAGCTTTCAGCGTGGTATTTCTCGGAACGGCGAGAAGTCAGGCTGCCGACCAGGCAAACGAAGTCGGCCCGGCCATGAAATGGCCTATGGTTGCTCTTGCTCTGCTTTGTCTGATAATAGCCCTGTCGAGCCCATTATTGCTCGAAGTTCCCGAAAGAATTCTTAAAATTCATCCACAGTTTGCTGCAGAATGCGATTTTAGAGGTATTTTTCATCTTGCTGAAAAACCGCTGCTGACAGTCACACACGGAGCACTGGCCCTGCTGGTGTTAACCTTTCTGGCAGCAATGATCCGGCGATGGCTTCTGAGCAAAAGAGAAACAGGTATGACCGTCACCTGGGGGTGCGGTTATTCACACCCATCAACTACAATGCAATATACCGGTTCTTCTTTTGCCCAGCCTCTTACCGGGCTTTTTCAGCCGATACTCAGAACCGGCAGTCATATGGAAGGCACCAGTGGGTATTTTCCGGCAAAAGCCTCTTTTAAAAGCCATACCGATGACGTTTTTGAAACACGGATGTTCTTTCCTCTATTCAAGTTCATTTCAAACGGTCTTTTCAAGATTGTCTGGATTCAGAATGGCGTAGTGCAATTGAGCGTCCTTCTCATCGCCTTTACCCTTCTGATTTTGCTGATTGTGGGGTTACTGCTGCCATGACCGGTTTAATACATCCTATATTGGCTCTGGTCTTTGGCCCGCTTCTGCGTGGCATTATCAATCGAACCAAGGCTTTCTTCGCCGGTCGCCAGGGGCCACCATTTCTTCAGCCATATTACGACCTGATCAAGCTGCTGAAGAAAGGTGCGGTTTACAGCGAAACCACTACCTGGGTTTTTCTTTCTGGCCCGTTGGCAGGTTTGGCGATCTGTATCATCTGCCTGTTTTTTCTGCCTTTCGGCAACCTGCCGGCGTCGTTCCATTTTCAGGGCGATCTGATTCTTGTCGTATATTTACTTGGTCTGATGCGGTTTTTTACCGTGCTCGCGGCGATGGATACCGGCAGCGCCTTCGAAGGCATGGGAGCCAGCCGCGAAATGACTTTTTCTGCCCTTGCCGAACCGACAATGTTATTTGGACTCGCTGCTGTTGCCCGTAAAGCCGGCAGTTTTTCACTGACGCCGCTGATGCATGAAATCAGTCCGGATATCTGGTTGGCCAGCGCCCCAACTCTGGCTCTGGTTATTGCCGGGCTTTTTCTCGTTTTTCTTGCAGAAAATTCGCGCATACCTGTTGACGACCCCAATACCCATCTTGAACTCACCATGATTCACGAAGTGATGATTCTCGACCACAGCGGCGTCGATCTTGGCTACATCGAATATGCCGCTTCACTGAAACTCTGGATTCTCGGTTCGCTGCTGATTGGTTTGGCAGTGCCGATCAGGTCTGGAACGCTTGCCATAGACCTCCTGGCAATGTTTGCCGGCATGCTTGGGCTCGCAGTCTTTGTCGGTATTATCGAATCAACGATGGCCCGTTTCCGCATGTCCATGGTCCCACTTTTTCTTGTCGGTGCCTGTATTTTCTCAATTATCGGATTTCTCGTTCAGTAAGACAGAAAGGTTGCTTAACCGTGCTCGATCTTCTGATTATTCTAGTTGTGCTTACCAACCTGCGCCTTCTGGCAAGCAGTCGCATTGAATCTCTCATCTCCTGGACAGGAATCCAGGGGATGCTTCTCGGAATTTTTGCGCTGCTGTCGCGCTGGTCGCATATCGCCCCTGATGTAATGATGGTAGGTATCACGGCCTTTGCTTTGAAAGGCCTCGTTTTTCCCGCGATGCTTTACAGGCTGGTTAAAGCGGTTCATTCAAAGCGCGAAGCCGAGCCATATGTGGGTTTTATTGCTTCGACCATTATCGGTCTTCTGGCCTTTATGGTAGCACTTTGGCTGGGCTCTCACCTGCCATTACCCGGAACCGACATGTCGAAACTGGTATTACCCGCCACACTGTTCTCTATTTTCAGCGGTCTGTTTCTGATAATCAGCAGAAGGAATGCTATCAGTCAGGTTATAGGGTTTCTGGTCATGGAAAACGGCGCTTTCATGCTTGGCGTCGGAACCCTGTATTATGCGCCATTTCTCGTCGAAATCGGGGCTCTGCTCGATATTCTCGTTGCAGTCCTTATCTGGTCGGTCCTGATTCGTTACCTCAACCGGGCTTTCCGCAATATCAACACCGAGGAGCTTACCCGTCTGAAAGGGTAATCAACCAATGAACAACGAGACTGTTTTTGCCATAATGCTGCTGCCGCCGATTGTTGCGGGATTGCTTTCGCAATTTGCCTCTTCGCAGATGAGGGCACTGCTGGTTTCGGTGGCCGGTGTTTTTCTGACGATCGTTGTTGGCTGCCATGCTATTGTCAGAACCTTTGCAGATGGCCGGTTTTTTGCATTCAGCGACTGGCTTTTTCTCGATGAGCTGTCGGCCTATCATCTTGCTGTCATGCTCTTTGTTTTCGGTTTCAGTTCAATTTTCGCTCTTGTTTATTTTGGAGAAGAAATCCGCGAAAAAAAATTAACCATCAGACAGGCACGCACCTTTGCCGGATTGTGGAGCCCTGCGATGGCGGCAATGCTTCTGGTTCTCGTATCAAACAATATGGGGATCATGTGGGTCGGCATGGAAGCAACGACTCTTCTGACTTCTTTTCTGGTATGCATGCGGGTTACCCGCGAATCACTCGAAGCGACATGGAAATACATGCTGATCTGTTCTTTCGGCATCGGGTTTGCCTTTCTTGGAACCATGCTGATGCGCCTGGCTGCCAAAGATTTGCCGCTCGACCCCAACCAGGCCCTTCTCTGGACCAACCTCATGGCAAATACGGCATTTCTCTCAAAACCCCTGGTAAAAGCTGCGTTCATTTTCGCGCTTGTCGGTTACGGCACAAAAGCCGGTCTGGCACCGATGCACAGCTGGCTGCCCGACGCCCACAGCAAGGCACCTTCGCCGGTGTCGGCAGTATTCTCAGGCTTCATGCTCAACGCCGCTCTTTACTGCATAATGCGGTTTATTCCCATCGCCGAATCGACAATGGGCAATGCCGGCTGGGCACAAAACTTTCTGACCGGATTCGGTTTATTCTCAATACTTCTCGCCAGTGCCTTCATTCTTTTTCAGAAAGACCTTAAACGATTCCTCGCATATTGCTCTGTCGAGCATATCGGCATCATCACCCTGGGGCTTGGGCTCGGCGTTCCCGGCACCTTTGCCGCACTGTTTCATACACTCAACCATTCGGTCTCGAAATCGCTGGCCTTCTTTTCTGCCGGCCGTCTTGGCCAGGCTGTCGGCACACATAACATAGACAAAATGTCCGGAAGCATAAAAATTTCGCCAGTCTGGGGCATCGGGGCATTCGCCAGTATCATGATTCTGATCGGTATGGCTCCCTTTGCCGTTTTTATCAGTGAATTCCAGATCATCAAAGCAGCGGTCGACGCAGACCTTCTGCTGGTTGTAGTTACCTTTCTGGCTGGTACCGGCATCATTTTTGTTGGAGCCCTTAGATACGCGATTACAATCGGCTTTGGCCAGCCCGCAGAAAATTTTGCCCCCATACCTTACCGAAAAACAGATGCCTTTCTTGTGGCGGCACCCCTGGCAGTTCTGCTGATTCTGGGGCTTTGGATGCCACAATCATTTCAATCTGTTCTTCTCAGGGCCGCCAGAATTGTGCAGACCGTTTCAACGCCCCTTCCGCTCCAGCAGCTTCCAGGAGGCAGGTAATGACTTTTACAGACGCATGTTTTATAACGAACGGCGAAATGATTCCGCTCAACAAAGTTCCTTGCCTGCCTTTTGAGCAATTTCAGAAAAAAATTACGGATGCCGTTGGCCAAAAAAGCCGGGTTTGCTCGTTCTTCGGCATGGAGCCCGTAAATTGTGGCAATGCAATTGCACAGCTGCGACTGCTCGCCGTTGTTGCCCATGACTCAGACAGACGATTAGAGCTGCTTTCAACAATCGTCGAAGACAGCTATCCTGCATTCACCCCTTTGATTCCACAGCTTCACATGTTTGAACGGGAAATCGCCGAGCAATTTGGAATAACTCCTGTCGGGCATCCATGGATACGCCCCGTCAGATTTCAATCATCTGACCATAAGCCCGAATTTTTTCACATAGAAGGCGGTGAAGCCCATGAAGTAGCCGTTGGCCCCGTTCATGCCGGAGTCATCGAGCCCGGCCATTTCCGCTTTCAATGTCATGGGGAGAAGGTTTTTCACCTCGAAATATCTCTCGGGTATCAGCATCGTGGCATAGAAAAGGCCCTGATTGGCGGCCCGCACAAAAAAACACCCTATCAGATGGAAACTCTGGCCGGCGATACAACCGTCGGGCATTATCTGGCCTATTGCCAGATAATTGAATCACTTCGGGGTATAAAGGTGTCATCCAGAGCCAACGCCATTCGTGCCATCGGCCTGGAGCTTGAACGTCTCGCCAATCATACCGGCGATCTGGGGGCACTTGGCGGTGATGTCGGCTACTTGCCGACATCTTCATACTGCGGCAGAATACGTGGCGATTTTCTCAACATGACTGCTCTTCTCTGTGGCAGTCGTCTGGGGCGTGGCCTGCTCTGCCCGGGCGGAGTCAGGTTTGATCTGGATTCTCCTGAAAGGATCGAAAAGCTGACGAAAGCTCTCGTTCAAGGCCAGGAAGACACGAAAACCGCCATTCAGCTGCTGTGGGATACGCCGTCGGTGATGACCAGGTTTGAAAACACCGGTCGAGTCAGTGCTGAAGATTCTCTGGCACTCGGTCTGGTGGGGCCGGCAGCCCGGGCATGCGGCATACTCAGAGATATTCGTCAGGATTTGCCAACCGGGCAATATCTGCAAGGTGATTTTCCAACCAAGCCTACCATGGAATTAATGACCGGAGATGTGGCTGCCAGAGCCATGATTCGCTGGCATGAGATTCAGGATTCTCTGCGCTTCTTGCTGAAGCTCGTTCCAGACCTCCCTGCCGGTTTAACAAAAGCTGCCGGCAATGGCTCGCAGCAAATGGCCTGCCAGCCAGACTCCATAGTTGTTTCCCTGGTTGAGGGCTGGCGTGGCGAAATCTGTCACACGGCAATTACTGATGCGCGTGGAAATTTTTTAAAATACAAGGTTGTCGACCCATCCTTCCATAACTGGACCGGCCTGGCAATGGCACTGCGAAATCAGGAAATATCAGATTTTCCGCTGTGCAACAAAAGCTTTAACCTTTCTTACTGCGGATTCGATTTATGAGGTTCAACCGATGCTGAAAATCTTGGCTGCCCGTCTGCAACAGGGTTTCCGGACAATTACATATCCGGAAAAACTTCCGACGTTACCCGACCGCCTTCGTGGCCGGCCTGTCATAGTTCGGGAAAAATGTCGTCAGGATTGCGGGCTTTGCGCTGAAGTCTGCCCGACCGCGGCTATTCTGCCCGGAAAAGATCTGCAGATAGACCTTGGCCGGTGCATTTTCTGCGGTGCCTGCACCGAAGTCTGCCCGGAAGGGGCTGTCGCTTTTTCAAACGACCATCGTCTGGCAGTGAGTAAGCGAGCCGATCTTGTCGTGAGCAGTCCTGAAATCAAGCTTGCCAATGCAGTAGAGTGCGAAATGTTCGGCCGGTCGATTCAGTTCAGACAGGTCAGTGCCGGTGGCTGCAACGGCTGTGAGGTAGACATCAACGTTCTTACCACCGTTGTATTTGATCTGAGCAGGTTCGGCATCAAAATAGTGGCTTCTCCACGGCACGCCGACGGCATTATGGTCACCGGCCCGGTAACCCGGAACATGCAGTCCGCAACTCTTGGCACCTTTGCAGCCGTTCCCACCCCGAAACTTGTCGTTGCGATCGGCGCCTGTGCGATAAGTGGCGGGATTTTCCGTGATCAGCCCGAACAGAATAACGGCGTCACTGATCTGATGCCGGTCGACCTTTTCATTCCCGGTTGCCCGCCTCACCCGATGACTATTC
>CAZFUG010000213.1:0-2299 GCA_964522035.1 uncultured bacterium
TAAACATTTTCAGATCAACGCCGGTACCGAAATGCTGTTGAATTTCCTCAAGGACTCAGACAGCAGCATCGTTCTTCAGACCATTGAACGCCTGAAAGACCGTGATCATCCGATGATCATCAACAGTCTGACGAAACTTCTCGCTTCAAACATTGCAGAGATAAAACAGGCTGCCCACAGGGCGATAGCTTTTATCACGCGCCGCAAATATATGACCGGCTTCGACAAAATGACCGAAGACGCCCGCAAAGCGATTGGTCAGTCACTGATAAAAATGGACACTTCCTTCATGGAAGACATTACCCGCGATCTGTCGGCGTCTGACCAGAGAACCCGCATTCTGTCGGCAAAAATTCTCGAAGTTCTGTGCGATCATATTCCGCCAGAGCTCAAAACCCATCTGATCGTCGCAATCCAGGACCCTGACCCGCAGGTCAGAGCCGTGGTAATCATGGGTCTTGGCAAGATTGGCGGCCCATCGGTATCGGGCATGCTGGTCGGCTTTCTCAAAGATCAGGATGACCGCGTCAGAGCCAATGCTGTTGAAGCCATGGCCGAAGTCGGTGATATTTCGCTGGCCGAAGAAATTCTTCCATGCCTTTACGATGATAACAACCGGGTACGCGCCAACACCATTATCACCCTCTGGAAACTTGGCTATTACCAGATTTATGAGCCGGTCATAGAAATGATGCGACATCCCGACAGGTGGATGCGGGCTTCTGCGGCTTTCGCGCTAGGCGAACTGAAAGACAGCAGGTTCTTTCCGATTCTGATTCAGGCAATACGTGACCCGGAGCCGGATGTGCGACGGAACGTCATCAAGGCCCTCGGCAAAATTGTCAATCCGTTCATGCTGGCACCTTATATCAGACCACTGCGCTTTGACCCGGACGAAAACGTTCGTAAGGAGGTAATGGCGGTTCTTTCAGCCAAACCACCAGCACCAGCCCAATGATCTGGCCATTTGGAAGCAAAAAAGACCCGGAGCTTCTGATAAAAGACCTGGAAAGCCCCGATGCCAAAGCACGGGAAGCAGCTTTTCACGGGCTTATTGCGCACACGGCGAAAGAGACAGACCAGGTTGTTCTGGCTGCTCTTGAGGCATTCAACGAAGCATCGATCGAGATTATTCTGCCTCTGATCGATGTTGCCGGCCAGCGTGGCATTCAGGAAGCCCTGCCGATTTTCAAGGCACTGCTGAAAGGCAAAGAAACGCGCCTGCGAGAAAGCGCTCTACAGGCGCTTTCGGCCATAGGCACCCAGGAAGCCCTCGACATAATGATTTCATGTCTGAATGACGTAGATCCGCGCATACGTCAGAAAGTGCAGCATGCAATCAGCGAAGAATTCGGTCAGGAATCGATGGGAGCGCTTCTGCGCGCTCTTCCCGAAGACCGCACCTCGCCACTTTATTTCGAAATTGTTTCACTGATGGAAGAACTGGACCTGTTTACGGTAATAAAAAACAATTTCAATCAGCCAGATGTGCTGGTAAAAGACTTTTATTTCGATACTCTGACCAGATTCAGCCGGCCTGATTTTGTGCCTCTTTACCTTGAATTTTACCCCAAAGCGTCGCATGCCCGAAAAGAGAAGATGGTCCAGATTCTCAATGAATACCCGGTCAAAGAATTGTTGCCGCATTTTATCGAGCAACACCGTCTTGGGCATTTCGAAGGGCTGCACAACCTCTCAGAACTGGTTCTGATCAACCGTTTTGCGCAGGCAAAGGATGAAATTCTTGATTTTGTCTGCTCGGTTCACGACACACGCTTCCGCATAAAGATTCTACCAGGGCTTTTCAAGCATTTTGACCCATACTGTTTCGACAAGGGTTTTGAGCTTCTGAAAGAGTCTTCGACCGAGATTCGCAGCCAGGTCCTGAATGCCCTGACCAGTCTGATCAAAAAAACCTGGGAACGGATGAACGACCGCAATGAGCCAAACAAGATAACTCTTGCCGGCCTCTACGACGCATGGGAAAAGCGTGTAACCGAATTGATGCGCAGTCGCGAAGAAATGCCCGATGAGCACCGCAAAAACATCAGAAGGCTATTCTACACACTCGCTCAGAACCGACATGCTCTGATAAGACCATTTGTCAAAGAGTTGTTACAGAAGAACTTTCATGAAACCTACTTCTTTTTGAAAGACTGGCCGTTCGAGGAGATATTCAACCTTTTTCACTGGCTGATCGAAAATGACCCGTCTTTTGGTTCGCTGATGCTCAGCGCCCTGCAGGGCAACAACGACGACACTCTCTGGCGTCTGGTTCTCAAGCTGGTCAACAGTTTTC
>CAZFUG010000213.1:2309-7901 GCA_964522035.1 uncultured bacterium
ATGAAGAGGATCGCGAAGCGTTCAAACGCAACCTCGCAGCGCGCAACCGCAATATTGCCATTGAAAAATTTCTGAAAGATTCTGACCCCGGTGTCAGGCTGGCAGCTCTCGAATTCGCCAGTGAACTTAAAATGAACGGTCTGCTCGAGCTGTTAAAGTCTTCGACCAAGGACCCGGCGCCCAATGTCAGGCAGACTGCCCTGAAATGCCTTAATCAGCAGCATTTTCCGCAGATTCAGACATTTCTTCTCGAAGCTCTTCACGACCCAGATGAAGGAGTGTCATTTTTTGCCCTGCAGACGCTGAAAGTTCAGTTGTCGCCGAACCAGCTTGCCCCGCACCTTGTAAGGTTCATCAACAGCAGTTCAGAGAAATTGCGCACTTTCGCCCTTGAGGAAATTGCACGCCTGACCAAGGAGCGCTACAAGGCCAATTTTGCCAAGCTTACTCCGGAAGTAAGAAAACTTGCCGGCAAAGTCATTCAAAAGCTCGACCAGAATTTTACCGAACAGGTGATTCAGGATCTCTCGTCACTCGACCCGCAGACCAGACTGCAGGCCGCCCTGCTGCTCGAAAACATTCAGGTTGACGACAAAGGCAAAGACGCTCTGCTCGCAGCGATGAAAGACCCTTCAAAGGTCGTCAGGGCTGCGATTGTCAAGACCCTGGGTGTCATTGGTGATCAGGATCTGATCAAGCATCTCATCAGTTTCTTCAATGACCCAGACCCGAGAGTCAGAGCGAACACCGTAGAGGCCGTATCACAACTCGGTGACCGGCAGGCCATTCAGATACTGCTGCCGTTTCTTGAAGACGGCAATAACCGCATTCGCGCCAATGCTCTCGTCGGTATCCGCAAAGTCGGCAATTTCAATGTGATGCCGATTATTCAGAAAATGCTGACCCATCGCGATCCCAACATGCGTGCAAGCGCCATCTGGGCAATGGGCGAGATATGTGATCCCAATTTCCTCAACTTCATTTTTCCCTATCTGAATGATCGTAATGAAATGCTGAGGTTCAATGCAATCAAGGCGGTAGCCAGAATCAACCCGCAGATGCTTTCGCAATATATGCCGGTTCTGCGTAAAGATCCGTCGCAAAAAGTCAGAAAACTCGTTGCCGATCTCAGTTATAAGGTGCTTTAAATGACTCTGACCGGACGGGAAGTACTTCAGGCGCTTCAGGACTATTTCAGCAGATCAAATCAGCAGACTGAAACTTTTCTGATGTTGATTTTACCTGCTTTTCTGCTGACCCTGGCGCTGCTTTACGTCAGAACCAAGCCCGGGAAATCTGTAGACCCCTACTTTGCCATCTCAAAGCAGGATTTCGAGCTGCTGGAGCACATCAGAATACAGAAGGGTCTTGAAGAGTTTGACCGTGATTTTCTGATGAGCGTTGCTTTCACCTGGTCGATCAAACCAACTCGCATGCTGCTTGACCCGGCTACTTTTAACAGGGTTGAAGAGATGATGACTGATAAAATCAAAAAAAGTGGTGAAGACCCGGCAAACAACAAGAGCCTGATTTATCTGAAAAACCTCAGAAAAAAACTTTTCGGCGCCTGAGCTCAATCAGTCAAAGATTTCTTACCGCCGAATCGAGAATTATGGTGACCGGCCCCTGGTTTTCCTGGGCGATCAGCATGTCGGCCCCGAATACCCCTCTGGCAACCTTGCGCACTCCGGCCAGTTCGAGCTCGGCGCAGAAGGCTTCATACATTTTTTCGGCAGGTTCGGGGGCTTCAGCCTCAATAAAACTTGGTCTGAAGCCGTTGCGAATGTCGCCAAACAGTGTAAATTGAGAGACTACAAGAATTTCAAAACCGCAGTCCTTCACCGACAGGTTCATTTTGCCAGCCTGATCGGGGAATATTCTCAGACCGGCAACTTTTTTCGCCAGCCACTGCATTTCTTTAACGGTGTCGCCGCGGCCCACGCCGAGATAGCAGACAAGGCCCTCGCCAATACTTGAAACCATCTTCGAATCGACAGACAATGACGCGCGGTTTACCCTTTGCACTACAGCTTTCATAATCAACTCCAATAAAAAAGGCGCCTTACGGCGCCTTTTTTAAGCATACGGCTTATTTTGCAGCAGCGCTTTTCTTTTCAGCAGTGCTGAGTTCGCACATTACCGGGCTGGCGATAAAGATCGATGAATAGGTACCGACTATGATACCGAAAGTAAGGGTCATGGCAAAACCCTTGATCGAGGCGCCACCAAGAACGAGAATGGCGATAAGAGCCAGCAGAGTGGTTACCGATGTGTTGATAGTGCGGCCAAAAGTCTGATTGATCGACAGATCGACAATGCCAGCCAGATTGGTTTCTTTTGAGATCTTGCGGTTTTCGCGGATTCTGTCGAGAACAACGATCGAGTCGTTGACCGAGTAACCAAGCAGAGTCAGAATCGCGGCAAGAACTGTAACATCAAATTCGATGCCGATAATTGCCAAAAAGCCCAGGGTAATGAACAGGTCATGCACTGCAGCAACTATAGTGCCGGTGGCAGACTGGAATTCAAAGCGATAGGCCAGATACAGAAGAATACCGATTACTGAAAGCAATGCAGCCCAGATCCCCTGTTTTTTCATTTCGTCGCCGATGGTGGGGCCGACGTTTGATACCTGAAGAGCTTCATCAGAGAACGGAGCCATTTCTTTGAGGCTTTTGAGAATCTGGTCATGGACTTCGGAGTTTTTCGCGGAGTCTACCGGAGCAGCTGGATACTGAATGATGAATTCACGGCCCTGACCACCGGTGACAGACTGAACGACAATCTGTTCAGAAGTAAAATACAGGCCCAGCGATTTTTCCATCTGCTTGAAATGATCGCGAATCTTGTTTTCATTGGATTCGGCGTCAAATCTGACATTAATAATGCTGCCACCCTTGAAGTCGATGCCGTAATTCAGACCCTTTACGAAGAGAAGCAGGATGCCAAGAATCACGAGCAGACCGGAAATATAAAAGAAAGTACTCTTGTGTTTCATTATTGGAATAAGCATGGTTTTTAACCTTTCTCTTTACTTAAAATCAGATGCTCAGGGTTTTGGCACGGCCATCAGCGTAATACATATCAAGAGCCAGTTTAACGCAGACGATGGCGGTGAAAACGTTGGCAATGAGACCGATACCGAGCGTAGTCGCAAAACCGCGGATCGGGCCAGAACCGAAAGCATAGAGAATTGCAACGGTCAGCAGAGTGGTTACGTTAGAGTCGATGATACAGGCAAGAGCGCGGTCAAAACCGGCATTGATCGAAGCTTTAACAGTTTTACCAGACTTGAATTCTTCTTTGATTCTTTCAAAGATGATGACGTTGGCGTCAACGGCCATACCAACAGTAAGAATGAGACCTGCAATACCAGGCAGCGTAAGAGTGCCGCCGAAGAAAACGAGAACGGCAAAGATGATGATGGTATTGAACAGAACTGCCAGATCGGCAAAGATGCCAGAGAGTTTGTAGAATACTGCCATATACATGAAAACAAGCAGAGCGCCGATAATACCAGCTGCCCAACCGGCTTTTATGGATTCCTGACCGAGGGTCGGACCAACAACGCGGCTTTCGAGAGCAATCAGGCTGGCGGGAAGAGCGCCGGCGCGGAGAACGATCGAGAGGTTCTGGGCTTCTTCGAGTGTGAAGCGGCCGGTGATCTGAGCCATGCCGCCAGTAATGCGTGACTGAATTACAGGAGCACTGTGAACTTTGTTGTCAAGAACGATGGCCAGCTGTTCGCCAATATGTGAACCGGTGACCTGAGCAAACTTGGCGGCCCCTTCGGCGTTGAATTCAAGGTGAACGATCGGAGCGCCCATATCGTCGAAGGCAACCTTGGCGAATTTAAGATCGCGGCCGGTAACGTCGGCTTTTTTGTTGAGTTTGAACCACATGGCCTGCTGCTGCGGGCTGGCGGGCTTCATGAGAACGATTTCAGATTCGGGGTTAACCGGTTCGAGCTGAGCGGCGGTAAGAGCCTGATCGACAACGATGTGAAACTGCAGCATGGCAGTGTTCTGAATCAGCTGTTTTACACGTTCCGGATCTTTAACGCCGGGAAGCTGAATACGGATGCGGTTGCCTTCCTGAGCTTTGATGCTGGGTTCGGCAATACCATACATGTCGATTCTGTTTCTGATAATTTCAACCGAGCGTTTAACCGCATCGGTAATACTGTCGTTTTCCTGGATCGAGTTGAGGTCGACCTGATATACAAGGTCGATACCGCCCTTGAGGTCGAGGCCAAGGGTGATCTTGGATTTTGGGAAAAGAGAAGAAAGCATCAGGGGCAGTCTGGCATAGAGTTTTGATGAGCCAATAAGAGCCTTGAGTTCATCAACTGATTTACCGTTAACTCTGATGCTGGCATTGCCGTTTTCGTAATCAGGGTTGATTACACGGGCTTCGCAGCCTACGTCAACAAGAGTCTTGCGAACTGTTTCGGCCACATTGTTAAGGGCATCATCCGGGCGAACCGGATTTTTGCTTCTATTGAAAAGTTCGGCCATCTTATCAACCTGGACTTTTACCACGGCTGATTTTCCGTCTTCGCCAGCAGAATATTCAAGCAGGCGGGCAGGCACACCGGCCTGTTCATCGGGGGAAATGATGCCGAAGGCGTTTTCCCATATCTTTGTAGAGGGCAGCGCGTAAAAGACTGAAAACAGCAATACCGCTAATACTACAATGATTTTGACACTATGTTTACTCTTCATTTACAGAAACTCCCTTGCTGAGGTCGACCAAAGTAGACACGTATTATATTCAAGGGGGCACAGCAAGTCAACGAATATTTGCCATCTCTTTCTGAGAAAAGCTTTGCAGCGAGACAATCAGCCATAAATAGTACATAGTTTTGTTTTTTCGTTGCCTTAGGCTAAAAAAAAGGTTATTTTTAACTCTCCAAGATGCTCCAACCACAAACTATGCCGGTTAAAAACAGTTGCAGATTACTGCTGTTATTGCTGGTCATGCTGATTTCATGCATGGCTCCGCTTTTTGCGCAGAAACAGATCGGCGCATCAGAAGAACTTACTAAAAAAGCCAAAGACCACCTGAATCTTTTTCAGTATGAACAGGCCCTGAAACTTCTGAAACAGGCCATGGACCTTGAGCCGGACAACTGGGAACCATGGTTTCTCGCCGGTCGCGCCTTTATAAAAATGAAGAAGGAAGCGGAAGCCGAGAAGTTTCTGGTCAAGGCCCTGAAATTGAACCCGGGCGAACTTGAGATACAGAAAACCCTTGGGGCGCTCTATATATTGAACGCCAAGGCGGCTCAGGCCAAGGGACAAACCAACGAAATGGCCGATTTTCTGCTTAAAGCCTGTCAGGCCTACCCCGGCGGAACCAAAATCTGGCAGAGCCTGCTGGAACACTGGTGGAAAACTGGCGAATACGAGAAGATAAAAAAAGAGGGCGATCTTATCGTCAAATCCAATGCTCAGGCATTTGAGGAAGCCGACGACCAGAATCTGCAGACATCGCTGGTCATAGTTGCCAAAGCTTTCTACCGTGACGGCGACTTTGCCATGACCAAGACTTATCTTGACCATGCAGGAAAAATCAGGGCACATAACGAAG
>CAZFUG010000214.1:0-5717 GCA_964522035.1 uncultured bacterium
TTTAACTGGCCAGTTCTGTTTCGTGCCAGCGTGTCTGCTGCTGACGCTGACGATTCTGAACGTTCGCCCTTCTTTCAGATTTTCTTTAATTATGCCGGCTTTTTGCAGGCGGCTGAAAATGGCGTTCTGATAGATGGCGGTTTCGGTAGAAGCTGCTTCTGCAAGAACTCTGCAGAGCTGAAAAATACCAGGACCGGCCTGCTGAATAAATGAAAAGTTGGCAGTAATTGCAATACCGCTGCTGCTCTGCACCGGGGTATTGCAATTAAGCATTATCAGGCCGGTCAGAATCAGCAAAAAACGTACGTACGAAACCATATTGTCAGTGTTCTGCTTAGTCATCAGGTTCAGTCGTTGCTTTTGGCTGCGGAACCCTTGTAATTCGGGTTGATCAGACTGAGAAATTCGCGATTGTCTTTTGTCTGTGAAATGCCCTTGACCAGCATTTCCACGATTTCCTGCGAGCTCTTGTCTTCGAAGGCACGCCGCAGAATGATAATCTTTTTGAGGTCTTCGATATTCATCAGCAGCTCTTCTTTGCGTGTGCCTGACATCTTGACGTCGATGCAGGGGAAAATGCGCTTGTTGAAGAGCTTGCGGTCAAGGTGCAGTTCCATGTTACCGGTGCCCTTGAATTCTTCGAAGATAACTTCATCCATTTTTGAGCCCGTATCGATAAGGGCTGTCGCAATAACGGTCAGGCTGCCGCCATGTTCGATTTTGCGGGCGGCGCCGAGAAATCTTTTGGGCTTGTGGAGAGCAAACGGGTTAACACCGCCGGAAAGGGTCTGGCCCGCTGATGGCATCGAGATATTGTAGGCTCTTGCCAGGCGGGTGATCGAGTCGAGCAGAATCACCACGTCGCGGCCGAGCTCGACATGACGTTTGGCCTTTTCCAGGAGCAGTTCTGAAACCTTGATGTGATTGTTGATGTGTTCGTCGAAGGTTGAAGCCACGACTTCTGCATCGACCGAGCGGCGCATGTCGGTAACTTCTTCGGGGCGCTCATCGATGAGCAGAATCAGCATCAGGACTTCAGGATGGTTGGCGATGATTGCATTGGCAACCTGCTTGAGCAGGGTGGTTTTACCGGCCTTGGGCGGCGCAACGATGAGACCGCGCTGACCTTTGCCGATCGGGCAGACAAGGTCGAAGACGCGCGTAGAAACATCTTCTTCACCGGTTTCGAGTCTGAATCTGTCGGTCGGGAAAACCGGAATGCCGTCTTCGAAGCTGACGCGCTGGCGAAGTCTTTCGAGGCCAACGCCATTGACCGCTTCAATGCGAAGGAGTGCGTGGTAGCTTTCGTCATCTTTCGGCAATCTTACCTGAGCGACGATGGTATCACCGCAGAGCAGGTTGTAGCGCTTGATCTGTGATGGTGAAACATAAACGTCGTCGTCATTCTGAACATAACTGCGGGTTCTGATAAACCCATACCCTTCGGGCATGACATCGAGAACGCCTTCTGAGAGGGTGAGCCCCTCGGCAGCCAGCTGCACTCTCAGGATCCCGCGGATGAGATCCTGTTTTTTCATTTTGTCGGCGCCTTCAATGTTCATGGCTTTGGCGACGGCCTTAAGATTTTTTATCGGCTCGTCACAAAGCTGCAGGTAAGTAAAGGTAGGATTTTCCACAATTGCTTTCCTTTCGCGGGTTTACCGTGAAAATTCCGGAATTCCGGTTTTACCGAGGTCTGGCCGGGGGCACAATGGCTTTTGAAAGCTGCATGAACAATACATCGCCAATGCCGATCTGCATTGTTTTTGCTCTTTCTTCATCGAGCATGTCAGAAAATATCTCTTCTGCCTGCCCACCATGCACCAGACCAGTTTTTTTAACAGTTTTCTGCATTTCCTTCAGCATCTGATGCATGAAGATCGACTCGAAGTCGGCACAGGCCTTTTTGAGCTTCTCGAGTTCCTTCTTTTTTGCTTCAGGAAGCTCTTTGGCGCGCGCATTCTGGAGAGTCGGGCTGACAAGAAAGCTGCTCATTTTTTACAACCCCAGTTCATTTTTGATTTTTATGAATTTCTGGTTCTGCGGTTCAAGTTTGAGGGCCTTGCCAAGGTTCTGGCGGGCGTCTTCTTTGTGCCCACAGTCGAACTGCGCTTCTGCAAGGGCACAGAAAGCATCGGCGTCGCTGTAGAGCATGCCGAAACTGTAATGATGGTCGATTTCGTCAGTGTCGAATTCGACAGCCTTCTCAAGATGATCAGCCGCTTTGTGAGCATCACCCATAAGAAAATACGAACGGCCGATATAGTAGTGCCCTTCGGCAAAGCGGTTCTTATGGCGCGCCAGTTCTGAATATCTGTTGATAACCATCTGAAAAAGCGGATTGGCCTTGTTCATTTCGCCACGACTCTGGTAGGCACAGGCGAGCGAAAAAGAGACCATGACGTCTTCGGGATTGGCTTCGAGAGCATTGTTCAGATTGGCGATGGCATCTTCTATCGCTCCGGTAGACAGATAAACCCGACCAATATGACCAAGGATCTCGGTGTGCGAGGGTTTGAGTTTGTATGCCTGATTGAGTTCGGCCAGTGCATTTTCGTAATCCCCGATCAATGCAAGCGAACGGCCCAGGTCAAAGTGTGAATTCTGACTTTCCGGTTGAATGCGGATAGCCTGACGGTATGCTTCAATCGCTTCTTTGATCTGGCCTTTTTTCAGGTGGTAATCACCAAGCTTGTTATAGGCCTGAAAGAAGTCGGCATGGATCTTAACCGCTTTTCTGGCTTCTTCAATCGCCTGATCATATTTGCCGGTCATGGCCAGGGAAATCGAACGTTCCAGATGCTGGTTGGCTAGATCCTTTTCTTCAATCGAAATTGGAGCAACCATTCAGGTGGTAACCTCGTTGGGGATTTCTGATCTGCTGTGAAATATTCAGAACGTTGCCGTAACTAATATCATACCCCGGGCAAAAATAGCAAGGAAAAGACAGATTTTTTTTGCAGTAATACCCGAATTACATTACTTTGAGCTCGCCGTGAAGGGCACCGGCTGCATTGATGGCCTGAAAAATCGCGATCAGATCTTTGGGAGTGGCCCCTACCGCATTCAATGCTGAAACCAGATCGTCGACCGTCGTTTCGCCCTGCACCGCTACCATGCTGGCCTGGGGCTGATTGCGCGCACCCTGCGCATTTGCCTGCGCCTGGTCGTCGACCGCAATCTTGATGCCGTTGTGAGAGATGACGACGCGGCTTATTCTGACATTGTTGCCAACGATGACGGTTCCGGTGCGCTCATTGATCACGACGCGATTGGGTTCATCAATAGAAAGGGTCAGGTTCTCGATGTTCGCGGCAAAACTGACCGGATCTTCCTGCATGCTGCTCGGCACCCTGATTTCGATCTGGCCGGGATTGGTGATGTTGGCCCAGCCGGCTCCATAACGACGGTCGATTGCCTCTTTAACCTTGCGGGTGAGAATCGAATCTTTTTCCTGCAGGAGAATGCTGAATTTGCCGGATCTGGCAAAATGATCGTCGACGCCGCGTTCCATAATTGCGCCCTTCGGAATGAACCCCACAGTAAGATGGTTCTTTTGCCCGGTTCTTGCCGCAGCGCCGCCCTGGGCACTTTCAAAGCCACCAATAGAAATCTGACCCTGAGCCACAGCGTAAACCTGACCATCGCCACCCTTAAGCAGTGTCGGCAGCAGCACGCCGCCCTGAAGACTTTTGGCATCGCCCAGAGAACTGATAGTTATGTCGAACGGTTCACCAGGTCTGCCATAAGAAGGCAGCATGCCGGTAACGATAACCGCAGCACTGTTCTTGGTGAGAATTTGCTGAGAATTGAGTTCCATGCCCATATTCTGCAGCATGCCGCGAATCATTTCGATGCTCATCTGGCTTTTGTCGCCCGTACCATCCAGACCGGTCACCAGACCATAACCAATGACCTGATATTCACGATTCCCGCTCAGACGCGAAATATCCTTGATTCTTACTTCTGCCTGGGCCAGTGCCTGTGGCACGGCGTTGCCGGCCAGCATGAACAAAGCGGCACAACCGCAGATGATAAGTCGTTTCAGAGTGGATCGTCTTGCTTCCATGCTTTTTGTCTTCCTGTGTGGTTTTTATAGGCTCCACCAGTACTATCGGCATTTTGCGAAGCAGAATTTAGCTTATTCTGCACCGGCAACTTTCAGATTTTCGGCAATTTCCTGCGCCAGGCCGGTTTTGCCCTGACTTTGCGCCAGTTGCAGGGCACGTGCCAGAATTCCGGCTGCCTCAGTTTTTCTGCCAGCCTGAAGATAGCCGGCGGCAAGAATCTGCATGAACCACGGGTCAGAAAAATCGCTCAGACGGCAGGCGTTTTCAGCGGCCGCAATCAGTTTGTCAGCCGTCAGCGAGATTCTGTCGGCAAAATACATCTCAAAAAGTTTTGTCAGAGCCGGAAGGTGCCCCATGCTGCCTGCAGTTTCAAGGCAACTGGCAGCTTCGGCCATTTCGTTGAGTTTTTCGTGGGCAAGTGCCAGACTGTAAACAGGCAGAGGAGAGGCCGGGAAAGATGCGACCGTCTGTTTGAAGTGATCGCGCCCTTCGACAGGCCTGCCCCCGGCAAGCAGGCAGTTGCCGACGCCAATCTGCAACATCATGTCGTCAGGGTTAGCCGTTGCGCCGCTCTGATAAACTGCCAGCGCACCAGCTAAGTCAGAATTTTTCAGCAGCAGGTTGCCGAGGTTGCGCCAGGCACCGCTCAGCCCCGGGTCCGCAAGCACTGCTTTGCGGTATTGATCAGCGGCAGAACTGTCAGACTTTTTTTCAGCATAGAGAAGACCAAGATTGAAATGGGCACGGGCAAAGTCCGGAGCCAGTTCGAGAGACTTTTTAAAACAGGTCTCGGCTTCGTTTTGTCTCCCTGATGAAAGATGCAGAAGTCCGAGATTGTTCAGCGTATCGATGTTGAAGGGATTTATTGCCAGAGATCTTTCGAAAGCAGACTGTGCTTCGACGTGTGTATTGCGACTGAGCAGGGCCAGTCTATGCAGTGCCGCCCAGTTGCCCGGCAGTCGCCCGGCAGAGGCACCGGTAACGGCGCGGCAGACGTCAGGGTTTACCTGTTTTTTAAGTTCTTCGAGTTCAGTTGTCAGCGAGGCAATGAGCTTCTGATTGCCCGGTTGCAGAGTGAATGGCGGGCGGCTCATACTGCTTATGATATGCTCCAGATTGTCGATCGCATCCTGGGCGGTGAAACCGATCAGTTCTGTCATTTTTTCAAAATCCGGAAAAGTTTTCGGAAGCTCTGATCTGGTTGCGAGGATTGCCGAAAAAATACCCCTGGCTGCCAGGTAATGCCCCTTGAGCGTCAGATGCACGTGGTCGTAAACCAGGTCGTGGCCGATGCTGCCGTTCTGGCTGTTTTCGGCAAAAAGTTTTTCAAGATCGACGCTGGCGACGTTGAAACTGCTGGCGCAGGCGGCAGCGGCATCATTAAAACGGGGGGTGGTTCTGACGCGAAAGCAGTCATTGCTTACGGCTTTTTCAAAAGCAGTTCTTGCACTTGTCTGATCGCCCAGCGCCAGTTTTATTCTGCCTTCGTAGTAGTTGCACAATGCATGGCTGTCGTGTTTTTCGCGAAGCCCAGTCATCAGAGTATCAGCTGCCTTGAAATCGCCAGCTTCGATATGGTCGGCGACCAGCTTGAGGTTGTTCTGGTCGTCGTTGCTCAAACCTGAATTGTCTGAGGCAAATGGCGGG
>CAZFUG010000214.1:5727-7889 GCA_964522035.1 uncultured bacterium
GATTGACCGGAACCCGGCACCAGATAACCGGAACCCCGGCATTTTTTGCCGCCGCAAAAATATCGTTCAGGTTGGCGACCCAGTTGTTTTGACAGAGATCGATGAGTTCGCTGCCCGGCATAATGAGGTTGTTCAAAAACATTTCGAGCCCGCGCCAGCCGGATGCAAGACCGTCAGGAACCCGGCTACCCTTTAAAACCTGTATCAGCCGGAGCGAAGAAGCCCAGATGCCGGTCAGAGCGGCCAGACGGTTGCGCGCCAGGCCGAACACACCGGCCGGGCCATATGGGCCGATAAATTCATTGTGACCTGCGTAGACAATTATCAGATCAGCCTGGTAGTTAACGATTTCGCGGGCGAATTCGCGCAGAACCCAGCTATTGATTGCCGGAATACCGGTGTTGATTACCTCGACTTTTTTCTCGGCTCTGCCTTCGTTGCAGGCTGCTTCGAGCATGCGCGAAAACGAGAAGTCGGCAAGCTGCTCGCCACGGGCCGCTGATTCCCCGAGAACGAAAAAGCGCAGAACCCCTTCGGGTTTGCGGGCTAAAAAAACCTCAGGTAGAGGCTTACGTGCCAGTGTGCCCGGAAAAAAGCGGTAGCCGACCTGATAATTGGCTCGCAGACAATCTTTGCCGTCTGCGGTTTTATCTTTGATGAACAGAGAAGTCGGGTAACCGGCGCCTGAAAATCTCAGTAGCATTTCTGCCGAGGCAAGAAGAACTGCTGGAATCACGAAGCATATCAGCAGTGCCTTGAACAGAAGACTTCTGATACCGCCTTTTTCTGAATCACTCATGGCAGTCTGTCAGAATATTGTATACATGAAAGGGCCCAGGGCAGATGTCTGAGCCAGAGTCAGCAGTGTGCCGAGAATCAGCAGAGCGATGACGATCGGAAACAGCCACCATTGCTTGCGTTTCCAGAGAAAGCGCATCAGTTCGCCGACAGATGCGAGCCGGTTCGTTGAATTTTCGCTGTTCATGTTTTGCCCCCTGGCTTTCTCAGAATTGTTCGTTGACGTTGTTCTCGTTCTCTTCCGGTAATTCGCGGTAAGAGGCTGCCGATGGATCGAAATGCAGCTTCAGCGGTGATCTGCCGAGCAGTCGCAGCAGCAGACCGACCGGCATGACTGCAACAAAATAGAGTAATGCAAGAATAATGCGGGTATTAACCCAGCCAAGCCCGGCTCCAATTGTCATCCAGCATCGGTGCGGGTAAAACAGCAGAGCGGGTTTGATTATGGCAGGGGCGGTGAGAACTATTGATATGACCGCTGCCCAGATTCTTACCGGGTTGCCCCAGAAGACCGGCCAGAAGGAAATCAGGGCAAACGCTGCACCTACCAGCAGGCCAAAATTTCTCAGTTCTTTCGAAGTTGCTTCTTTTTTTGTTTGCATCATGTCAATCGGGTTGAAATTCTTCAAGGTTCAGACGCTCTTTAATGCCTTCTGGTTGAGACTCTTTGCGCAGGTAGTAGTTGCCGAGAGCGAGCCGGTCCATTTCGGTGCGCATGAAGCATTTGTAGGCGTCGAGAGGTGTGCAGACAATCGGCTCGCCGCGCACATTGAACGAGGTGTTCACGATCACGCCGCAACCGGTTTTTTTCTCGAAAGCCTGCATCATGGCGTGGTAACGGGGGTTGGTTTCGGCATGCACGCTCTGTATTCGAGCCGAGCCATCTACATGGGTTATGGCGGGAATGTCTGATTTTGGCACGTTCAGCAGCTGCAGACCGGTAAAATTCTTTTCTGTTTCAGTCAGAGCCCGCATTCGTTCTTTGCGAACCTGGGCGGTCAGCAGCATGTAGGGCGTGTCGGTGTCGATTTCGAAATAATCGGCAAGCTTTTCGCGCAGGACCGAAGGGGCAAATGGCCTGAAAGATTCACGAAACTTGATCTTGAGGTTCATGGTTTTCTGCATTTTTGTAGAGCGGGCGTCACCAATTATGCTTCTGGCGCCCAGGGCACGGGGGCCGAATTCCATGCGTCCGCTGAACCAGCCGATTACCTTTTCGGCAGCCAGATCTTCGGCTGTGGCTGAGAACAATTCTGAATCTTCAAGAAAGTCAGCTGGTATGCCGTGTCGGTCGAGAAAGCTCTTGATCTGCTCATTGCTGAACCCTGGGCCAAGATAACAGCCCTGCATCAGATCTGTTTTGC
>CAZFUG010000215.1:0-7853 GCA_964522035.1 uncultured bacterium
AGGTTGGATAAGGGACTCGCACCCTCAAGTTGCCGAGCATGTCCGGCGTACAAAGGCCATGGCGCGAACATTCCTGTTGCGCCATGCCATAACCGCCATCCTGGCGTAACAATCCCGTTTAGCACACGAGGTGCTCATGCCTGACCGCCACAGGATTGGCGCGGTCTGGCCTTCTCGCCTCGCAATTTTATATAGAAATCTATAGTTGTTGACAGAGAATTGCCGGGCAAAACTGACGCCGGCAATTGCAACTGTCGGGGTTAATGGTTAGAATGATGCTTAACAGATTATGACAGGGAGGGTATATGTCGCAGCAGGGAACCATCAAGCGCTATTCGTTGATTATCAAAAAGGTCGAAGAGGATTTCTACCCGAGTTTCAAAACCTTGTCTGAATACCTTCACGAGAAGGGCTTCGAGGTCTCGGGGCGCACGATTCAGCGCGATATCGAGCAGCTCGACGCCGAATTCGGCCTCAAGATTTCTTATTCGCGCCAGCACAACGGCTATTTCATCGCTGAAGAAGACAGAATCCAGCTCGAACCGTTCATGAAGTTCATGGATGTCTTTCACACCGCCGAGGTTCTGCGCGACAGCCTGGCCAACAGCAAAGAAACCCTCGACTGCATCTCTTTCGATACCGCCGAGAGGCTCAAGGGCATCGAGTTTCTGCAACCGCTGCTGCAGGCGCTCAGGGAAAAGCACACCGTGAGTTTCAATTATAAAACCTTCTTCGAGGCTCCGCCGCGCCGCCACAGCGTCAACCCCTACCTTCTCAAGGAATACCAGAACCGCTGGTATCTGGTCGCCTGTTACGAAAACGCTCAGAAGCTCTATGTTTTCGGCCTCGACCGCATATCTGAGCTGAAGATCAGTGATGAACAGTTCGTGCCCGACCCGAAAATAGACCCGCGCCGGAAGTTCAAAGACATTATCGGTATCACCGCCGAAACCGGCAAAATGGAAAAGGTGGTTCTTTCGTTCACCCCGCAGCAGGGCAATTACGTAAAAGCACTGCCGCTGCATCATTCGCAGAAACCGCTCTGCGACAACGACAAAGAATTTCAGATCGAGCTGTATCTGGTGCCGAATTTCGAGCTCGAGCAGAAGATTCTCATGCATGGCGAGATGGTGAAAGTTCTCAAGCCCGCCTGGCTGGCCCGCAACATAAAGAATTCCCTGCAGCAGGCCCTCGAACAGTATACCTGACGGGCTTGAGAAAATTCTCGGTTCAGGCGGCGGTGGCGCTGTTTTTGCGGCCTTTGATCAGCACGAGTTTTTTGTCGGGTAATGAGGCGGCGGCGCGTGCCTCGGCGACCATTTCGTGCAGGCGGGCGCGACAGGGCAGATTCTTTCTGTTGAAGCGTTCAAGGCCTTCGGGGGTTGCAAAACGGGTTAAGAAATCGTTGAAGGTTTCGCCATTCATCGACGGGTTTTCTGAGAGGTAGTTTGCAACTTCGAGCAGCAGTCGTCGTTCCTGTCTGATCAAGCGGCGGGCAACCCGATAGGCCTTCTTCAGATAGATTTTAATCTTATTTTCACTCTCGCTGACATCATGCACAACGCCAAGAAGTTCCGGGTTTATACTATATTTCACCGTTTCCTGTGTCATGCCGCACTCCTGGATCATACTCGACAGGATTCTGGTTGCACGGGCGATATCATCAGAAGCTCCTGTCGTGGCTTTTCCGGCACCGAAGATATTTTTTTCGGCGGCCAGACCGGCAAGAGTACCGGCAATTTCATCTCTAAGCGATGAAAATGATTCAACTTCACGCTCTCCACGCTCACGATAAACATAGCCTTCAGCGGTCGGCATCGATGAGCGAGAGAAAATTTCATTCGGCAGGTAACCACTGAGAATTGCCCCCACAATTGCATGACCGGCCTCATGCACCGCGACCATCGCCTGTTTATCGTCAGCGACCGGCGGCTCTTTTCTCATTCTGAAGAGCGTAACAGGGATATCATCTGTAAAAATGCAGACTGTTCGACTGTAATAGGCGCAGGCGATCTGCCGGTTCACGAAACTCAGTTCGATGCGATCAACCGGTGTGGTGCCCGTAAAAACCGAGGCATAAATACGCCCGAGATTGGCTCTGACAAGCTGATTCAGGCTGGAAATCAGCGGGCGAACGCCCTGGGTCGGAACCACGCCTTCCTGATAGATAAGTTCCTTCAGACTGGCGTCAAATGCTAGTTGCACTTTCTTTTCACTGAAAAAGCGCTGTGAAATTTTTTCGAGCTCCATTTCGATAAGCTTCTGAAATGACGCCCGGCTCATCGAGGGGTAGATAACGTGATTGTTGCCGAGTCTGGCAATCTGTTCAGATCTGAAACGGCGTTTGAGAGCTTCTTTGATCTGATGAATATTAATACAGAGACTCTCGCGGTAAAATGCGTCGGCATCGACCTCGCCGTTGAAGTTGTCGGCAGAGCGATAGGCCTCATCGATGTTACCCATGACAAAGATCAGCAGATTTGCAAGTCTGATATGTTCCTGGCTCTGAAGATCGTCGACAGACTCTTTCAGCGCCGCGAGTGTCTGCTGTTCATCGAACTGGTTAAAATATTCTCTGACCTCACATTCAAGCATGAAAGTGTATTTCGAGCTTTTGCTATCGATAAGACAACTGAGATAATGGTCTGGCAATGCAAAGATTTCCGGCTGCTTTGTCTTGGCATCTTTCTTCCTCTGTTCCCGTAAGAAATCACTCAAAGACATATGCCCTGGAGACAACTCCTGCAGAAACAGGTTTTTTTCGGTGACAACTTTGCCTTTGCGAATTTTTACTCCGCGCTTAACGAGGTTCGAAAGTTTTGTATGCAACTCTCTGAGACGGTACAAGTCACGCCCCCCGGAAAAAGAATAAAGTGTACCGGAATCAAGCAGATCCCAGATTATCCGGTCACCGTAGGTTTTCACTTCGGCGCCATTTTCATCGATAGTTCTGGCGTGCTGAAATTCATCCAGGGCGATGATTTTACGGTCAAAACTGGCAATCTGCTTCAGATTTTCGTCATGAATTGCCCATGGGCCGCTCTGACCAAGATCGAAGCGGGCGAAACTTTTTGAACAGCCGATGAGTTCGACGAGGCGGGTAACCAGGGCGGTCTTGCCAACGCCGGTCATGCCCCACAGGTTAATGATGCAGGGTTGTTCCTGCATTTCCGGAAACACGAACCAGCAGCTGACCTGCCGCACGATTTCGTCGATAATCGCGTCGAGACCGACGAATTCTTTTTTCAGCTGTTCTCTCGCCCGTTCAAGAACCTGCATTTTTTCAACGAACAATTCCCGGTCATTTCTGGCAACTTCTTCTGTCGTGGTTTTTCTATTCATGCTGAAACACTCCTTTATCTTTATCTGCTTCCAGCATAGCCCGCCACAACGACAAACCACGTCAAACCCAAAATCTTCTCTCAGCGTCTTTTATTTTTCAACAATTCTGACCAGGCAGATCAGCTGAACCCATATTCAGGCGGTCATTTCAAGCCTTCGCTCAAAAGTTTTTATGGTTATAACCCTAAAAACATTGCAGGTTACTGTCTTTTTTAGTAGTATAACCATAAAATACTTGCAAATGAGGTTTATGGTGATTAAGAGAGACCTGTACATTAATCAGCTGCGCAATTTTATCAACAAACCGGTAATAAAGGTTTTAACGGGTATCAGACGAAGCGGAAAGTCCTCTATTTTGATGCTGCTTCGCGATGAGTTTCTGAATCGTGGCATTAACGACAATCATATCATTTACGTTAATTTTGAGAGTATGAACTATTCTGAGATCACTAAGGCCATGGCGCTTCATCAGTATGTCAAAGGTAAAATAGTCGATAACGCCAGATATTACCTGCTTTTCGATGAAATACAGGAAGTCGAAGAATGGGAAAAGGCGATAAATTCATTTCTGGTTGATTTCAATGTTGATATATATATTACGGGTTCCAACTCAAGACTGCTGTCGTCAGAGTTGTCGACTCTGATTGCCGGCCGCTACATTGAAATTAATGTTAAAACCCTTTCATTTGCAGAATACCTTGTCTTTAAGCAATCCCGTGACGGCAATGAGAAACCGGAGAGCAATTTATTTCACCAGATGCATGATTTTATAAGGCTTGGCGGCTTTCCGGCGATTCATGTCGCTGGCTATGGTTTTGAGGATGCAGGCAGAATAGTAAGTGATATTTACGCGTCGGCGCTTCTGCGAGACACCATACAGCGTTATAAGATCAGAAATATTGAGTTGCTGGAAAGAATCGTCAGATTTATTTTTGATAATATTGGCAACTGCTTTTCTGCCAACAAGATTGCTGATTATTTTAAAAGTCAGCATCGACGCATCGATCTCAACACTGTTTATAATTATCTCTCAGCACTCGAAAGCAGTTTTATCGTCAAACGAGTTCAGCGTTACGATCTGAAAGGCAAAGAAATTCTCAAAACCAACGAGAAATACTATATTGCCGATCAGTCGCTTAAATACGCTTTATCTGGCTATAAAGACCGGGACATCTCCGGAGTCATGGAAAATATTGTCTTTCACGAACTGGAACGTCGCGGCTATCGCGTATTCATCGGCAAGTTCGACGATAAGGAAATCGACTTCGTTGCCGAGCAGAAAGAAGAGCGAATCTACGTTCAAGTTGCTTATAAATTGTCTGCAGATTCCACCGTATCGAGAGAGTTCGCTCCGTTACTGGCGATAAAAGACCATTTTCCCAAGTATGTAGTAACCCTGGAAGAATTCTGGCAGGACAACATAGAGGGCGTCATGCATAAACACCTGTCCGATTTTCTTCTTATGCCCTCTTACTCATACTGATTCTAATAAAACCCATATCCCACCCTCGTTCTTAAGAGAGTCTCTTTTAGAAACAGGCGGCTCAAATATTAAGCCTTGCTTTGCCGCTGGCGGTAAGTCGATATTTCTGCAGTCTGCTGCTTGGCTTGCCAGGCACGGTCATTTCGACCAGACCGCTGGTTATAAGCGGTTCAATATTGCGTTTGAACGAGCGCGAGTCGCCGGTCATGCCAATTGCCTCGAATATGGCTTTGCGGGAAAGATTTCCGGTTGTGAGAAGCGCCAATACGGCAAGTTGCACGTCGCTCAACTCAACTATGTGCTCAACCTGGTGCTTATTCTGGCGTTCTATTATTTCATAAATCGCGGAAAGCGCAAATTCAAAAATACCGTTCCGGGCACTTATTCTATGTCTTCAGGCACTTGCAACAGAGTGAAGCCTTCGGCAGCAAAATGTTCGTCGTAGGCGAAGGCATAAGAATCGCCAGATTCTTCCATCCAGACAAAACTGGCGCAGTCAACGAGGCTTATTTCACGGCGGCCCCTGAGTTCAAGCCGACGGAAGGATTTTTCATGAAGGTTCTGATCTACCCAGCAGACCTTGAAAATCGACAGAAACTCATGCTGAAAACTTCGCGCCGCATCGAGACCCACCCGTGCCTGCAGCAAAGCAATCGTTTCTAAAACGACATAGCTTGTTGTGTACAATTCAGCCGCGCCCTCAAGAAGTCGTTTAAAAGTTTCACGGGCCCGAACGTGCATGTAATCGTTGCGAACCATTATCGCAAAAAACGCAGAGGTATCGACAAACACCCTCATGATTTGCCCTTCCGGCCCTGATCGTCGCCCCAGAGAAATTCATCGTGGCGAACAGACACATCGGGACGATCGGCTTCAAACGCACCAACCAGTTTTAAAACCATCCGGTTTGGAATTTGCTCTTCATTACGCAAATGATCAACAGCTTTTCTGATTATTGCCGAAATCGACTTGCCGGTTTGTTTCGAAAACTCGACCAGAAACTTGTATTGATCGTCATTCAGAGTAATCTGAGTTCGTGGCATACAAAACCTCTGTTTTTAAGATTACATCATTACATCATAAATATACCACTATTACATCATTTTTCAATACCAGATTTCGCTCACTGCCTAAATTCTCCGCAATGAATAAGTATCTCCGCCGGAAAATGCATCGGAATCCTCGAATCACTGTTCGTTATTTTCCGAATTCAGCCATTTTTGCACAACATCGGCCGGTCAATCCTTAAAGATATACCTCTTCGACGCAGGTCTGGTGATGGGCGATGCCGGCAATTTCCTGCGCGATCTTTATCTGTAGGCCAAGCAAACCTGAAGAGCTATCAATCTCTTTTTTAACCTGCAAACTCAGGCAACTGGTTTTAATTTTTGAGGTTCAGCGGAATCGATGCGAATTTTTCTTTGAGATTCTGCATATATGGTTCGTAGGTAAATCTGCTTGATGACGGGTGGGGAGTAACAAAGAAAAGATCCTTTTCAATGCCTGGAAGATGCTCTTCCAACTCTTTTTCCAGAACCAGGATTAGATTGGGTTGTAAATCCTTCACAAAACCTGTAAAAACGGAGTCGCCCCTGCGGCCCACATTTCTTCGGTCGGCCGGCACCTTGGCCCGGGGAGCAGTTCCTGGATATAGTTATAAAATGAAACTTTTTCCCAGAAATCGCTACGCGCCTCATCTGAAATGCTGTTATCCTCTTTATTCAGGCAAAGATTACAGATCTTCGTAAGAAATGCTGCCCTTTTATTTTGTCCCCATTCTTTGACGACTTCGGATGTAAAACCCGGATACTCGCTTCCTTTTTCGCCGTAATGCGATTCCCCCAGAATCAACAACCGTCTGCCAGCCAAGCCCTTGCCCCAATAATCTTTACCAACCCATGGTTGAAATACAAGCATCGATATCCTCCTTAGAAACTCTCTTGATTAATCCCGCGAACTTCAAAGGTCCACACAATCTGCAGCCAATAGCGAGCGAAGTTAGCCCAATTTCGGCCCATACTTGAGAAAAAATGCCGCTACCTCAGGACCCAACATCATTGCAATTGGCTTTTTGATCTCCTCACGTAATTCATCTAGGGCCTTCTCGACGTTTTTTGTCATGGAATTTGACGTTGAAATTATTATTCCCATTCTGGCCTCGGGATAGTGCATGAAAGCCCTCTTCAAATCTTCTACAGCTTGCGTGTCCCAGTGTTCTCCCTCGTAAGATTTAACCTGAACTACCATCATTCCCTGATTTTCAAGACCTGGAAGTGGTAACCCCTCATTATATGTTACTAAGACATCGGCACCGTGGTCACCTGCGCCACCCTGCCATTTTACGTCTATTACTCCTGGAACATTCTTAAATGTTCTTGCAATCAATCCTTCGAGATCATAATTGGGATGAGTTCTATGAACACTATTGGCTATACTGACAAGAAAGGGTTGGATTTCTTCAGCCAGGAACTTTAACCCTGTATCTTGATTGGCCGGGGCTGGCGTTACGCCTGAAGAAAGCCTCTGAATAAGCGATTCGAATTCCTCTTCATAATAAATCCGCCACCACCTGCGTTGTAGTTTTAGTCGGGCCTTCAAGACAGGGTGAACAATTGCATCATTTCGGTCAAAGACAAATACAGTTGCCGGATCCACTGAAAAGCGGTGATTGAAATCGTCGTCGTCAAACCTCCAGAAGTATTCCCCAGTGACCTTTGCAGTAGTGCATTTGCCCCATTCCGGGATATTTATATAAACCACATGATCACCAGGTTTGAGATCCAAAAGAAAATTCTGATAACAGTCCTGTTCTTTATCGTTAAGGGAATTCCAACCCTGTTGCCTGACTCTCTCTGTAAGCTCATTCAGGTTTGCGGTATTAACATAACTCCAACCAAATCTTCCTTCCCCCTTTTTAAGAGACTCAAGGATGTTGCACCAGTCAGAACTACCTTTGAGCGCAAAAATTGTCATACCATTCTCCTATAAAAGTTTCTATATCCCCATCGTAAAATACTATACATAAAAA
>CAZFUG010000216.1:0-7838 GCA_964522035.1 uncultured bacterium
GCAGATATGGCGAAACACCAGCCTGTACCGGCATCAATTCTTTCCAGCCTCTGCGACTGACCGCGGCCTGAAGTTCCTGACTGAAATCCTGGATTGCCGATGGGGGAAGTACCTCGACAAAGTTTCCCGGTGTTTCGTGCTGTAGTTGTTCGTTCGGTTCTGTTGCCAGTTCCTGGGTCATGTTTCTTACCTTTCGTCTTTTTATTAATTAATTGCAGTTATTTTATGCGTCAACGGGCCTGCTGTCTAGATATAAAATATGTGAGGCAGATTTGCCTCGCCAAAAAAATAAATTTCCCCGGTCTGGTTGTGGCAAAATTACCTCTAAAATCCAGACTGGAATTTTATCTGTTTTATAAATAGCTTTCGAACAGGGTTTTGGAATGATATGGCACCATGGCATTAAATTTGCTTGTTAATATGATATGTAGAGTTAAAGGCAATTCTTCAGCTCTGCTGCATGATATCGCCGGGTAATCTGGTCTGGCGTCTCTCTCAAAATAAGCCAGATGCACGGTTGCTAACGTGTTGCCGCAGGATTAAAGATTACATACGCTGCCCTGGAAGGTTGGGTTAAAAGGAGCTGAGAATACAGCACCCCGGGAAACCGGGGCCTTTTTTTGCCTGAAAAACTCTGTTCTAATTCTTGTCGCCTGTTGCTTTGCCGGTTTCATCATTCACAGCGCTGTCTTTGTCTGTGGGATTTTCGGTAACAAGCATGGCTTCGAGAGGATTTGGCGCCTCGGATTCTGTGTCGCTGCTTTCATCATGATCGACTTTCTGCTCAGGTTTGATAAAAAAGAAAATTACCAGAAAGAGAATCAGAAAAAAGATATCACCGGCATATTTGACCCAGACGGGTGCTTCTGTTTCGCTCAAGGGCGGAGCCCTCCTCTTATGCGGTTAAATGACTTCAACCATCTTTGCAGTTTCATAGTCAGCTCATCAACCGTTGCATCGATGAACCGGGCAGCCTTCTCGGGCGAAAAATCAGGCTGTCCCTGTCCTGGATGGTCGATGATAACTTCGCCCGGCGGCGGGTACATCCAGATGCCTTCTTCTGGTATGTAGTCGTCGTTTTCTGACTGATAATTTTCTTTCTTGGCCAGTTCCGGGAAAAAGTTGAGAATGGCTGCAGTTTCTTCGACCGCTGCATGACCGCCGGGTTTGCAGCCATAAATCGGTTCGACGAAGCGTTCTGAGAGTAGCCACCAGTTAATTACTGCAAGCCCGGTTGGTCGCACGCGGGAAAGTCTTCTGGCGACTCGCTTGAGCGCATCGCGGTTGCCGCCATGACCATTCACGACGATAATGGTTTTAAAGCCCTGCAGTCTGAAAGTGTCGATGATTTTTTCGACAAAGTTTTCGAACAGCTCTTCTGAAAAGAAGCTGCCGGGAGAGGTCTGTGCCAGAACATTGGTGATGCCATATTCGAGGCTCGGAGCAACTGCAGCGTCAAGAGCGATGCTGAGGTGTTCGGCTATTTTTTCGGCGCAGAGAGTATCTGTTCCGACGGGGAGGTGCCGGCCATGCGCTTCGAGAGTGCCGATCGGCAGAAAAAGCGGGGCTTCGCGGCGAAGCAGCTGCTCGACTTCAAGAGTATTGAGATTCTTCAGAAATATGGCGGGTTTTACGGGCATTTTTGTCCTCTTTTATTCATATTATCACAATTTTTACGCGTGCAAAAATTAATCATTCAATTTCAGGTCAGATGATATAATACCGGGAAATTTACCGGTATAAATAAAGCATGACCGCCAACACCGAAAGTATTAATAAAAAAACTTTGCGATTACCGCCATTGCCTCTATGGAAGTGGCTTGCGGCAATCTTTCTGCTGCTGAGCATTCCGCTGGTAATTCTTTTCAGACAGGCTGTCGGAGCTTTTGGCGCTACCGCAAATCTGGCGCGCAACGAAGTCAGTCATGAGGTGGAGAAACTTGTAAGTCGACTGATTTATGAAGCACGGGATTCAGTTCAGGTAAAGGAACTGTTGCGGGATTTCTGCGTAGCTTATAACGACCCTTTGAAAAGTGCAGCCTGCTTCAGACAATTGTTGAATTTTTATGGCTGCGGTATGCATCCATATATTGCCGGTGCGTTGCGGCTTCATGAAATTGCCCTTCTTGGCATGCAGAAAAAACACGAGCGCGGACTGAGGCGCCTTCTGCCTGGCCTGAGAATGGTTAAGTGGGGTCTTGATCTGTGTGATCGTGAGGACAGCGATCAATTGATGCCAAAATGGGTCTATCAGAAACTTGTTGAGTCTATAAAGCGCAGCATAAATCCCGGTGGCGAGCGCAGGGGCGTTGCTTTTGATTATCTTGAGCATGTTCCGATGCTGAATCGTTACTTTACAGATGCTTCCGGCCTCAGCAGTTTTCTTAAATATGCCGGAGAGCTTCTTGAATGTGCCAACCCGGCCGGAAACAGACTAATGATGTTCTGGGAAAGTGAGAAGACCCATCATATAGACTTCAGTCGCCGGCTGGCCGGTGGATTCCTTGCTGTTGTTGAAGTTGAATCGCTGCCAGAAGCTTTTGGTCTCAAGACCATGGTAATGAGAAAGTCGCATGAATGGGAAAATTCAGGGATTTCAGTCGGCTGGATAAAGGAATCTGATGTTTCGAAGTTTTTCCTTCCGTATCCCTTTCCGGCTGCAGATACATCAGCCTGGATAAACTGGATTGTTTCGCAGCCCGATGGAATTCATGAGCGACAGGGCGTTCTTTTCGCTTTAAGAAGGGCTTCTGATGGAGTTATCTACCTTACCGCGGCAAGCACAAAAGAGATTACCATTCAGTATGAGAGAAAGATTTTCTTTCTATGCCTGTTTCTACTTGCGATTATTATTTTGCCGTTAGTCATAATTTTTTCAAAGCGCCGCAACGATGGCATGGCATTCAGTATCAAGCTGCAGATTGCCGGTCTTTTTATCTTTGCGATTCTCCTGCCTGCCGCTGCAATTTTTCAGCTGGGTTTTGAGCTTCTTCAGGATCGCCAGAAAACATTTGAAACCGATGCCTATAAAGAAATTGACAAGATCCGCAAAGACCTTGACGAGAACATGAGCTATGGCTTCAGGCAGCTTGAAAAAGTGGCTGACGGTATCGGGCTAAGCCTGATGAAGCTTGATTTCGATGCGAAAGGCAAGTTTGTCAGGCCTGACCGTGCCGCAGAAATAATGCGTTCACCTGGCCAGAATGTGAATATTCTCCATACTTACCTCTTCAATTCTTACGCTGAACCGGTTTACAAATATTCTGACGGTGAAGATGACTCAGAAGGCAGCAATCTTCTGCCTCTGGTGCAGTCTCTGGCTAAAATCAAGCTCAGGGCCTCAGGAAAATTACAGACAAAGGGAAAGGTTCTCGACGTCAGCCTGATGGATCTCGTTGTTGAAGCCACAGGCGGTTCAAACCTTGAAGAGATAAAGGCGATTCTGAACGACCGCGAAAATCGTGCTTTTGAAATGAAATTCAGTGGTAGAAGCAGCGTCTTTTATATCGGTCAGTTTACGTCAGGCAATGCGCCGGGTGAGACTTTCAGTCTGGTAATGCTTCTCAGAGATGCTCATTTTGAACGTATGTATCTGCGCATGATGATCGAAAAGATCTGCAGTCAGCCAAAGTTCAAGAATCGCGTTCAGCTGTTTTTTGGTGAGAACGACTGCGGCAGTTCACATTATTTTTATGATGCTCCGCTCGAAAATCCATGGTTTGATTATGCCTCTGACAGCCCTGATTCTTTGAAACTCGGGCGTCTGTCTGAGCCTACCAGATTCAATGGCAACAGCATAAAGGAAAAGATAGTTCTTGAACGTAATTCGCAAAAATATCTTTTCTACAGTTTCAGGCCTGTGGGTGTTGAGCAGCAGACGGTCGTTGCCCTTTTCAACTATGTCGAAATAGAAACTGAGCTCAGCCGGCTCTGGCAATTCATTTTTGTTTCGTTCGCCGTATCTCTTATTGTTGTGATGGTTCTCGCGAGAATAATGGCGCGTTCGCTGATAGAACCCGTTGCTCTTTTACGTCGGGGTGTCGAAGAGGTTGAAGGCGGCAATTATCAGACTGAGGTGCTGCTGCCCGGGCAGGATGAAATCGTCGAGCTTGCGCAGGCTTTCAATAAAATGAATCAGGGCCTCGACGAGCGCGAACGTATGACCCGCTATCTGTCTCGTTCTGCGGTTGATGCGGTTGTTAAGGGTGAAGACCGGCAGATGGGCGGCAAAAAAGTGCCGGCGACCATTCTGTTTTCAGATATCCGCAGCTTCACAACCATTTCAGAATCTAACTCTGCCGAAGACGTTGTCAGTCTTCTCAATGAATACTTTGCCGCAATGAATGAAGTGGTCGAAAAATTCGGCGGTGATATCGATAAATTCATCGGTGACGCAATCATGGCCCAGTTTATTCCACCAGCCGGAGAGAATCCGGCAGACTATGCTCTTAATGCTGTAAAATGCGCGCTCGAAATGATGGAGGCTCTCGACAGATTCAACCGGCAGCGCCTCAATCGTGGCCTTTTTGCCATTAAAATCGGGGTGGGCATAAATTCGGGCGATGTAATTGCCGGCAACATCGGTTCACCCGGGCGCATGGACAGAACCGTAATCGGTGATACCGTCAACGTCGCTTCACGCCTTGAAGGTATGAGTAAGCTCGGCAGGCATACATGCGTCATCATAAGCCGGTCGACGCTTGATCTTGTCAGACAGGCGGTAGAGGTCGAGCAGTTGTCTGAAACCGCTGTTAAAGGCAAGACTTCGGCGGTCGAAATGTTTGAAGTTATTCGTCTGAAAGTATATAATTAACCGCCTTTCCGAAATTTTTCCGCATTTTTTATTCATGGAGAAATAAAATGACGGCAGACGCCGGGCAGACAAATAACAATTCTCTAAAGGGCCTGACATCGCTGCAGGTCATCGAGAATCGACGCAAATTTGGCGCAAACATACTTACCCCACCTGAACGTGAACCCTGGTGGCGGCTTCTTCTCGAAAAATTCGATGACCCGATAATTCGAATTCTGATGATTGCCGCATTTATTGCCATTCTTGTCGGGTTCATCAATGGCGAATATTTTGAAGGCATCGGTATTATAATTGCCATTCTTCTTGCCACTACCCTTGCTTTTATCAACGAATACAAGGCTGGCAAAGAATTCGACATCCTCAACCAGGTCTCTGACGAGGCCCCGGTCAATGTTATTCGCGATGGCGCTTTTACCACGGTGCCGATAAAAGACATCGTCGTTGGCGATGTCGTGCTGCTTGAGCCTGGCGAAGAGATTCCCGCCGATGGCAGAGTCATCGAATCAATTTCGCTGCAGGTCGATGAAGCGAAACTTACGGGCGAATCGATGCCGGCTACGAAATATGCGGCCGATTCGGCTTCATTTAAATCTGAGCACGAGGCGGCATATCCGGCTGACGTGCTGCTGCGAAGTACAATGGTCAATGACGGCCATGGCAAAATGCTGGTTACCGCAGTTGGTGATTCGACCGAAATTGGTAAAGCAGCCCGGGCTGCTGGTGAAGACAGTGATGAGGAAACGCCGCTCAACCGCCAGCTCGATCGACTCAGCAAGCTGATCGGGGTTGTCGGCTTTTCTATCGCTTTTCTGACATTTACTGCCCTTGTCGTTCGTGATTATGCTGCGGGTGAGTTAACTTTAACGTCTTCGCAGTGGGGTTTTGCTCTGATTCTTATGTTCAGCGCCATGATTTCGCTGTCTAAGGTCTGGCTGCCGATTCTGGCCGACGGCTTTGAATTCGCGGGTCGAGAACTGCGCCTGCCAAAGGTAATAGCCCGCTCTGATCTTAAATCATGGGTTAAGGTGGTCTCTTCGGGGGTTGTATTTGGTGGGCTTTGTACTCTCACCGGTATTCTGACCGGGTTTTTGCCCGAAGAACCCTCGCTCTGGCTCACTGGCGAAGCTGTCAGCGAATTCCTCAAATTCTTCATGATCGCCGTAACCATCATCGTTGTTGCTGTCCCAGAGGGCCTGCCGATGAGCGTTACCCTGAGTCTGGCCTACAGCATGCGCAAAATGACTGCTGCTAACAATCTGGTGCGGCGCATGCATGCCTGCGAAACCATCGGTGCGGCAACAGTCATCTGCTCTGACAAAACCGGAACTCTTACTCAAAACCGCATGGTTATGAGTTCGGTACATTTTCCGGCTTTAAAAGGCTCCCGGCTGAATCGTGAGCTGGCGAGCGATATCGAAAAAATCATCGCTGAAGCGATGGCGGCCAACAGTACCGCGAATCTTTCGCGCAAACCCGGCGAACCGGTCACAACTCTCGGCAACCCAACTGAAGGGGCGACTCTGCTATGGCTGGAAGAAGCAGGTATCGATTATCTGGCGCTGCGCGAAGCTTTTTCTCTCGAAAAACAGTGGACTTTCTCAACCGAGCGCAAGATGATGGCTTCTTATGGGGTTTCTGGGGCCGGTAAAGAGAAGATAATGTATTTCAAAGGCGCTCCTGAACTGGTCTTGTCGAAATGTTCAGAAATTCTTACCGACAAGGGGCTTCAGGCAATTGGTATCTTCTCTGCAAAAATCAGTGAAGAGCTTCGCAATCAGCAGGCCCGTGGCATGCGAACTCTCGGGTTTGCCTTTCTGAGAGATTTTGATCGCACCCCTGACGGTGATCTGCAGAATATTGCCCAGAATCTTACCTGGCTTGGATTCGTTGCAATCGCTGATCCGATTCGGCCTGATGTGCCGATGGCTCTTAATGTCTGTCGCAGTGCAGGTGTTCAGGTGAAGGTAATTACCGGTGATAATTCAAACACTGCCTGGGAAATAGCCAATCAGATCGGGTTGCTTGACCAGGGCGACGTCCAGAATCGGGTTCATATTACCGGCAGCGATTTTCAGGCCCTCAATGACAAAGAAGCCCTTGCGGTTGTCGAAAAAATCAAGATAATGTCGCGGGCCAGGCCGGCAGACAAAATGAAAATGGTTAAGCTGCTGCAGCAGCGCGACCATGTGGTGGCGGTCACCGGTGACGGAACCAATGACGCTCCAGCTCTGAACCATGCCAATGTTGGTCTGGCCATGGGTAAGACCGGCACATCAGTTGCCAAAGAGGCCAGTGACATAATTCTTCTCGACGACTCTTTTCCCAGCGTGGTCAAAGGTATCATGTGGGGGCGCTCTCTTTACGAAAACATTCAGCGTTTTGTCATGTTTCAGCTCACCATAAACGTGGTTGCACTGGCTGTAGCTTTGACCGGCCCTTTTATCGGTATCAAAATGCCTCTTACGGTCGTACAGATGCTCTGGGTGAACCTGATCATGGATACATTTGCGGCGCTGGCACTTGCTACCGAACCGCCGCACTGGAAGGTCATGAGCAGAAACCCCAGGAGTCCGGAAGACTTTATTGTTTCCCGGCCGATGTATATGCATATCTTTGGAGTAGGGGCGGCATTCTATCTGGTTCTGATCGGTTTGCTCAAGTATTTTCAGCAGGATGGCGACGTCAGTGTGCGGGAACTGTCGATTTTCTTCACAGTTTTCGTCATGCTGCAGGTCTGGAACATGTTCAATGCCAGAGCCCTCGGACTGAAAAAATCAGCATTCAATCGCATAACCGAGAATAAAGGCTTTATTTTTATTCTTCCGACCATCATTCTTGGCCAGTTTCTGATTGTTCAGTATGGTAAAAGCATGTTCAGAACCGAACCGCTTGATCTGATTACCTGGCTTGTAATTATTGCCAGCACTTCGCTGGTTCTCTGGGTCGGCGAATTCTTCAGATTGTTCACCTCAGACCGGGTTCATGCAGCCGGAACCAACGACCATAACCCCTTCGAACACGATTG
>CAZFUG010000217.1:0-7784 GCA_964522035.1 uncultured bacterium
GTCGTTAATGGTGGAGGAGTTACCCGCTGTCACCACCCCATCCGGTTTGAAGGCAGGTTTTAGCTTTGCCAGCCCATCGGCGGTTGCATCCCCTCGGATACCTTCGTCCTCGACAAAATCGATTACATCGCGCTTGATTCGCACCTGGACCGGAACGATTTCGTCAACAAATTTTCCGGCTTCCCAGGCGTCTGCAACGCGCTTCTGGCTTTCGGCGGCAAACTTGTCCATTTCTTCGCGGCTGATTTTGAGCTCATCGGCAAGCCATTCAGCGGTCATGCCCATGTGTTCGCCCGAGAAAACGTCGGTAAGGCCATCCCAGACAGTCGAATCTTTGAATGTTACGTTGCCAAGAACGGTGCCGTTGCGCAGGTCGGCGAGGTGAGGAGCGTTGCTCATGCTTTCCATGCCGCCGGCGACGATGCACTGAGATTCACCGGTTCTGATAGCGTCAACAGCGAGGGCGATGGTTTTGAGACCTGAACCACAAAGCTGGTTGATTGCCCAGGCGGGAACGGTTTCGGGGATGCCGGCGCCCATGGCGGCCTGACGGCCCGGGCCCTGGCCCTGACCGGCCTGCAGCACGTTACCCATAATTACTTCATCTATCTGATCGGGTTTTACACCGGCGCGTTCAAGAGCGGCCTTGATTACGACGCTGCCCAGTTTGTGGGCGGGAACGCCTTTGAGAGTGCCCATGAGGGCGCCGATTGCGGTTCTGGCTGCACCAACGATAAATACTTCAGTCATTTTCTGCTCCTTGTGAATGTATTATCTGGTCAAAAATTCTTTGATCAGAGCATAGGTCGTAATTCTGACGGGGTGCGCCGCAATCAGCGACACATGCCCGGCGGGAATAACGTGATAATCTAATTTTCCTTTTTTCGCGGCCTTGCATTCATGAATGGCTTTGGCGGCCTTTTCATTGAAAACATGATCGTCTCTCGCCACCAGGCTCAGCACCGGAATATCGATATCGCGGAAATCGACCGGCTGGCCCATGATGGTATATTCGGCCTTGTAAAAGGCGTTTTCCTGATAGAAAGTGCTGATCAGCTCGATGAAAGCCTGTCTGGTGAAGTCGACGTTGTCGCTGCCCCAGATATCCAATGCTTCCCAGATCTGTTTGAAGCCCGGCATATCGAAGTTTTCGAGCAGACCCCGGTATTTGCTCAGCTGCTTTTTCGGGTCGAGCAGCGGAAACGATGCGTGAAAGAACTTGGCGGGCACAAGGCCCTGATAGGCGGCGGTCATCTTTTCGACGTCGAAGCCTTCGGTGCCGGTCCAGGTGGCGAGAAGGCCGGAATCGGCGAGATCGATCGGCGCTGTCAGCAGAAACAGGCTGCTGAGGTCTTTGCGCAGCTCGGGGTGAGCGGCATACATCGTTGCCATCATGCCGCCGATGCACTGACCGGCGAGCTGAACCTTTTTGCAGCCGGTCAGGCGTTTAACCTGGCGAATAGCGCGGCGCACCCAGACACTGACGTAGTGGTCAAAGCCGCACTGGCCCATTCCGGCATCGGGGTCGCCCCAGTCGATGAGAAAAACGTCGAGCCCTGAGGCTTTCAGCTGTTCGATCAGCGAGTGGGTCGGCAGCAGGTCCATGATGTAGTTGCGGTTGATCAGCGACGGCACTACGACTACCGGGTTGTAATCGGATTTAAAGTCATCGCCGCAGCGGTAGAGGGTCCAGGATGCCTGTCTGAAAACCGCGGTCTTGCGGGTCGGTTCCATGCCGAGTCGGCGACGGTCAGCTTCGGTATAGCTTTTGAGAACAGAGCGCGATACGATCTCGCGGTATTCTTCGGGCATCTCTTTGAGCTCTTTTGCTTTGGCCATAGTTCTCTCTTTCCTGTCGGTTTTAAAATTTTATCCAGGTTCTGCCTGTATAACGATTTTAAAACCGACAGGCGCTTTAGTCCAGCAGAGAACTATTTTTTGTGTTTTTTGCCTTTGGCTTCGGGAGCGGCACCGGCTGCAGCAGCGGCGGCGGGCTTGCTGTCGCGCGCATCGACATAATCTTCGAACTTCTCGGTGAGATCGACGAGGCGTTCTTCGATGTCGGTGAGCTTCTGCATGATCTTAACGATGTCGGTGCGTGAGGGCAGGTTCATCGCTGCCATCTGCTCATCGAGCATCTTTGAATAAACCGCTTTGCCGGTCATGGTGGCGGCAATCGATTTTGACATTTCACTGATGAATTTTTCATTGGTTACGAGCTTTTCGAGCTGGTCGCCCATCAGTTTTTCCCAGTTTTCAGCCCATTGTTTCATCATATCTTCGCCCATGGTGAACATTGTTACAGTCTCCTTAGTTCATTATGAATTCGAGAGCGCTCTTGCTGGCATCTTTGCTGTTGCGCCCGGTGGTTATGCCGATGTGGCCCGAGGGAATCGTTACCTGTTTGACCGGTGCTTTGTCAGTCTGCGGCAGCTGTGTAGTGCACAGCGGCGCAATATGGTCTTTGCCGGCGTTGAGAATCAGGGCTTTTGAACGGCGCGCGGCCGGGTCTACGAGCAGGCCTTCGGCGGTCGTCATTTTTCCCTGAGTCAGCAGGTTTTCTTTATAGAGTTCGGTAAGCATGTGGTAATAAGCCGTGCCGGGGTAACTTACCGGATCAGCGATCCAGCGTTCCATGGCGTTATAGAGCTTCATGAAACCTTTGCTTTCGAATTTTTCCTTGAACATTTTGGTTTTCTGCCAGGTTCCCATCGGCTGTACGAAATTGAAAGAGAAGGCGAGCAGCCAGCCGGGCATGAAATCCATGCTCTGCTTGAATTCTTCAGTCGGGAAATGGTCGGCGTAAGTGCCGAAGATACCCGAATCTTTGAAGTCGATCGGAGCGGTCAGAAGCACGAGATGGTCGACCATATCTGGTTCGAGGCAGCTGAAAGCGTATGCCATGGTGCCACCGATGCAGTAACCGAGCATGTCAACCTTATCGCAGCCATGTTCGCGGCACATGAAGCGCACAGCACGTCTGATCGAGCGGTGATAATAGTGGCTGAGCGGCAGGTGGCCGACTTCGGCGCCGGGGTAACCCCAGTCGATGAGATAAACCGGGCGTTTCTGGGCAAATTCGCGAATGAAGCTGACTTCTTCGGTGATGTCGAGAACATACCAGCGGTTGATCAGTGACGGAACAATGAGAATCGGCTGGCCTTCGACGCCTTCGGGGCTTTCGAAGCGCAGCAGCGAAACATTGCCGGCGCGCCAGACTTCTTCTCTGGGGGTAACGCCGCGCGGATACGTATCGAGCTCGCCTGCGGTCTGACGCAGGTAATGCTCGCTGATCGCATCGAGTTGCTGAGCGATGGTGTCCATGTTTGCTATCATTTGCTTCCGACCTTTCCTTGGGCTAGTTTATCAGAGTTTCAGGCCGCCGTCGACGCCGATAACCTGACCGGTGATGTATGAGCTTTCGTCGCTCGCCAGGAACAGATACAGTTTGGCAACTTCTTCGGGCTGGCCAAGGCGCTGCATCGGGGTTTTTTCTTCGAGCATCTTGATAACCTTTTCGGGAACGGTGGCGAGCATTTCGGTCCAGGTGTAACCGGGGGCTACGGCATTAACGCGCACGCCCTTGCGGCCCAGTTCGCGTGACCAGGTGTAGGTCATGCCGATAACACCGGCTTTGGCGGCCGAGTAGTTGGTCTGGCCAAAGTTGCCCTGAACGCCGACGATTGAGGAAGTATTGACTATCGAGCCTTTGCCGGCTGCGGTCATCTTGGCGGCACAGGCCTGAGCCATCAGAAATACGCCCTTGAGGTTAACTTTGATAACGCGGTCGAACTGTTCTTCGGTCATCTTCATCAGAGTGGCATCAGCAGTGATGCCGGCGTTGTTGACGAGACAGTCGATTTTGCCTTCGGCGGCGTGAATTTCGTCGACGACTTTGTTAACGTCGGCGTGGCTCGATACATCGACCTTCTTGCCGATGATTTTGCCGGTGGCTTCGGGCGAAAGTTTAACGTCGGCCAGGCCTGCGAGGGCCTTGTCGCTGATATCGAGAGCATAAACGGTTGCGCCTTCTTCGGCAAAAATAGTTGCGGCCTTGAGACCGATACCTGCGGCACCACCAGTGATGAGAGCTACTTTACCTGTCATTCGTTTCATTGTGTTTCTCCTGTCTGGCCACCTTGCGGCGGCTGTTTTGCGTCGTTTCGATTAAATTCTTTTTTTCTGCATTGCCGCGATAAAAACTGCGGCATCTGCGCCTGTGAACCGTCTGCTACGGCTCTTTGTTTTGTTCATCCTGCAATTGCCCGTGATTTCCGTGTTTCCGCCTACTTTGTCGCCTGCGACCAATCCTGATTGTGAAAATTCTCACTTGCGGCGGGCCTGCTTTTTCAAGTTTCAGTCTCAGACCCCGGGTCTGGGAAAAATTGCGGCGTAGCTTTGCTGCTTTGCAAAGTCTGCAACCGGGGCCGTCCTGGCGGACTGGCCGTGTTCAGAACGGCCCCTGGTTTGCTGCGACCTTACTTTTCAGCGGTCATGTGCTTCGGAGTCATGGCCTTGATGGTTTCTTCATATACTTTCTGAAAGCGGGTATTGAATTTTTCAATATTTTCGCGATAGAGGTTTTTGAGTTCTTCGTTCGAGGCAGCGGTGTTGTTGTACATTTCGTGCATGAATTCGACATTGCGGGTCATGTGGTCGAAGAAAAGTTCCATGTTCTTCTTGGTGTAACCAGAGGTCTGTTCCATGCTGGCGCGCCAGAATTTGTTCATGACCTGGAAATTGTCTTTCATGAGCTGAGTGTATTCGTTTGAAAATTCCATCCATTTGTTCATTTTAAAAACTCCTGTTTTCAGATTAAAGTTTAGGACTTTGCGATCGTTTTGTTTTAACTTATTGCTGCGTTGCAAAATTATTATCGTCAATTTGCTGCAAAGTGTCAAGACTTTTTTTAATTTTTTTCAAAAAAAGTTTTTTGCCAGCATTAACAGTGGATTTTGTTTTTGCTGTAATCGCAAATTATTATTGCCGGTTTCACTTAATTATTGCTTTATATGATCTGCCAGAGAAAATAACCAGTAATAATGGCAACCATTAATTTAATGGGAACATGCCCTTAGAGCTGTGAAAAAAAAATGATCGAGCCCTTTATAAGCTAAGTCTTATCTGGTGAGTAGGGTGATCTGCATAACCGGTCTGTTCTCGATTTTTCATAGTATAATCAGTACATGTATATCGAATTCTGGTTAAAAGCGACGGCAGGTTTTGCTGCTGGTGTTTTTTTGCTCCTTTTTGCTTTTCGCCGGCCAGAAAGAACTGAAAAAAAGTGCGCTTTAGATCGCCTGAAGCCAGTGTTTTTTCTTGCAGTTTTGTTCACAGCAGGAAGTTTTTTGCTATCACGCAACGGAATGCTGGTCAAGATAATGGAATTTGACCCTGGGTTGCCTGTCTGGCTGGTCATTTGTGCGATCAGACTTTCAGTAATTGCTTACTTTTCCCATCGCGCCAGTTCGCTAGGGGAGGGAACATATCGCCGGCTGCATTTGTCGCTGCTCGCTTTTCTTTTTGTAAGCATGCAGCTGATTGAAATTATTCTGGTAATGCCCGCAGCGCCTTTTTTAGATAATGAAAAAGTGGATAAATACGGCGTTGTCATGCAGACCAGAATGGTTACGTGTGTTCCAGTGGCTTTGGCAAATGTTTGCCGTTTATACGGTGATTCTATAGGCGAATACGAAGCTACTCGTCTGGTAAAAACAATGATGATCGGTTCATTGATAGGACATTCCGTTGCCGGCTGCAAAAATCTTGGTTTTTCTGAAGCTGCTTATACGAAAGCTTCATTTAAAGAGATGATTGTAGAAGATTTGCCTTTTTTAATAACTATAAACAGCGGGTTCAAGAATGTAGAACATGCTGTTGCGGTGGTAGGTTGCTCTGAAGGAAAGGTTTTTCTCGCTGATCCATGGCTTGGATTTTGCCGGATACCACAGGAGAGATTCTCGAAAATTGGAATTAATGGCATAATCAGACTTGGCAGGCGCAGTTCTTCAAAAAGAATACCGACGCTGAGCGGGTTTAAAATTGAATCTCTGAAAACTGAAAGCCAGGAATATTAAGCATAATAACAGCAGCAAAATCGATCAGAAATTGCTTTTATTTAGCTGTTTCAGCATTCCTGACTCAATGCCGGTTCAAACTTATTTATTCGACCAGATTGATAAGGTCTGGGAAGCCTGTTAAATTTGTCCAGCAGACAGAACCTGGTAAGGTTCTGTTCTTGAAGACCTGAAAAATTTATAATGAACCCTGTTTAATCCGGGAGGGAGAAAATGCAGATTCGACCCTTTGCGCTTGAAAGATATTTTGCCCGGCATGAGTTCTCGGCGCGTTATCTGCTGGGGTCTTCAGACCCCGAGGCCATGAGTGCCGGCGATCTGCTCGCTTTTGAACCGGGTGCGGAAGAAGAGTTTAAAAAAGTCTGGCTCGGTTATACCGAAAGTCTCGGCGATCCGGCCCTGCGTCATGAAATCGCCAGGCATTATGAAAAGGTCGATGCCAGCCAGATTCTCGTGTTCACCGGCGCCGAAGAACCGATTTTTGCCTTCATGCACGCGGTTCTTAACCCGGGCGACCATCTGATCGTGCATTTTCCGGGCTATCAGTCGCATTATGCGGTTGCCGAATCGCGCGGAATCAACGTGACATGCTGGCCTGGCAATTCGAAGAATGGCTGGGCACCAGACCTGAATCAGCTCGAAGGTCTGATCAATTCCAGAACAAAGGCGATTCTCATCTGTACGCCGCACAACCCGACCGGCTATCTTTTCGACCGCAACAGCTGGCAGGGCGTCATCGATGTCGCACGAAAACACGGTCTGTGGCTTTTCTGTGATGAGGTTTACCGTGGCTCGGAACACGACCCGGCTACCCGTCTGCCGAATATGGCCGATCATTATGAAAAGGGGATCTCACTGAACTGCCTCAGTAAAAACTGTGGCCTGGCCGGCTTGCGCATTGGCTGGGTCGCCACCCGCGATGCTGAAGTTTATAACCGCCTCGCAACCTTCAAAGACTATCTGACAATCTGCAACAGTGCGCCGAGTGAGTTTCTCGCCCGGATCGCCGTGCGCAACTGTGAAAAAATCTATGAACGGCAACGCCAGCGACTGGTTACGAATCTTGATCTTCTTGCCGGCTTTTTTTGCCGGTTTCCACAGCTGTTCGCCTGGCAGCGGCCTAAGGCCGGCACCACGACTTTTCTTGAATTTCTCGGTGGTGATGCACTTGAATTCTGCGACCGCCTGGTTGCCGAAACCGGTGTCATGCTGATTCCAGGTAATTTCTTCGATATGCAGAAACAGTATCTGCGTTTCGGCTATGGCCGCGCCGGCTTCGCAGAGGCTTTGCAGCATCTCGAACAATGGTTGAAATAATGGCCCATCGGCCCTTCGACAGGCTCATGGGCCGCTATCAGAATGAGTCGATGAGTTTGCCGGGGGAATTGCCGGCCGGCTGGTCATTTGTGACCGGTGCTGGCTGGTTCGACGCTTCTGGTGATAAAGGCGAGTTGTCTGGCTGCGGGACATCGGCTGAAAACGCGCCGGTTGCGCTGACAAAAATTTCCTCTGGCGTCTGCAGCTGCCTTTTGATGCCGCTGCAGCTGATCAGGTCGAGTTTTCCGGTGCGCAGGGTGATTTTTGTACCCCAGTTTTTCGCTTCGACCGCAAAACTGGTGCCGAGCGGTTCGATGGTTACATCCGGTGTGATGACCTTGAACCCGGCATGATCGCCGACAAGAACGAAGCTGGAAACACCCTTTGCCA
>CAZFUG010000218.1:0-7782 GCA_964522035.1 uncultured bacterium
GCCGGCGTTCAAGCGGAATGATGTAGTCGCCGTCGCGGGTAAGAATCGCCTTGAACTGGCAACGGGCTTGAATTTGCCAGCGATGCCGCTTCTAAAAGCCGGCTGAAAAATATTTTTGGCGTGTATCGTGCTCCGGTAATCGAGAGCATGCGAAAATTGATTCTCAAGAAGAAGCCTGATGAAAAACTGCCGGCATTTGAGGTTTCGGACGAAGAAAAGTTTGGTTCACAGGCCTTCAATTCTCTTTCGGGCAATAATTTCAGCCGTGAAATAGAAAAGCGTCGCAACTTCTGCATCAGCCAGAAATCAGGCGAAATGACGGCGAAACTCATTTATGACCTGATCGAAATTACCGATCTTCCGATCGCGATTCTCTTTCTTTTGTGGGATGAAGGTCAGCTTTTCGAAAAGTCCGTTTCGCTCGCCATCGAAGGCTTTCGCCGCGATTTTGCTGATTTTTCGTTTATCGCCTTCCGGAATACTCCCCAAGGGCTCAGAATACTTTATCGACCGGAAAACGATGATCTTGCTGCCCAGGGCTTCTCGGGAGCCGCAAGACTTGCTGAAACTGCAGCAGCCAGAGGGGGCACCGTAAAAAATCATCTGAATGGCATGACGGTGGTTGCCATGCCTTATGGTCAGAATTCAGAATTAATCGTGGCCGGTATTGCCGGCCACCATCAGATCGAGCATGACAGTTCGATGCGGCGGCGAACTTTCGAAATATTGATAGTTATTTCACTGCTGATTGCAGGTTTGTGCGCCAGGTTCGTTGCAACGTTGCTTCTGCAGCCGATAACGGCCCTGAAGACAGCTCTCGATAAGGTTTCGCAGGGAGATTACAACTTCAACCTTACCGTTGCGGGAAAAGATGAACTTGCGAGCCTGACCGGTGAATTCGGAAAAATGGTCGAGGGTTTGAAGGAGAGAGAAAGACTGTCGGCTTTGCTGTCTGACCATGCGGTTGAGGCTCTGGCAAAAAATTCTGAGACTGCAGGTCAGATTCAGAGCCGTTCTTTTCGGGGCATTGCTCTGGTTTCCGATATCAGAAGTTTCACCACTCTCTGTGAGAATCACCAGACGCATGCCATCACCGAAATGCTTAACCACCATTTCGCTGCCATGTCAGAGGTAATAAATGGCTCTGGTGGACGGATATACAAATTTATCGGCGATGCGGTCGAAGCGATCTTTGAAGGACCAGACGGCAGGGTCGTTGCTTTGAATGCAATTTCTGCAGCAGTAAAAATGCAGAAGGCGATGCTGGAAATCAACCAGCATCGGCGCAATCGTGGGTTATTTACCTATTCTTCAGGGGTCGGCCTTGCCTGCGGCGAATTTCACGCCGGGCATGTCGGCAGTGATGATACCCGCCTTGACTACAGCATTATCGGCGAGGCTTTCGCCATAGCCGCCAGTAATGAAGCGGCTACCAAAAAGTGCAGAGACCTTCCGATCGCTTTTTCCGGCGATGTTGCCGCTTTGATCGAACCCGGAATCAGGGTCTGCAAAATTGATGAAGACGGTGAAGTGTTTTCGCTGCAGCCAGACCAGGATCAGATCAGAAAAATAAGTGAGGACTTTACCGGCCTGGAAATGCTTAGAGTCATTGACAGCGGGTCTACGGTAGATGTGACAGAAACTGCTGTAATGCACAAGGAAACGGACTGGAACCGCTTTTTTCTGGTGTTTGCCGTTGCTGTATTTGCAATTTTTATGACGGTCGGTATTTTTTATGGCCTTGAATGGCGCCGACAGCGAAAAAATGAGGTTGTCAGGCATCATGCGGAACAGAAGATCGCGAGACTGGTCAGGCAGCTCAGATCTGACAGTGCCGGTTATGTCGCTCTCGAGACAGTCATGAACAGTTGCCTCAGAAGAGCACAGAGCAGGCTTGCCTTTGAACCATCAGGAAAAGATGCCGAGCTGATGCGGGCCGAGGTCGATCGAACGTTTGCCGGCCTTTCGCGGGCTGGTTTCCGGCCGACGAGAGTGATTGGCATAAGCCTTGAACCTGGTTTGAAAGGAACTGCCGGAATATTCTACAAACATGGCCTTAATGAAAACCAGGAAAAACAGTTCTTTTTACTGGCCCGCTATCTGGGTCTGGTTTATCAAAAGATTGACGCGCAATTTTTGCGTGGCAGTATCGACCCGTTTCTTTCTGAACTTTTCGGCTCAAGTGAGTCGGCGGAATTTCTGACCGGCGAAAAAATTGGTTTTGCCGGTCTGACTCTCAATGGCCAGAAGCTGGAGGCGGTCTACTGGAACTATATGAAGGTTTTTCCGGCGCATCTTGCTGGTGCCGCCCTGCCAGAGAGGAACCCCGATCTGTTTTTTTATAAGCATGATCTGGCGAGGGTTGCGGGGGTCGTGATTGTAACGGTGCCCGTTGAGCAGCTGCGTGATAACCCATCGATGCTGGCCGAGGCCTACAGCGACAGTGATATCAAAATTGCGGTAAAAACACCTGCTGGGGTGGAATACAGCAATGATCTGTTCAATGCTTCCTCCACGAATCAAATTCTTCACTCGGAAAAAATCGCGGTTGGAGGTCGGCCTTGTGAGTTTCTTCTCGCCAGTTCGCTAGGTGGAGATGATGGTTCACAGAGGCGAAATCAGATTCTGGCTCTTTTTGCGGCAACTATTCTGATCATCTGGTTTGCTGGTAAAACCTTTCTGGGCGGCAGTTTTATAAATCGCTCGATTCGTGCCCAGATTCTTTTGTCAATTCTTATGACCGCTCTGGTGCCGTTGATCACGGTTTTTTTCGTGGCGCAGATCTTTGTTTTTGAAAATCATCAGGCGCTTCTGCATCAGCAGAGAACTGAATTGAAAAGATTCTTAGACGAGTTTGAGCTGCGCCAGGGGTATTATCAGCAGGTAGTTGTCTGGCAACTCGAGCGCTACAGTAAAAATAAGACGGCCGTCGAGCTTGCCGGCCGGTCTGCTAAAGAAATTCGCAGCAGCGATTTTGCAGCTGATTTCAATCGTTATTTTGCCGAGGTTTTTAAGGCAATCAATCTGGTCGGTGACTGGAGTTCGAATGCCACAGTCAGAGATGTAATTCTCGTAAATCACACAGAGAAAGAGGTTGCCTACCGTGAGAACAGCAGCAAAGATGAGTTTTCCGGGTTGCTTGGGCAGTTGATAAGGTTTCTGCTGAAAAACCTTTCGGCACAGGCAGGTGGCTCTGGCCTGCAGATGCAGAATGTCAAGGGTGAGCTGTTTTTTGATGCAGCTATGAAGAGCGTTCGATCGAACTTTGGCGATGAAGCCTATCTCAGATTGAATGCCGCACACGGTATGCCAGTTGAATTTGCCATCACTACAGGGGCCGCCATGATGCAGTCATTCGTATTGCCCTCGATTTCTCTGCCAGAGACTGCTCTCACATGGATGGTGACATTTACCGGCGGCGGTTACATGACGAGAATCGCCAAGCGCAACCAGTCCCCCTGGGCGGTTTTTACCCTAGAGTATCATTCCTATGGCTGTATTGAAGATCAGTTCGTGCCCTGGCCCGGACTGAGGCTCGACAAGGCTGCCGGCTGGATTAATGCCTCTAATCTGCCCGTATCATTCGAAGAAAAAGTGGGCGACGAAGTGGTTACTCTCGAGGGTCGGCCCGGCATCAGACAGTTTCACAACTTTATGGTGGGTGCGGCGATGCAGCGGCCGGTTGCTGAAGAAACTAGAAAAATAAGCTTCTTCAGCCGGTATCTTCTGGCTATGGCGGTTCTGCTTTTCGTTCTGATCGGTCTGCAGACTGCGGCCGACATTACCGTTCCGGTTCAGGCTCTGACTGAGGGCATGCGTCAGATCGGTCTTGAAAACTATGGTTTTCGCATCAATCTCGACCGAGAAGACGAGCTGGGGCAGCTCTGCGGGTCGTATGACAGGTTTGCCAGGGGCCTGTCTGAAAAAGAAACGATGGGGAAAATGCTGTCGCGCAGTGCCCGGCAGGCGGTGATGAGCGGTGATGGCCTTGCCGGTGCCTGGCGTGAATTTGTCTTTATCTTCTGCGGCAGTCTGGACTTTTCAGCCCGCCTCGGTTCAGAAGGTACCGGGCATCTTTTTAAACTGCTCAAGGAGCAGGTTGCGATGATCTGCAGAATCATTCTCGAAGAGGGCGGCGACATTGACAAGCTGATCGGTGACAAGGTGCTGGGCGTGTTTCCGATTGAAGATGGTCATGCGGTAGAAGCGCGTCAGGCAGCCATCAGGGCCGCCGAACGGATTATGGCCGCTGAAAAGTCAGGCACTCTGCATTTTTCAATGGCAACCGGCGTCAATGCCGGCAGGGTAATCAGCGGCATGCTGGGCTTCGGTTCAAAACGCGATTTTACCGTCATTGGCGACGCGGTGAATGTATCGGCAAGAATTCAGAAAGAGGCTGAAAAAATGCCTGATTCGCGCTGCCTTTATTCTGAAAGCTTTGTCAAAGGGCTGTCTGATGCATCTGGCTTCGTTCTGCACGGTGAAACCGCTTTAAAAGGCAAGGCAGAAAAAGCGCGTCTTTTCAGAAAGGCCTGATCAACTCATAGCCAGAAATTTTGTAGGCGGCAACGAAACGTTCGAGCAGGGTGTCGCGCACGACGACCACCAGGTCGATATCTGCCCCGAGCAGGGCTTCAAGCAGATGATGAAAGCCCTGCCCCTGCAGTTCGAGGTGTCCGGCTTCGTCAAGGTAGAAGCGCCTTACGTTGTTCAGTATGGCATTCTGGGTGACGTGACGGGCAAAGAGAAAGCCGGCATTGCTGAAGCTGAAGCGGTCGTTGAGGCGGGCGGTTTCATCCCAGCCTGGTGGAATATTATTTAAAGTGCGTATCAGAGGGCAGGTCAGACCGGTCTTGAGATGCAACAGGTCGTAGCCCGTCAATTCTGAGCCGGCCCATACTTTTTTGCAGGCAAAGCCGTCGGCCTCAGGATATTTCTGATAATCGCCGAGTATCCATGAAGTTTTGCCGCTGTTCACAGGACCGGTCAGCAGGTAGATCATTGGTTCAGCTCCTGTAGCCATTTTTCGGCAGCAATGGCGAAGCCATGCTCATCGTTGGCCGGTGCAGCCAGAAATCGCTGCCGCAGGTCTTCGGGGCCGTTGGCGACGACAAAGCCCTGCTGTGTCCATTCGAGCATGGCGAGATCATTGTAATCGTTGCCGATACTCATGGTGTGGCGTTGATCGATACCGAGTTCTTCGCACAGCCATCTGGCTGCAAGCCCTTTCGAGGCATGCGGGTGAAACACTTCGATCCAGACGTGCCGACCATCGATTGGGGAAGTGGTTCTGATGATGCTCAGATGCGGAAACCGTCTCTGCAGCTCTTCGATAATGGCGAGGCCATCGGTCGAAATGGCGAGAAACTGGGTGGCACGTGAAAGCTGCTGGTATGGACCCTGAGTGGCGAATTCTTTAAGATAGTGCAGTCGCGACAGCAGATCTGAAGAAGGCTCAGGCGCTGAAAACCAGTGGAAACGATGATTTTCCGGGATCGGATGGTGAATCGAAAAATCGACCTCACATTCGAGAAAGAATTCTGAGAGGGCGTGAATGTCGTGGCGGCCGAGTTCATGGGCACATATAACATGATCGTCTTCAAATGAGCAGATTCCGGCGCCGGTAGAAAAAACCAGGTAGTCGAATGGCAGATCGTGTTTAACGACCTCGCGCGAAGAGTGCAGAGTACGGCCGGTGGCGGCCACTCTTACGATATCATTGTCGCCGAGCCGGTGCAGCATGGCAAGATTCTCGGCGCTGATACGGCCCGAGCTGTTGAGAAAGGTGCCGTCTAAGTCGGTTAAAACCATGCCGCGTGGCATTTTGCATTACTCCTGTTCTAGAAGCTCAAAGCAGCCTGGCCTGAAGGGCGCACTAAGGTTGGGCAACACTTTTTCCAGAAAAATGCCGGCACGCGGGTCATGGGTATGCCCGTAAGTCGCCCTGACTGCAATTGAAATGAACTGAACCGCGCGGTCAAGTGCCACTGGCAGGCTGTCGCCCTGCATCAGGCAGCCGGTGACGACGCTGGTGAAAGTGTCACCGGTACCGGGGTAATGGGCCGGGATGTAGTCGCACTGAACCTTCCAGGTGCGGCGGTCGGCGCGATTATAGGCATAAACGAAGGTCTGTTTTTTGCGGTCTGATTTGTTGACATTAGTGATGATAACAATGCCCGGGCCTTTTTCGCTGAGGGCTTTGAGAACCTTTTTCAGCTCGATTTCCGGCATTTTCTCAGTGTATTTCATGTCGAGAAGAGCGCAGGCTTCGGTAAGGTTCGGGGTTATCAGGTCGGCCCGCGAGATCAGCGTTTTCATTTCGCTTACCATATCGGGGGTCATCGAGTCATAGAGTTTGCCGTCGTCTCCAAGAACCGGGTCGACGACAACCAGCTGGTTGGGGCTTTTGAAATGATCGATGAATTCCTTGACTATCTCGATCTGCAGATGTGAGCCGAGAAAGCCGCTGTAGATCGCGTCAAAAGTCAGGCTCATCGATTTCCAGTGATCGATCATGGCGCGCATGTTGGCGGTCAGATCGACGAAACAGAACCCGGGAAATTCGGTATTGGAAGAGAGGACCGCAGTTGGCAGCGGGCAGACCTGCAGCCCCATCGATGAAAGAATTGGGATTGCGACGGTCAGGGAAACGCGACCAAAGCCTGAAAGGTCATGGATTGCCGCAATGCGTTTTATCGGGTGGCGAAACATTCTGGTTCAGCTCAGTGAAATGGCCGAAGTCGGGCACGAATCTGCCGCCTGTTTTGCCGCAGCTTCATTTTCAGGGGCGACCGGCTTCTGAATCACGGTCGATTTACCATCGTTCAGTTTGAAGACTGCCGGGCAGATCATTTCGCACTGGCCGCAGCCGATGCAGATATCCTGGTCAACAAATGCTTTCATGTTCAGGCTCCAAAAATAGAATCAGGGCTCAACGCTGTTTTTAAGATAAAGCGTTGAGCCCTGACAGGCAAGTCAATTAATCAGCCAATCAGTCGAGAGTGTGAATTACCATGCCTGATCTGAGTTTTGGTTCGAACCAGGTGGATTTTGGAGGCATGACTTCGCCGCTGTCGGCAATTTTCATCAGCTGTTCGATCGAGGTCGGGAACATCGCAAAAGCGACGACGAATTTGCCGCTGTCGACGATTCTTTCAAGCTCTTTAACGCCTCTGATGCCACCGACAAAGTCGATACGTTTATCGGTGCGGGGGTCGCCGATGCCGAGAATCGGGTTGAGCAGGTTGTCCTGCATGATTGAAACGTCAAGGCACTTGACCGGGTCTTTGGCATCGAAAGAACCGGGTTTGGCGGTCAGCTTATACCAGGTGCCTTTCAGATACATGCCGAAGGTGTTGGCAGCGGTCGGCTTTTTGTATTCCTGCTTCTCGACGGTGAATTTTTCGCCGACCTTTTTGAGGAAATCGGCTTCGCTCAGACCGTTGAGATCATGCACAGCGCGGTTGTAGTCCATGATCATCAGGTGATTGTGCGGGAAAATAACTGACATGAAGAAATTGTATTCTTCATTACCGGTATGTTTCTTGTTTTTCTCGGCGCGCACTTTGGCGACACGTGCGGCGGCCTGGGTGCGGTGGTGACCGTCGGCGACGTAAAGGGCCTGAATCTGGGCAAATTCGGCAGTGATCTTTTTGCCCCATTCTGCGTCTTTCACGACCCAGAGAACATGCTGAATGCCGTCTTCAGAAGTGAAGTCGACTTCTGGGGCGTTTTTAGTGATCTGATCGACGAGGGCATTGATCGAGGCGCGGGCGGGGTAGG
>CAZFUG010000219.1:0-7776 GCA_964522035.1 uncultured bacterium
CCGCACATGCTGGCTGTTACGAACGTCATGCTGCACGGTATCGATGTTCCGAGCAGAATCAGACATGACAATACCCTGACCAGGCCGCTCAAAGATTATGGCCCGCGCGACCGCGTCGATATCGTCATCACCAACCCGCCCTTTGGCGGCATGGAAGAAGACGGCATCGAAAACAATTTTCCGAAAAAATATCAGACCCGCGAAACGGCCGACCTGTTCATGGCGCTGATCATGCACCTTCTCAAACCTGATACGGGACGGGCCGCCGTGGTTCTGCCTGACGGCTTTCTCTTCGGCGAAGGGGTTAAAACGACGCTCAAACGCGAACTTCTCGAAGAATTCAATCTGCACACGATTGTGAGACTGCCCAAAGGCGTTTTCAGCCCTTATACCGGCATCAATACCAACATTCTCTTTTTCGAAAAGGGAAAACCGACGCAGCATGTCTGGTTTTTCGAGCATCCCTACCCTGAAGGTTACAAGTCATATTCGCGGTCAAAGCCGCTGACCATTCAGGAATTCGACCGTGAAAAAGCCTGGTGGAACAACCGCAAAACCACCGAACACGCCTGGAAAGTGCCGGTCGAAGAAATCGTCGCCCGCAATTACAATCTCGACTGCAAAAACCCGCATGTAACCGAAGTAAATCACCGTGACCCCGAAGAACTGATGGCCGAATATCAACAGACAGTCGCCCGGTTAAAAGCCGCGCAGCAGGCTCTCAAAGCCGAGCTGATCGCCTGTCTTGGAGACAAGGCATGAGTATCTACAGGTTTGTTACTCTGACTGAGAATTTGAAAGACCTGTTTGTGCAAGAGCCTCTTGCACAAATTGTGCGGCGATGAAATGCGCATATTGTGCTGAAAATTCAGAAGAAACTGTGGAAGAAACTTCGGTAAAAACTGTGGAAAAAATTATTCAGGCCATTAAAAATGACCCAGGCATAACTATTGAAAAGTTGAGCCAGATAACAGAGTTATCGACAAGGGGCATTGAATGGAATCTGAAAAAGCTCAAGGAAGCCGGCCGCATAACAAGAGTCGGGCCAAGAAAGGGCGGACACTGGAAAGTTCTGAACCCGGAAAATGAATAAAGAAACACGCAAGTTGCTTGATAAACACTTCGAAACAGCTTTTGATACGCCAGACGGCATAAAGAAGCTGCGCGAGCTGATTCTGACTCTGGCCATGCGGGGCAGACTCGTGCCGCAAGACCCGAACGATCAGCCCGCCAGCGAACTGCTAAAAGAAATCGCCGCCGAAAAAGCCCGCCTGATCAAAGAAGGCAAGCTCAAACCGCAAAAACCCCTGCCTCCAATCGACCTCAAAGAAATCCCTTATCAGCTTCCAAAAGGCTGGGAATGGGTTAGATTGCAAAACGCTTTTGATGTTCGTGATGGAACGCATGATACGCCGAAATATACTGTTTCAGGCTTTCCATTAATTACCAGTAAAAATCTCTATACTGGAAGACTTAGTTTTGAAGACGTGAAGTTCATTTCAGAGCATGATCATAACCGAATAAAGGAACGTTCTAGAGTAGATCTTGGTGACATTCTTTTTGCCATGATTGGTAGTATTGGCAATCCAGTTATAGTGGAATGTGAGCATGAGTTTTCAATAAAAAATGTGGCTCTTTTCAAGTTTTATAAAGCAAACACACCGGAAAGATTGTTTTTACATAACTTTTTGTTATCTTCTCAAACCGCTATGAAAGCAATCTCGTCTGGAGCTGTGCAAAGTTTTGTTTCTCTAAATTTTATTAGGAATTATTTATTTCCGCTACCTCCGCTTGCTGAGCAAAAGCGGATTGTGGCGCGGGTTGAGCTGTTGATGGCGCGTTGTGACGAGCTTGAGAAGCTGCGGGCGGCGAGAGACGAAAAACGGCTCGAAACGCATGCGGCGGCGCTGAATGCGCTGTTTGCCGCCGCTGACAGCGGCGATTTCAGCACCGCCTGGAAATTCATCAGCCGCAATTTCGACGAACTTTATACGGTGAAAGAAAACGTCGCCGAACTGCGCAAAGCCATTCTGCAACTGGCCGTCATGGGCAGACTCGTGCCGCAAGACCCGAACGACCAGCCCGCCAGCGAACTGTTAAAAGAAATCGCCGCCGGAAAAGCCCGCCTGATCAAAAAAGGCAAACTCAAACTGTCCCACTCACAGCCCCCAATCAAACCCGAAGAAATCCCCTACAAGGTTCCACCGAACTGGTGTTGGGTAAGGCTCGGGTATGCAGGGATTTTTGAAAGAGGGAAATCCAAACATAGACCTAGAAACGATAAAAGATTATTTAACAACGGCGTATATCCATTTGTTCAAACTGGTGATGTCTCAAACTCCAAAAGAACTAATTCAATAATTACTACTTACGGCAGTCTCTATAATGATTTTGGTCTTCGACAAAGTAAACTATGGCCAATTGGTACTTTATGCATTACGATTGCCGCAAATATTGCTGAAACTGGTTTTCTTGGTATCGAAGCATGCATTCCAGATAGCGTTGTTGCGTTTTCTGGACTAGATTTATCAGATGAAAGATTTGTTAAATTCTATATTGACGTTGCAAAAGATGATTTAGAAAATTTTGCCCCATCAACTGCTCAAAAAAACATTAACTTGGGGATACTAAACGATTTAAAATTCCCTCTGCCGCCGCTTGCTGAACAAAAGCGGATTGTGGCGCGGATTGAGCAGTTGATGGAGTTGTGCGACAGTCTCGAACAGAGCATTGTTGCGGCTGACGGCAGTCGGGTGGCTCTGCTCGATTCACTGATGGCAAATGTATGATATTTTCGTGAGCAGGCATGAAATACAAACGAAACCATAAATTTCCGAGTCGGTCCAGTTCCTGGGATGCGGTGAATACTTTCGGCGAAGATATGGTTTATCGCCGCAACGATCCGCCGATAAAGCCTGAATTCCAGATTTTTCTTGAAACCGAAACTCATTATATGATCTGCGACCTGCGCCTGCGCGACAAATTAATCGATGCAGAACATCTAAAAAAGCTCGACGAAGAAGTATTCAAATTGACCGAACATAGAATCAACGCGGTCAGACGCATTAACCCTGACGGCCGCGCCGAATACATATACAAAAGGCCGAATGACGTAATTCTGACGCCTGACTTTCATTTCGACACCTATGTTAAATTCTGCTTCAATTTCCGTGATTACGTTAAACTGGTCTACTGCTCCAACAAAAAAGAAACGGGTGATGAGTTCAATAAAAATTTTCACTCTTTCTTCTGCAGATGGTTCACCGACTCGCGCGGCAAGGAGCTCAAAGCGGTCAACTGCGAAAAACAGTGGTTTCCGGATGTTAAAAAGTGGCTGCTCAAAAAAAGCAGAACCCGGCTTATTCGGTGCCACACTCAGAATTCAAAGACACCCCGATTGAAGGCCGGGTAGAGGGCATTCTGTTCAAAAACGGGATTGCATACACCAAGCAGGCTGAATTTTTTCAGCACGAAATGAAACTCACTGTTCCAGACTTTCTGCTTGAAAAGCAGAAAATTGCAATTTACTGCGATGGCACCGAGTTTCACAAAGACACCCAGGCCATCATCCGCGACAAAGTGCAGGATAGAAGGCTGCAAATCAATGGCTACATGGTCCTGAGATTTTCAGGTTCCGAAATATTGGGCGATATCGCGCTCTGCGAGCGCGATATTCTCGACGCGATAAAGACAAGAGAATCAAAAAGCTGACTCAGTTTTCGCGTTCGCCTGGCGCCGCCTGATAGACGCCCGGAACTTTACCCGGTATACTCAGGCAATCAGGCCATGACTGGAGGTCAGAAATGCTGTTTCCCGTAGTTGTTCACAAAGAAGGCAAAAGCTCGTTCGGGCCAGGTTTATGAAAGATTACAGACTGATTTTTGAAGTCGTGCATGGCAGTCAGGCTTTTGGCCTGGATGGCCCGGGCTCGGACCTCGATCTGAAAGGTGTGATTATCGGGCCGGCGTTCTGGTATTTTGGTTTTTTAGAAAGCCCTGAACAGCTCGTTCTTAACAAGGATCACACGCTTTTCGAACTCCGGAAATTTTTCAGACTGGCAATCGATGCCAATCCGACTGCAATCGAGATGCTTTGGGCTCCCCAAAACTGCATCAGAGAGTGCTCGCCACTGGCTGAAAAACTACTGGCTGTCAGGGAAAAGTTTTTATCTCTACGAGTTGCAGACAGCTTCGGGAAATACGCTCTCTCACAACTGCGCCGCATCAAAACCCATCGCAGATGGCTGCTTGAACCGCCAAAAGCACAGCCACAAAGAGAGGAATTCAACCTGCCTGGCAAACCTGTCTTTTCAGTTGACCAGATTGGCGCGGCTGAATCATTGATTGAAAGCGGCAAGTTGGCACATGCCGATCTGCCGCCAAATTTCATGCTGATACTCGACCGTGAAAGAAGTTATCGGGCCGCCATCAAGGAATGGCAGCAGTTTCAAACCTGGCAGAAAGAGAGAAACCCGGCGAGAGCAAAGCTGGAGAAAGAATTCGGCTATGATACAAAGCACGCCCTGCACCTTGTCAGGCTCCTAAGAATGGCACTCGAGATATTAATTTCAGGTGAAGTTATCGTTCGCAGGCCAGACCGAGAAGAGCTTCTGGAAATCAAACAGGGAACCTGGAAATTCGACCAGCTCATTGAATACGCCGAGTCGATGAATCAGAAAATCCTTGAGGCCAGAAACCGCAGCAGTCTGCCTGAGTTTCCCGATAATGAAAGTCTCAATCTATTATGCACAGAAATTCTGAGAGGTTGTTTTGCATGATTGAAAAAAAACAGATAGAGCTCGGCCAGGAATTCGTTTCCAGAAATTTTGACAAGGGAAAGCTGCTGCTGGTTGCGGTAACTGGCAGCCATTTTTATGGGTTTCCGGCTCCGGACAGTGATCTGGACCTTAAAGGCATTCACGCGGCTCCTGTCAGGCAGATACTTGCACTCGAAAAACCTGCGCCGGCGCACAATGTTGAGGAAATGTGGCGAAACTGTCTCTGCGATTTTTCCAGCAACGAAATAGAACAGGCTTTGCGGCTTCTGATAAAGGGAAACGGCAACATGCTCGAGAGAATATTTTCCCCTTATCAGCTTTTTGAAACAGAAGAAGCGACGCGATTGAAAGAAATAAAGGCCGCTTATCTTTCACAGCGGTTCTTTCATCATTATGCAGGCTTTTTTCAGAAAAAATGCGCCGAGTTTGCGAAGAGCGATCTTTACCTGATCAAGCCTTTGCTCTATATCTACAGAGTCGCTCTGACCGGGGTTCATCTTCTGAAAACGGGCGAAGTCATTGGTGATGTGCGAAAACTGGCGCCAGAGTATGGCTTTTCTGAGGTTGATGAGCTGATAAAAATTTACTCTGCGACTTCTGAAAAAAAGTCGCTTGATAAAGCTTCTGCAAGCCAGTTCGTTGCAAGATGGCCAGAGCTTGAGAATAAGCTGAACGAGGCCCTCAGCACCAGTTGCCTGCCGGAACTTCCGGGCGACCCTGACGCCTGTTCCGACCTGCTGGTTGAAATCAGATTGAAATCTGCCTGAATTTCAGGTCATTGCCGGCCTTGAAAACTGAGGTCTTATACAATCTTGCATCAATTAACCTGATTGTTATATTGTTTTTTAACAGCCTATTTTACCGCATTGATATTGTAACGACTTACAGAAATAACCGAGAGGTCGCTTGAGGATAGCAGTTTTTCAGCAAAGACTTTGCAGAAGAAAGCTACACAACCTTTCTGAATGTCTGTATGGCAAAAATTTGAGGTTTAATTATGACAGAAAAACTTCACAGCAAGCCATTTGATGAAGGAACCAGACTGAAATTAAATATTTTCCGAAAGTGCTTTCGTGAATGGCTGCCGGTTTTTATTCACAATCCGAAGATTGATAAAATTTTCGTTTATGATTTCTTTGCCGGGCCAGGCCGTGATTCGGAAGGTATGCCAGGTAGTCCTCTGATACTGCTGGAAGAGGCGCGCGGCGCGGATTTACAATATTGCAAAACCGGAAAAATCAAGGATGTTATTTTTGGCTTCAATGACAAAAACGAGTCAGAGATGCTTAAACAAAACATTGCCGCATATTTCAATCAGTGCTGCCAAAGGAATTGTAAAAAGAAAGAATGTCTCTACGAAAAGAAATGTCATTGTGCAAATCTTGATTTTAAAAGCCTTTTTGCCAGCGAGAACCTGAAAAAAATACTGGCAAACAAATCTTTTGCGAAATTCATCCTGCTTGATCAATACGGTTTCAGCCAGGTTGATGAGGAAGTTTTCAAAAAACTCGCCGATTCCCCAATGACCGATTTTATTTTTTTTATAGCTTCATCTTTTGTCGACCGGTTCAGAGACCACGAATACACCAGAAAGCATCTCGATACAGAAAAAATTGATTTCCCTTCGGTAAAACCTGTTCAAAGGCACGGTTTAATCGCTGATTACTTTGCATCACTGGTTAACAAACCTGAATTCTATCTACATCATTTCACAATAAGAAAGGGCTCCAATCATTATGGGCTGATTTTTGGAACAAATCACACATACGGAATGGAGAAATTTCTTAAGGTCTGCTGGGAAGAAGATACATTTGCTGGCGAATCAAATGACAACAAGTGGGGTGATGAACAGCAAGGAAGCCTGTATTTTGGAATTGAGCCCCCTAAAAAAATTGAAGCAGTCAAGGCTGAGCTTAGAGAAATGATACTTCAAGGTAAAATCGGCAACAATATCGACGGGCTTAAAACGGCAATGAGAAAGAGATGCCGGCCTAAAGTTTTTGTTGAAGTAGTCAGGCAGCTTGAAAAAGAAAAGAAAATCGAAAGAATCGGTGAAACGGTAAATAATCGGGCTGAAAGGATACACGAAATTCCTGAATACAAAATCAGACCACTTTAGGGTATACTTATTGAGAGCTTAAAGGGGTTTAAATGGCAAGCAACAGCACAATTGAATGGACTCAAATCACCTGGAATCCGGTTACCGGGTGCACAAAAATCAGCTCCGGATGCAAAAACTGCTATGCTGAACGTATGGCCCGACGCCTGCATCTGATGCGCAGTAAAAGATACATAAACGAATTCAAGGTTACTCTGCACGAAGATCTTCTTGATTTCCCCAAAAAACTACGAAGCGCGAAAAGGATTTTTGTTAATTCAATGAGTGATCTTTTTCATGAGGATGTTCCGCTCGAATTCATTCAGAAAATTTTTCAAACAATGAATGAGTGCCGGCAGCACGTCTTTCAGGTTCTTACAAAAAGAAGCAAAAGACTTGCCGAACTTGCTGCAAAGCTTTCCTGGTCAGAAAACATCTGGATAGGCGTAACCGTTGAAGACAACGCCAATAAAGACAGAATTGCCGACCTTAGAGCTGTTCCGGCCAAAGTCAGGTTTATTTCATTTGAGCCGTTGATTTCCGAAATAAAAAAACCCGATTTAACCGGCATTAACTGGATAATAGTCGGTGGCGAATCGGGCCCTGGAGCCAGACCCATTGACAAAGAATGGGTTGAAGCCCTGCAAAGAAACGCCCGGCAGTTTGATATTCCGTTCTTTTTCAAGCAATGGGGCGGAACAAACAAGAAAAAAAGCGGCAAGCTGTTAAATGGTCAGATGTTTCAGGAAAGCCCGGCTTTTGCCCTCTGAAAGAAAATTTAAGATACCGATTCTCTGCATCTTTCTAAGCACCTGACACAGCAAAACCCTTCATCGGTCAAGTTCTAATTGACATAGGTAGATTCTCACGAATTTTCCCTGTCACACCACCGTACATGCGG
>CAZFUG010000220.1:0-7692 GCA_964522035.1 uncultured bacterium
GCTGACCTCCTGTCAGCAAAAAAGCAACCCGACTGATAGACCGGGCCGACGAACCAGTTCAACTTTGTTTCTGCAGTAATCAATAATATTGCAAATAAGCGTTGCTGATTTCAGAAATCATCAGAAACTGTAAAAGTTGGAAAAAATGGTTTAGAATGGCGGGGCAGTAAATTTAGATATGGGAGGTCTGCATGCCATTTTTTGCTGGCTTTGTCATTGGTTTTGTCGTCTGGTTTCTCTATAACTACCTCTGGTCGGGTATCTATACCGTCGAACAGAACGAACTGGCGGTTAAAACGGTTTTTGGCCGTGCCCAGCGCATCGAGGGCAAGACGATTCTGTCGCTGCCGGTTGCGATCAACCTGATCGACGAAGAGCGCGAACGCTACGCCTACCCGCAGGTGGTCGTCATTCCGCCGGGCGGCCCCTACTTCAAGTTCCCCTGGGAAGAAGTCCACAAGGTGAATATCTCGACCCAGACACTCAACATGGCTCTCGACCCCGAAGATCCGGCCGCCAACCACGCCGGCCAGTATCTTGAAGCCGTTACCAAAGACCAGCTCAATACAGCACTCAGCGGCCAGATTCGCTATCGGGTCACTGACCAGAATCTCTACGCCTATCTGTTCGGTGTTAAAAACCCGATCGTACACGTCATGGCCTATTTTATCTCGGTTCTGCGCGAACGCATCGCCAACTTCGAAGCTCAGAAAACCGAAGAAAACAGTGCAACTGCCGGTGTTTCCATCAACGACCTGCGCAAAAACCTGCATGAAATAAACGAACACATGATGCGGGAATGCACCCAGTCCGCCGCCCGCTATGGCATCACTCTCGAAGCCTCGCTGATTACCAGCATCGACCCGCCTGACGAAGTCGAAAGCGCTCTCGCTGCCATTAATACCGCCCACAACGAAGTCTCTTCAGAAATCAGTCTGGCTCAGGCCTCTGCCGACCAGAAGATCGTGCAGTCACGCCGCGCCACCGAAATTGAAACCCTGCGCGCCAAGTCTGAAGTAGAACCTCTCAAGAGCACCGCAATTCAGCTTGCTGAGCTTAAAAAGAACGGGCCCGATGTTCTGCGCGCCTATGTTCGCAACGTTAAACTTGCTCTGTTCAACAAGGTCAGACAGGTAATCATGGAGGTGGAAAAATAATGGATCAGTTTTTTGTTGGCTTCATTTTCGCCTTCATCGGTTCGTATTTTTTCATTCCGCTGATTCTTGCCTTCATCCGCTTTCTTGGCCTGTATGCCATCGTTCGCGAAGGTCAGTGTCATATTTACATGCTGTTTGGCCAGGTTATCGGTGTTCTTAAAGAACCCGGCCTCTACTTTCTGCCATGGAACCTCGGACTGAAAGCACCGATCGTTCACATGCTCGGCTCATGCGAAGTTATCGACACCCGTCTCGACCAGGAATATCTGCGCAGCCAGCCTGTTAACTCAGAAGAAGGCGCACCGATGGGTATCGGCATATGGTATGAAATGGTCGTCAACAACCCGGTTGCCTACCGCTTCAAAAACGCCGACCCGCGCAACTCTCTCTCGACAAACGTCAGAAGCGCTTCGGTTCGCTGCCTCAGCAACATGAAGCTCGCAGACATGCTTGAAGACCGCCACACAATGAGCCAGAAAGTGCGCCAGGAAGTATCGTCTCAGGCCGCGGAATGGGGCTACAAGGTTGGTTCGGTATACATCCGCAAAGTGCATTTCCGCGATGCCAGGATGATCGGCCAGATTCAGGAAAAGGTCGTAAACCGCCTGCGCCAGGTCACTTCAGCGATAAAACAGGATGGTGCCAACCAGGTCAGCATCATTACCAGCACTGCCGAAAACCAGGCTGCCGCCGAATTCGCCAAAGCAGCCGCCGTGCGCCCGAAAATCGTCGGTGAAGCCCTGCGTGAAATCTCGAAAGACCCCGAAATTTCTTCGGCCCTCTTCGAAATTCTTGAAGCGCAGAAGCTTGCCGAAAGCAAGGCTCAGATCACCATGATTCCGGCCGGCACACCGATGCTGCGCCAGATGCTCGCAGCCGAAGCCGCAGATTCACCGGTTCTGACCGGCGAACCGGTTCTCGAAAAGCCGCGCAAACAAATCAAGGCATAAAAACACCTCTTAGAAAAAGCCCGCTTGCGCGGGCTTTTTTTTATTGTCTTAAGCACGGTTGATTTGACTTGGCTGGCGGTTTTGCATAGACTGCCTCAAGATTTAAAAACATCTGAGGTTTTACAGGAGTCATTATGAAAGTTTCAAGAATATTGCCCGGCTGCGCTTTTGCCGCCGGTCTGCTTTTTTCGTTTCCCGCCACCAGTTATGCCGTAGATCTCTCTGCCACCGAAATCACCAGCATTGAAGGCCGCGTCGAGGTCAGAAAAGGTGCCGATGCCGCCTTTAAAAAGCTGCACAGCAATCTCAAGCTTGCCGGTGCCATGAAACGCCTCGATGGCGGCGACAAAGTGCGCACCCATACCGAAAGTTCGGCCGAGATGGCCCTGAAAGACACCTGCGTTCTTGCGGTTAAAGAACAGAGCATTTTTGAAGTCCCGAAAACGCTTGGTAAAGACGCTATTGCCGAACTCAAAGCCCAGCAGGGCGCACTGCTGTTCAAAGTAATCAGCGGCAGCAATTTTCAGGTGCAGACTGCCGACGTCATCGCCGGTGTCAAAGGCACTCTTTTCGAACTCGATATCATCGACAATTTCGAATGTCTGCTCGAAACACCCGGCCTGCAGATTGGCACCCTCGCTCCCGGCGGCACAGTTGTCAATGTTTACAAAGGCGAAGTCGAACTCACGCATGCCGAGACCGGCAAAAAACGCACTCTCAAAGAGGGCGAAGGTCTGGCGGCACTGGGCAGCAAACTTTTGAACTTTGACAAAATTCTCGAAGACGGCTTCACCCCACTGCGAAAATTCGACCCCGCCACCCTGCTCGGCGAAAAGTTCGGTTCGGGTGCACTTGGTCTGCTGTCTACCAACCCGACCCTCAGCGGTCTGACAGAATTTGGCGGCTTTGGCGGTGTGCCGGTCAATCTCGGTGCCAACCGCTTTACCGAAATGCTTTCCGGTCTCAGCGCCCCTCTGGTCGAAAAGCTTCAGGCTGCCAAAGAATATTCACGTGGAGCCGGTGAAGTTGTCGATTCGATCAAAGAGCTCGAACAGCTTGGCCGCGACCTCGTCGGCGAAAAATTCAAGTTTGATTTTTCTGAATACAACCCCGAAGATCAACCATTCACCGTTTCTGACCGCGATTTTCGTGAGATTTATCTTGGCGGCAACACCTTTGCCGCCTGTCGGGCCGCAGCCGGCAGCCGCTCTGCCCGCGTCGAACCAAACCGTGAAGGCCTGATGCTCAACGATGGCAATGGTATTTTCAAGGTGCGCAGATACAAAAACGTTTCGCCGGTCATCGAATTCCTTGCCAGCTACCAGCAGAACGGCAGCGATCTGATCACTACGGTCAAGCCGGTCAAGGGCGAACTCTATGGCCGCATACCAGGTGATGTCAAATATTTCAAAATCCCCGAAGGCGAAATGTCTTATGCCTTCAACACCGCCACCGGTCAGGGTCAGTGGCTGCAGGCTGCCGCCGGCGCCATACCTGAAGAGCTCAAAGGGCACGTTTTCAAAGTTGAAGAAAAAATTGCCCACGAAAAAGGTGAACATGACCAGAAAAACACCGAAAAGAAAGTTGACGCGGTCAAAAAGGTCATAAAAAATCCCGGCAATCTTTTCAAGAAATTCCGCTTCTGATCGATGGCCGGGGTATTTAAAAACCAGGCAGGCAAGGGCACCAGCACCGGAAAAAGGGCCGTTTTCATTCCGGTCATTATCGGGCTGCTTGCCCTGCTGCCGGTTTTTAACCAGACCCTGGTCTGGCTCGACCTTAAAATCAGCGATTTTCTCTTTTCAGCCCAACCACTGCTGCAGCAGCTGACCAGCACAGGTTCAGATTCACAGCCACCGGTTCTGGTCATCAACAAGGACCAGACATTCTTTCAGCGCTTCGGGCGCGACCCTGACCGTGCTGACTTTGCCAGCCTGCTGCGCCTGCTGGCCGATGAAGAAGCCCGGGTCGCCGGCCTCGATTTTATCTACGACCAGCCTGCGACAGCCGAAAAAGATGAAGAACTCGCCACCGCCCTGGCTTCCTACCCATGGCCCTTTCTGGCTTCGCATTTTACCGGCCGCGGGGTTCACACTTTTGAAAAACTGCAGTTCGCCGACATCGGGGCCAGCCGACCGCCGATGCCTCTGCCGCTTTATCAGCCGCTGGCACGACAGGCGGCCGGCACCGGCCTGATCAATGTTGCTGCCGACCTCGACGCCACCGTGCGCTTTGCTCCACTCGCCTTTCACCCTGCCGACAGCGAAGAATTCCTGCTCAGTCTCGGCGCTTCTGCATGGGTCGCCTCTCTTTTTGACGCCAGCAGTGAGCCGGTCGAAAAAGCAATTAACAATCTGTTGCTGCAGACCGCACCCGACCAGCTCAGCCAGATGCAGCCCGAACGCTTTCTGCTCAACCTGCTCGCTTCAGCCCCTTTCAGTTTCTCTTCAACCGGGCATGCTGGCCTCGATCTCGCTATCCGCCGCCTCGAACTCAAACTGCTGGCACGACAGACCGGCAGGCAGAAACCTGAAATGGCAGACAATCTGCTGCAGGCCGCAGCTGACATGCAGCTGCCGGCCAGCATTACCCGCACCTGGCTTAAAATGCCAGACGGGCCTTTGCCGCTGATCGGCAGCTACCAGCTGCCCTGCCTGCGGTTACCCTTTCGCAAAGCAGTACCTCCATTTACCGGCGATTGCATAGAAACCGTGTCAATGGGCATGCTTCTAGAAACCGATGCCGACCGTGAATCAACCCTGTTGAATCATCGCAACCTTCTTCAGATCGATGACCCGGGTCAGCAACAAAGAGTCAGGCTTGTTCAACCGCAGGCAGTCGCAGGCAGTTCGACCCTTGCCGGCAAAGTTCAATCAGCCTCCGGCAAACCGGTGCCAGACGCCGAAGTACTGCTGCTCGATTTCGATTCAGGCTTCTGGGAACTTACAAAAACTGATTCGACCGGTAATTACCAGCTTTCTGGCATACATGCAGGCAGCTGCACTCTGCAGATTACAGCCCGCAGCAGTTCCGGCTGGCAGCGCGGCACGATCAGAACAACCGCCGCCGGGCATACAAACCTGCCGGTTCTGGTTTTTGCCGATGTGACGGCCCCTGTCAAACTGATTTCTGGTCAGGTGCCGGCGGCCGCCACAAAAATTGCCATATTTGGCGAACCTTTGCCAATGCTTATCTCTGACGCCGCAGGTCGATTCCCGATTGACAACCTGCCCGAAGGGCTCAGCATTTCTGCCCTCGACGAAGAAATCAACCTGAGCTTTGCCTCCGGCACCCTTTGCGATACCGCCGGCAAACCCGCGCCCGATCAGACAGTAGCCCTTCTCGGCCCAGAAAACAGCTGGACCTTGAGATTTTTGTCTGAAATTACCTGGCCACCGGCGGCCGCAGCAAGTGAACCAACACTGCTGCCAACCGCTCTCGATTCCCGAATTGCCATTTTTAGCGCCACCGCCTCGGAGACTGCGCAAAAAACTGTCGATCTCACCTTATTGCCCGGCGTTGAAGCTGATATGACACAGCTGCCCGCTCTATCACAGCTGCATAATGCGAGCGTCACGCTCAGTTTTGATTACCCGGGTCTGCAACCATTCAACCTGACACTGCTCGGTGAAACCGGGGCCAGAGTTACCTGCATGAGTGACCAGACCATAAGCGTGGCCCCGGGCAAATATCTGATCCTCTACGAACAGAACGGCGCCCGCGGCATCTTCAGAAACAACGCGATTCTTCACAAAACCGTATTTGTCGGCAGCGCCCTGCCCTCAGACCAGGATTTTATCGTCACCCCGATCAATTTTATGGATAAGGCTTCACCAAGAATTCCGGGGGTTAACCTGCATGCAAATCTCTTTGCAGCCCTTGCCGAGAATCGTTTTTTATACCCGGTATTCTTTCATCATGACCGCCTGCCTGCCACATGGCCGCTGGCACAGACCCTGCTGCTTCTGCCGGTGCTTCTGCTGATAAACCTGATCTTTATACGCCACGGCGCCATCTGGGGAGGCATTGCCACCGGCACCGCCTTTACCGCCTGGGTCGCGGCCGGAACCATGCTTTTTCTCAACCTTAGACTGTTGCCGATGTTTTTCCCGGGTCTGCTGCTCGGCAGTTTTGGAGTCGTGCGCGGCTATCTTGCCTGGGCAATCTCAAGACGCCAGGAACAGGAAACCCGCCAAACCTTCGGCCGCTTCATTTCATCGGCAGTTGTCGACGACATTCTCAAAAACCCTGATGCAGTCAAGCCAGGTGGCGAAAAGAAAGAACTCACGGTAATCTTCACCGATCTGGCCGGGTTCACCACTATCTCAGAAAAACTCGCCCCCGAGCAGCTGACCGAGTTGATGAACGAGTATCTCGATGAGATGACGCGAATTCTTTTTCAATACGGCGGCACCCTCGACAAATACATCGGTGACGCGATCATGGGCTTCTGGAACCACCCGGCCCCACAGTCCGACCATGCCCAGCGCGCCGTTGACTGTGCCATCGCCATGCAGAAAAAACTCGCCGAACTGCGCCGCAAATGGCTGCAGCAGGGCCTGCCCCGCGTCGAGGTCAGAGCCGGAATCAACACAGCCGTGTGTATGGTTGGCTTCATCGGCAGCGAAATTCAGATGAATTTTACCTGCCTCGGCGACGGCGTCAACCTCGCCTCACGCCTTGAAGGCGCGAACAAGGCCTACGGTACCCTGATGATGATCGCCGACTCGGTTCACAACAGAATCGACCGAGAACTCATCAGCACCAGATTCCTGGATTTTCTCGCGGTAAAAGGTAAAGACCGCCCGGTCGAGGTCTTCGAAGTGCGTGGCTACCGCCGCGATGAAAGCGAATTATGGCTGCAGGCTGAATCGGCCTACAAGAACGGCATAAACCTTTACCTCGCCCGCGACTGGGAAAAAGCGATCGCCGCTTTTTCTACCGTGCTGCAACTGCTGCCCGAAGATGGCCCGGCACAGGTTTATATCGACCGCTGCGAAGAATTCAAACAGCACCCGCCCCCAGAAAACTGGGACGGCCGCTACATTCTGAAAAGCAAATAATCCTTCCGGTTCATTTGTTACCAACGGCACGGCCGGTGAATATCACACTCCGGATCTCTTTTCTGAATCAAGGGTTCCCGCCATTCAACACGGATTTACGCACATTTTTTATGTAACACCAAGGCATAAAGCTGGCCGGTGATGGCCTGAATTAGCCCATACAATCAATTTCAGCTGAAAGACAACTTGCACAGATATTATATGCCTGATAAAATCAGGGTGTACGCTTTTTTGAAAAGATAAAACCCCAGATTGATTGATCAAGGATCTGCTATGCTAAACCAGTTTTTGTCACGAATCAGAAAATTTCTGCCGGCTGCCCTGATAGCGGTTTCTTTCCCGATAATAGTGAGCGGTTCTGAAGTTGCCGGCACCATAATCAAAGTTCAGGAACTTCTTAAACAGAAAGATTACCAGACCGCCAAAACTCTGATTGCAAAGAGTCTTAAAAGCAACCAGGATTCATGGCAGCTCTGGATGTCGCTCGGCTATGTCTTTGAAGCCAATCAGGAATACGACAAG
>CAZFUG010000221.1:0-944 GCA_964522035.1 uncultured bacterium
GCTCCTTTCGGCGCAGCCGATCCGGCCGGCCGAGGCTGCCGGCTGGCGTCGACAGGCTGTTTTTTCCTGCCCGCCTCCCGGTCTTTATACTGTCAGGGCCGGTGCGGCCAGTTGGCAGATTGCAGTGAATCTCTGCTCGGCGAAAGAATCTGATTTGCGAAGTGCTGCCGCCAACGGTTTACCTGAATTACCGCTGCCTGTTGAAACAATGCTTAATTTTGCCGACGTGCGCTGGTGGTTTATTGTGCCAGCCCTGTTGCTGCTGGCTCTGCATCAATTTCTGACCATGCGCAGGAGGTCTGCAGATGCTGCTTTCTGATCCTCACTGGTTGCTGCTGTTCATGCCTCTTCTCTGGCTGGTCTGGTATTATCGGCCGTTGAACCGTCGTCTGTTCGTGCTGCGCGTGCTGGTGATCGCTCTTGTGGTTCTTGCACTGGCCGGTCTGCAGCTGCGTCTTCCGGGGCGTGCCGGAACTCTGGTGATTGTTGCTGACCGCAGTCTTTCGATGCCAGGCAACTCTGATCAGCGTATCTCAGAAACCATGGAAATGCTGAAAAGCGGTATGCCGGCCGGCGCTTCGCTCGGGCTGGTAACTTTTGGTGAAGAGGCGGCGGTTGAAATGGCCCCTGCCAGAAGCTCTTTTTCGGGCTTTTCGGCAACTGTCGGTCGTGAGGCTTCTCGTCTCGATGAAGGTCTGAAAAGGGCGCTTTCGCTTGTTGCCGGAGATCTCACCGGCAGGATTCTTATTATTTCTGACGGCCTCTGGACCGGCAACGATCCACGCAATGTGGCTTTTCAGGCAGCTGCCCGCGGTATTCCGCTCATTCATTTTTCGACCGACTATATCTTTGATGGCCTGAGTGGGAGCGCCTACCTCGAGACCGACACTCCGGGGCCTTTGGGTGTTTATGGTCAGAGCAAGCTGGAAGGAGAGCAGGCGATC
>CAZFUG010000221.1:954-5706 GCA_964522035.1 uncultured bacterium
GCGTCTGAACCCTGGAGAGGCTTTTATTGCCGGTGCCAGGGTCTTTTCGCCGGTCGAGCAGGTCGGGCAGATTTCGCTGTTCGCGTCTGATCGTCTGATTGCCAGTTTTTCACGCCTGCTCAGGCCCGGTGAAAACAGCCTTTCCTTCAGTCTACAGGCACCTGAGGCCTCGGTGATCAGATTTCGCCTGCAGGTCAACGGGCAGGGGGCAGACCCGATGCCCGAAAACAACAATGCCAGGGCGATCAGTGAAGTCGCCGGTCAGAAGCCATTTCTTGTGGTTTCTGAAAATACTGACTCACCGATGTGGCAGCTGCTGCGCCAGTCTGGCCTTTCGGCCGATCTGCAGGCCCCGGGGCAGATTTCCTGGAGTCTTGAATTTCTTGCCGGGTATTCGGCGGTAATTATCGAGAATGTCGCCGCAGAAAGGGTCACCATGCACGGCATGCAGCTGCTGGCCGCCTGGGTTAACCATGTCGGCGGCGGTCTCGTTGTCACCGGTGGCAAAAATTCCTATGGCAACGGCGGCTACTATCAGTCACCACTTGAGCCGGTATTGCCGGTTTCGCTCGAACTTCGCAGCCAGCACCGCAAGCTTGCCCTTGCTCTGATGGTGGTGCTCGACCGTTCCGGCAGTATGGCGGCCCCGGCCCGTGGCGACCGCACCAAAATGGATCTGGCCAATATTGCCGCTGCCAGTTCACTCGATCTGCTTTCACCTTTCGATGAATTCGGGCTGCTGGCTGTCGATACTCAGGCGCACGAAGTCGTGCCGCTGCAGCGCATGACCGAGAAGGCGAAATGGCGTGACCGCATTCTGCGCGTCGAGTCTTCGGGTGGTGGCATCTATGTTTTCGAAGGCATAAGCAAGGCTGCTGAGATGCTTTTGAAAGCAGAGGCAAAAACCAGACACATCATTCTTTTCGCTGATGCTTCTGATTCAGAACAGCCCGGGCGTTACTGGGAACTGCTCGACAAAGCCACCAGTGCCGGCCTGACCTTGAGCGTCATCGGTCTTGGCAGCGAAACCGATTCTGATGCGAATCTGCTGCGCAAGATCGCCGAGGCAGGCAAGGGCCGTATATTCTTTACCCGTGACCCCGAAGAATTGCCGCGGCTTTTTTCACAGGATACCTTTGTGGCAGCGCGAAGCACTTTTATTGAAGAGCCTGCCGGCCTTGTGTCTCTATCAGGCGCTGCCAGGTTTATCGAAAATCCGGGGCTGATAAGCTCAGAGGTCGGGGCCTACAATCTCTGTTACCTGCGCAACGAAGCTTTTTCGGCGCTGCAGACTACCGACGAAAACAAGGCGCCATTGCTGACGGGCTGGCAGTCTGGTCTTGGCCGGGTGGTCTGCTATATGGGAGTCACCGGGGGACCGCATGCCGGAAAATTTGCCGCCAGTAAAGAGGCAGCCGCAATTCTGCTTGGCGCCAGTCGCTGGGTCGCACTTGACGATCGCCAGAGTTTTGGCGAAATGGCAGTTATGCAGCAGATTGACAATGGCACCTGGAAAGTTTCTCTGCTTCTCGACCCGGAGCGTGAACGCGACAGTCTGAGAGAAAACCCTGAAGTGAGGCTGATAAGACTCGTTGAAGGGCAGGAACCGGTTCAGGGAATCATGACTCTGCACTGGGATTCAGCAGATTCACTGCAGGCAGAAGCCATGGTGCGCGGTAATGAGGTTATTTCGGGGCTGATCAGGTCAGGGAAACAGCAGAAAAGACTGCCGCCGGTCTGCCAGCTTTACGGGCCCGAATTCACCCCGGCGCGCTTTCGTGATGGGCTGGCAGAACTTAAGGAACTGGCAGCAGTTACCGGTGGCAAAGAGATCATCGATCTTGGCCAGGTCTGGAAATCTCTGCCGGCAAAAATCCAGTTCCGCAGCCTGGCTGAAGAACTGCTGTTTCTGGCCCTGCTGATTTTTATCATCGAAGTTGCCGAGCGCCGTACCGGAATTCTCGCCATGATTATTACCTGGTTAAGATCGGCAGCCGGCGGGCGCAAAAATCAGCGTGCGGCACCGGTTGCTGCGGCTGCCGATGTTGCAGCTAACCCTGTCGCAGCAGCGTCTCCAATCTTTTCTGCGGGTGAAGCCATCATGGAAAAAAATCCGGAAAAGGGCATTGAAAAGGCTGCTTCGACTGCTGAACCCCCGGTGGCTGTGCCACCGGAAACTGACAGGCAGCCCGAATTTTCGCAGGCTTTGAAAGCGGCACGCAGGCAGGCTGATAAGCGCACCCGACGCTGATCGACCTAAAAGCAGCACCGGCCTTTTCCCTTATGAGAAAAGGCCGGTGTAATGCGAAACTTATTTGTTGTTGTGATGGTGCCGGGTGCGGGAAGAATTCTCGTGACCGCGTGAGGGAATTTCAGAAACCATCATGCTGGTCGGTTTGAAATCATGCGGCAGAACCTGGTGTTCATCATAATAGCAGTTGAGGATTGAATCCATTTCTTCTCGCCCTTCGGCGATGGCAACGGCTTTTTCCCAGGTTTCCTGGGTGAGAATCGGCTGGAGAGGCTGGTCGACTTTGTTGATATGTCGCATCGCCTTGATAAGCTGCTTATCCCAGGTTTTGTGGTATCTGACCAGATCATCTGGGTAGACGATTTTGCGGCGGGTGCCTTCGTTAATGCCTCTGAACGGTTCTTCGACATTCAGATAGCCATAATCATCGGTCAGCTCTTCACCGGCTTTTATGTCGCGAATCGCGATTTCAAAATCATATGGTGTAGTCATGCAGTTTGAATGGAAACTGTGGTTAACGTAGCGGCCGTTATCCCAGCAGAGAACCTGATTACCCTTGCTGTTGCGGAAGCAGTATTTGACCAGAATTTCTTTATACATCGGGGCCAGCTGAGCATACTGATTCGGGGTGAATTCGCGGTCAAGTTTGTCAAAAGCCCAGATGATGGTGCCTTTGGGGATAAACCTGGTTGCGACAACGCCGTAACCAATCTCGTCGTTGATGAAACGAAGTTCTGTCGAGGGATGAATCATGGTGTTCCTTTCAAAACAGAGAATGAAACAGTCGGGGGATGTGTGGGAGATTGTGGATTGTTGCCTTTGGAGCGGGTGTATATGTTATTTGAACAGCGCAATTCTAACGCTGACGATGTACGGCTTCAATAGGCTTATCGCCTGTTTTTGGCGGGCAAAGGGCGACGACAGTTGATTGAGTGTTAAATTTTGATTGAATTGATTTAAATCTAATTAATTCAATGATTATCATTGATGATTGAAATTTACTGGATATTTTTATGCTTTTAGATATTTTAACTTTTGATCTGAAACGATCTTTAAAAAGGCAATGGTCGGGTTCAGATAGTTTGAGCCTGCGATGAGAGCCGATATGCAGACGCTAAGTTGCATCTTTGCCTTGTCAGAAGGCGCAGGCGAAAAAATTGCAGGAATTTTCAATCAGGAGCAGGGATTTTATGAAATATAGACATTTGCTTATTGCCTTGGCCTGCATTTTGGGGCCCACCGTCAGTATTGCCGGGGCGCAGACCAACAATACCGGCGATTACCCGCTGCTGAGTGAAGGCAGTATCACGCCACCACCGCCACCCCCAGGCTACAGTTTTGCTTTGCCGCAAATCACACCCATAACGCCTCCGCCACCCCCGCCTCCTGGAAATGTCGGTAACGTGACCGCTCAGCCGTCTGATACCCAGACCACGGTGGAGCAGATTCCTTTGGTGCCGCCTCCTCCACCCCCGTCGTTACCATTATCTCAGCCACAACCAAGTGCTACTCCGACAGCTCCGGCAGTTCCGACACCTCCGACACCGGAAACAGCAACTTCTTCGCCGGTTGCCGATCCGCCTCCGTTTTCCGCTCCTCCGGCACCGCCGGTGCTCCCGCCTTCTCCTGTTTCTGCAGTGCCTCCGGTTCCTGCGGCGCCTCCTGCTCCAGGCCAGGGTTCGGCCGACGTTCCTGATTCTGCCAGATTCAATCAGCAGTTTGCCGTCTCAGCTCCTGCCGGTCAGCGTGTCATGCAGTTGATCACCGCTGATCTGGCCAATCAGATAAAAAGGCTGTTGCGCTCGCTTAAAACCATGCGCACAATCATCGACAAACCCGAAAGTGCCGAAGAACTTCGAAGAATTCAGCTGACAGGAAGGGTCTGCGCCGACCTTCTTGGCCTTAAAGGATTTCCGGTGCCATCGAGGTTTGTTGCTTCAGGCAACGACAAGGTTTTGCGCGACCGTTCGCATGACGCGGTAGAATACAGATTTTATGGTGATTTTGATAATCGTCTGAACGGTTGGATAAAGCCTATCAAAACGGCTGTTTATGTCGATCTGGTCTTTGATGGCCGCAGTCGTCGGCGCACACATGTGCGGGCGCAGTTTACCCGTACCGGAACCATGACGGGCAGCTTTTATGCCTACAGCTGGGATGCCTTTGGCAATCCCTGGAAAATGCAGGGCAGTCTCGAAAATCTTTTCGTTCACGATGATGGTCTGCCGGCCGGCGGCAGTCTGAAGGTTTTTGGGGCAGACCCTTCCGGCAAAACCATCGGTCTGGCACTCGATTTCCCGGTTAAGATTCACGGCGAAAATGTGTCTCAGAAAGTAGAAACCCGCCACCGTGAAGGCAGGCGGGTGAGCATCGGTCGATAAATAGAAGAGAATCCGGGGGGCGGCCAGCTTTTACAGAGCTGGCCGCTTTTCACATGTTCAGATGATGTCGCGCATGTGTAAATACCCATCCCGCCGGGTTTTCCTGCCGCTTACCGTCTT
>CAZFUG010000221.1:5716-7644 GCA_964522035.1 uncultured bacterium
GAGCTTATGGGCGGGCCGAGGTAGGTTTTTTACTGGTTCAGGCTTCGTTTTTCCAGAGGCCGTGAATATTGCAGTATTCGCGGACGGTAATCGGTGAGGTTTTAACGCAGAATTCGGCTTCAGCCGGTTCGCCCGGTTTCAAAAACCTGACAAATTTCTGGTTGCCGGCGATAACTTCGATCCATTCGATAAAATGTTTTTCATCCATCGGGTGGGGGACACTGCCAACCTTAACCTTGATGCCGCTGGCTGTTTTTTCAATAACCGGCACATGCTTTTCAACGGCAGAATCTGCAGTTTTTTCTTCCATCAGTTTCATTTCCATGCTGCAGCAGACGAGTGCCGGTGCGCCTGGATGAACGACTTCGATAATGTTGCCACAGATTTCACATTTGTACACGTTATGAAGCTTAGTCAAATCCTTGTCCTCCTGAATGTTGATATCTTGCACACGCATTATATTTTAACTTAACGATATGGTCAATGCCTGAAAAATTTGTTAGACTTATCCTATTGGTTAAATAGATTCTATTCTGAGTGACGATGCGGCGGAGGTCAACCCAATGTACAGGAACATGCAGGTTTTCTTTCTGGCAGGCATTCTGCTGCTTCAGGTTGCCACCAGTTCCGCCGCTGAAATCCAGAAACAGAAAATTGTTCTTTCAGATAAAACCACCCTTATCGGCCGGGTTGTTGAAATGAAAGACGGTGTGTACACAATCGAAACCGATACGCTTGGCAGATTGAAAATTGAAGCTGCCCGTGTTGTCGAGATTTCGAGTTTGAATCAGGCTGTAACTGCCCCCCCGAAAGAAACATCTGCCGGGTCTGCGGTTGACAACTCTCAGATAGAAGCCGAACCGGCCGTAACGACAAAGAAGATCAAGATTCTCGACGGTGAGAAGAAACAGCAGATTTCTGAATCCAATCATGAAAGCGCCGGCGTGGCCGGCAGCGACGATCTGACCCGGCAACAGGAAGAAGTGAACAGTCGGGTTCGCTCGATGACCATGGACGGCGATTTCCTTGATTCAATGATGGATCTCGGTGACTCGTCCGCAATGGCAGAAGTGATGCAGGACCCTGAAATAATGGATGCCATAAGCCGTAACGATTATGAATTCCTGATGAATAACGAGAAAATGAAAAGTCTGATGGACAGCCAGGAAATTAAAAGTCTGCTTGGCGATGTTCAGCCCTGAAAAATAAAAAAAGGTTGGTAAAGGGTGAGTATGAGAGTAGTACGATCTCAGAGTTTACTTGTCCTGGCTCTTCTGGTAGCGGCTCTCTGTGGAGTTTTAAATTCCGCTCTGGCCAGCTTTTCGAGTTCGCCCGATGTCGGCGAACGCTTTCTTGACGTCAAAAGTTTCGCTTTTAAAATTGCGGCAAAGAATGGCTGGTCGCTGATCATCAGTAATGAAGTCAATTCGGCCTGCAAAGAAGTTAAGGGTACCACCGTCGAAGAGGCTTTTGCGCATTATTTCAAGGATACGCCATTTGGGTGGCGTTATTTTGAGGATTGCCTTTACATCGCCAACGAACGCGAGCTGAAAAAGTTTTTTCAGAAGCTTCCGGAGCTTGAAACTGGCTTGCCCAAGGGCAAGTCCAAAGCATTTTTCAGCGGGATTTTTCAGCGGGTTGAGCTGTCACTGCTCTGCCAGTTGCTCAAGGCTATTTCCGGGGTCGAGATCAGAACCGCAAATGGCTTTGAAGGAAATGTCATGATGCGGGCCCGCAATATGGGCTGGCAGAGGGTGCTGCTTTCGGTGGCGTTTCTCAACCGCCTTAAAATTGATAAAACTGATTTTTCGGTAATTCTTTCGCCAGAGCGTCAGTGAATCGTTAAATAAACCTGTTTTTCTGCCGATAGCCTGACCCATGAAAAGAACTGTCAAATTTCTGCTGGTTTTCTCGTTCGGTCTTATGCT
>CAZFUG010000222.1:0-5652 GCA_964522035.1 uncultured bacterium
GTTGATTTTGCCGCCCTGTTGCCGGGGGTCGACATAGGTCTGCAGGCCGACATGAGTTATGGTGCCGGGCTTGCCGGCGGCGATATCGCGAAACATGTGCGAAATGACGCCCTGAGGCAGATTGTATGCTTCAAGCTTGTTATCGAGGGCCAGTTGGCCAAGTCGGGGTGCGAGGCCCCAGTGGCCGCCAACGGCGCGTTTGACCATGCCTTCATTGCCAAAATGGTTTAAACCGCGGGTTTTGCCATCGCCCTGCCCGGCAACAAAATATAATTCGAGGTTGCGCGGGTGACCTTCTGCAAGAAAACGCTTTTCAAGAGCTGAGGTCAGTGCCTCCGGGTGGCCGCTGCCGACAAAGCCGCCGACTACGACACGGTCATTGTCTTTTATCAGTGATGTGGCCTGTTCGATGCTGATCAGTTTTGATTTCATTTTACCTCTCCATTTTTCGGGCTATCAGGTCGCAATGTCAGGGTCGTGTCCCTTGGGTCGGCATTCGTCGGGGCGCAGCATGCTGCGCCCTTGCCAGATCATTCGTTAATATATTTCTTCAGCGGGTCGCTCAGATACCCGGTTTCGAAGATGCATGAAAGATGACCGTTGCGACTGTTGTAATAACTGACATCACAGTCGGGAAGCAATGGCCGGGCCTCTTCTGCCTGTTCGGTCGTGAACATCAGGTCTGATTCGTCGATGATCATGCGCACCGGCAGTTTCAGTTTGCCGAGAGCCTGAGCAAGTGTTTCGCCTGGCTGGCAGAGGTCGAACAGGCCGTTTGCCTTGGCGATATAGACATAGGCATTCGGGTCGAAAAACTGCATGCGCGCCAGAACCGACTGTTCGATGCCCTCTTCGACGAGAAAACGGCCTTTGAAACTGATATAAGGGTTGTCGCTGGTAATGAATGCCGGGTCGAGGAACTTGCGCCCGAAGTTGGTGTGTGACCAGTGATCGGTGCGGGTTGCCGTCAGCAGCATCTTGAATGCCAGCAGCAGGCCGCGGTGCGGCGGTTCGCTGCCGTAATAATTGCCGTTCTGCCATTTTTCGTCGAGCATTATCGCTTCGATACCGAGCTGGTTCGGAACCATCAGGCATGCCGGGCGCACCATTGGCGTGGCGACGACGGCAATGACGCGCTCGACCATTTCCGGAAAATATTTGGCCCAGAGGTATGATTGCAGCCCGCCCATCGATGGCCCGAGCACGAAGCGCAGTTTCTTGATCCCGAGGTGGTCGATCAGGCGACGCTGCAGCATGACCACGTCATCGAGCGTAAAAATCGGGAAATTCATGCCGTAGGGCTTGCCCGTCTCAGGGTCGATCGATGCCGGCCCTGTTGTAATAACGGTCGGACTGTTGAAATTGATGTTGCTGATGCTGTCTGAGCAGATGACGAAATATTTATCGGTATCGATTGCTTTGCCTGGGCCGATCAGGCTGTCCCACCAGCCGGGAGCCGGGTCGGTTTCGTTGTAGCGGCCGGCCGCGTGACTGGTGCCGGTAAAATAGTGGCAGAGGAGAATGGCGTTGTCTTTGCTTTTGTTGAGCTTGCCATAGGTTTCGTAACCAAAGCTTACCGGAATTGTTTTTTTGCAATGCAAAAAAGTGTATTTGCCCGCATCAAACCTGATTTTTTCTGTCAGCATCCTCGATTTTCCCTTCAAAACCTTCGCAATTTGCCCCATTTTAAAACATGTTGCGGCAAGAATCAATTGCAGAAATGCTGCAAAATAAAAAAATCGCGACTCAATTTTAATATTTATTTGAAATAACAAAGCGTTACGGGTAAAATGCTTCCAGATCGCAAAAGCGACAACGACAGAAATCGGTTTAGATCGGACTGATCTCTTCTAAAGCCGGTTTTTAAAGGGTATGTGTTGAGATATAACGGGGTTCGGTCTGAATAATCAGGCTGAAGCTTGCTTTACTTTGCAACTTCAATTGCACTGATGAAGCATTTTGAGAGGATATGGCTGATGCATCGGTCTGTTTTTAAGCATCTTGTTTTTCTGCTTGGCATTTTAATTTTCAATACCTGCCTGCTTGAGGCACAATCCTGTGTCTGTGGCACAAGAAAACCCTGTGCCGCTGAGCGCGTTGCAGCCAGTCAGTTGTATATGGCCCGTCAGTCCCGCGATGCCGGTGATATGGCTACGGCTGAATTACTCTGGCGTGATGCCGGAAAGTCTGTTCAGCAGAAGAATTTTATCAGACCTGCCTGGCTCGATGAAAAGCCTTTGACTGTTGCTGAGCCCATCATGCCCTCGATGGAAGAAAGACTCGCCAGAATTGCCTCTCTGCCTTATGAGCTGGCCGGTATGCTGCTTTCTGACATTCTTGAACGTGATCCTGCCAATGCCAGAGCACGGCAGCTTTACTTAAGCATGGCTGACGTTAATTCTGATCAACAACAGGTTTTACGGCATCAAAGCATTTTCGATTCTTGTCGTGCAACAGGCTGGAAAAACTGCCTCTGGTATGCTGCCAGCCTGCTGCTTTCTGCGCTGGTTATTGTTCGAGTTACCGTTTATTCAAGGCGTTTGTCAAAGAAAAGGATATCGAAGTGAAAGAGAAAGAGTCTGGAAAAGAGGCGTTTCGGTCAGCCAAAGCCGTTTTTAAAACTTTATTACTTTTACTGCTTCCGATTTGCTTCTGCACATCAGCTGAAGCTCTAAATCGCATCCAGAATTATAATTTTGCCGGTAATGCCAACGGTTGGGCCGCAGAAAGGAATCTAAATACGATAGTTCCCCAGCCAAGGGCTAGAGATACAAATATGGGCACCTGGGCTTATAATGCTGCTAATGGCGGGTGTTTTTATTGCTTTTTTGACCCTAACGCCGCCGACAGAGATGCAAATGCAGTCATTTCCCATTATTTCACGACCCCTGCGAGCCCGTTTAACATGCGGGTCAGATTTGATCATCGTGATGTTTCGGCCGGCGGCTTTGATTATCATTATCTTATTGGCACGCTCAGGTATACAAATGGTGCTTTGTATCCAAATGAAAACATCTTACACACTTTTTACGAAGATTATGCCTGTGCGCATAAGGCGGCATGGGTAACCGATGAGGTTGAATATTCCAACCCTCCGACTTCAGCAAATCTGGTCTACAGGGTTCACTGGCATATTGGTGGAGACGCGGCTCATGACGGCGGCGCATATGTCGACAATCTTCGCGTTGACGTAAGCCCTACCGGATTGTCAGGTGCCCCGAGCGGCTTAGATAATCTTCTGACCTGGAATGTCAGTACCGGGCCTGCCACAGGCACCGCACTGCTCAATGTGGCGACTCCGTATAAGGTTTATCGCAGTACTGATCCTGCCGGGCCATGGGATGCCACAGCCTTCGTGAATAATTCAACTACCAACAGTTTTACTGATTCCGGGCAATCCGGGCAGACGGTAGTATATTATGCCGTATCAGATGTGGATACAGTCGGTGTTGAATCGCCGAAATCGCTTATATGGCCAATAATTCGTATGGATGTGCGTGATGGCAGCGGCGCCGATGTTGACTGCCTGGCGGCAGATGATATTCCCATGAACTGGGTTGCGCCGGTTATAACGAAAACCGGTTATCAGGTAGCTCTGGGCACGACACCGGGCGGTAGCGATATAGTTGCCTGGACCAACAAAGCGGCCGCTGCTACCAGCCATACTTTCACCGGAGTAACCCTGAGTGCCGGAGTTCAATACTACACTTCGATTCGGGTAGTCAACGGTGCGACAACTTATAATTCCAGTTCCAGCGATGGTTTTAAAAGGCCTGGAGTAAGAGACGGCACCGGTGTCGATGAATCTGTTGTCTCTTCAATTACCGATTGCAGCATGAACTGGGATGTCGCTGGTGACGCCGTCCGTTACGAAGTTGCAATTGGCACTTCAGCAGGCGGTTCAGACGTAGTCAGCTGGACAAACGTGGGAGGGGCGAACGCCCATAATTTTACCGGTCTGAGCCTGACAAATGATACGACTTATTATTGCAGTATCAGGGTTTACGATGCTGCTGACCTGCTGCTTGGAACCTATTCCAGCAATGGCTTTCTGGCTCTGGTAAACTTCTCGACTACGGTGAGCGATGGTTCGGGGAGTGACCTGGATGCCTGGGCGACAAAGACCTCTATCGACATAAACTGGGTGGATGTGCCAGTTTCTAAGGTAAGATATGAAGCGGCTCTTGGTATAACCCCAGGTGGCACGGAAATTAAGGGCTGGACAGACATGGCCCTTGCTACGAGCGGCACTTTGAGTGGCCTTTCGCTGGTAAACGGAACTACTTACTATTGTTCGGTTCGTATCATTCATTCTACCGGGCCTTTGCCCGCCGATACCAGCGATGGTTTCACTTTTTACAGCATTTCCGTCAGGGATGGTGCGGGAGCAGACGAAGATTACAGCCTGTTTCCCAATATGATCAAATGCAACTGGGATGCTTTTCCGGGGCCGGTTTCGCGCTATGAAGCTGCCATTGGCAACTCTCCTGGAGACACAAGTGTTTCCGGTGGCTGGATTTCTCAGGGCACTTCGACCAGCGCCACCATATCAGGCCTGACTCTTGTCGATGGAAATATTTATTATTGCTCGGTAAGGATAATAGACGCCGGAGGAAATTCCATGGGATCTGCTTCGAGCAATGGCGTTCAGATCACCCTGCCGACGGCTATCACGGTGAGAGATGGTATCGGCCCTGATATCAGCAGTTCATTTTTTGATAACCGTGTCGAGGCTAACTGGGACCATCCGGCTATTGCACTCGTCAGATACGAAATCGCAGTGGGCACAAGTAAATATGCTGAAGATATATACCCTTTCACCGATGTGGGCCATGTAAACCGCGCTGCCGTTACAACCGGCATTCTTGAAGATACCAGGCAGTATTTCGTTACGGTTCGTGGCATCAATGCCTTCGAGGTGGTTCAGGCGCTCGGAGTTTCTGATGGTTTTACCGCGAGAAAAGACCAGGTTCTTGTTGATACGGCATCGCAGAGCTTTTTCAATAACGCCCGGGTAATCGACAGGGTTGCTATTGCGAACGATTCAATCGGTCCGGTGAATTTTCAGGGAACCGGCGGAACGGTTGGTTACTGGCGCTATCGCATGCCGGTAACCGTCACCGAACCTGGAGTCACTGATCGTATCAACGCGCCATGCCGGGTGCAGTTCAATATCCCGGTTGCTGTCCAGCGGCCTGGCAATGTCAACGAGTTTCGGGTAGCCGACGAGCATGGCAACGAACTTCCCCGCTATAACCTGCCAACCGGCACGACCACAAACCCTGATATCGTTTTTCTGGTCAATATGGGTAACAGTGAGGTTAAAACCTACTGGATCTACTGGGGTAATACCAGTGTTTCAGACGACCGTCGCCTGGACCCCTTATTATACCCGCAAAACCCTGGTGCCTGGCATTGAAACAACTCCACTTGCCTACAATTATGGTTATCGCGAACAACCGCCTTCGGGTAATCATCCTGGCATTTCGGCTCCAGAAACAACTGCCGAGGAGTTTGAGTATTTTACCAATAATGACACTACAGGAAATTATTATTATACCGCTGGCGATCCTGGTGGCACCTGGCGCGATGATGCCAGAAGCAACCTGATTACTGATATTTTTGGCGGTGCCGGTGGCAGTTTTTACTTTT
>CAZFUG010000222.1:5662-7532 GCA_964522035.1 uncultured bacterium
TGGCGAATCTGGGTAAATGGCCTGCTTTATGGCAATATCGGCGGAACTGAAGTTGCAAATACGGGAAACTGGCGAACCTGCGGTTTCAATAATGGCGATTTTGATACCAGGCAACGATTTCGCAGCGGTATTATCTGTCCGTTCTGGGCTGATCTGCGTTACAGCAGTCCGGGCTATCCCGACAATCCTGGCGTTTTTCGCGATACCATGCCTTCACCGATCCGTGAAGTTTTCACCTGGCGCATGAATAACTGGCTTCCGGCAGGAGCGGAAGACGATGTTTATATTTTTCAGACGGTTCTGTATGGCAGCAGTGATATTGCCCACCGTTACCAGAATCTGAGCCCAAGATCCACGACTGGCGGTTCAACTTCAAACCCCATAGTTAATGTTAACCTCACTGCCGGCCTTGGTGCGATCGACGATAACACTGGTGCTGCCGCAAACAGAAGGTATATGCGCAATACGCCGCTAAATATAGGTATCGGCAAGACGCCAGGTTCCTTCTTTCAATGCATGGATGCCTTCAGAGGCAATTACGTGGTCGGTCCCATAGTTGGTGGTGCCGGTATCTGGGTCGACGTCGGCCATTTCGAATCGATGGTTTTTGACTCGCGGGTTGCCAATCCGGTCTGGCAGTTAATGAAGTATGAATGTGCCGCATCTGGTGACCATCAGATGCTCCTGGCAACCAGAAGCGGGCCAACGCCGCTGCCAGACAGTTCCTGGACAGCGTGGTCCGCTGATGTTGCGGCAACGCCTCCCAACGGCAATATTACTTTGTCGAGTACCAATCGTTACGTTCAATATCGCTGTGTTTTTCAGCGCAGGGGAAATACCGGCACTGTTTCACGCCTCGACAAAGTTGAATTTGTGTATGGTGGTATAAGTATCGAAAAAGTGGATGCTGCGCCAACCAAAGTTTCTCAGGGGCAATCTGCAATTCCCATCGAAGTGGTCATAAAAAACTTTTATTCTGATCCCGTATATCTTCAGTCGGCAGAACTCACCTTTTCTCTCGGCAATCATACGCAGACCAGCAGTTTGATGCCCGGTACACAGATTGACGCCGGCAGTAGCGTTTCTGTGTTTTTCGCCGTTGATGTCGATGAAAATTCACCGATTGGAACTGCAACCATCGATGCCAGGGCAACCGCTACCGTGGCTTTGCCGGCGCTGACTTTTTATGATGCCGATGCCCAGATTGTAGATGAATGGCGTATCTGCAGCAAAGCGCAGTTGGTCGTCGATCAGGTTGAGACCGATCCTACGTTCGTTAACAAGGGCCAGCCAGATATTTATGTTCGGATGCACATTTCAAACATTGGCGAAACACCGTTTGCCCTTACTTCAGCCAATCTGAAGTTCATTGATGGTCTTTACAGCCAGATAATTCTGCAGGAACCTCCTCTCGGCACGGTCATTCCTGAATTAAGCAGTTTCATTGCCACTTTTACTGTCGATATAGACGAAAACAGCCCCAGCGGGGTGTCTATAATTGGTGGCGCAGCTTCAGGCACCAACACATTTTCAGGGCAGCTGACCGAAGATGCTGTCGCTGCAATTACAGACTCCTGGACAATTCAAAATAAAGCCCAGCTGATTATTCAGGAAGTCACTGCTTCAGAAACGGTTTACCGCGGTCAGGTCAACACTCCGGTTTTTCTAAGGGTTCTCAATAGTGGTGAAGCCAATGCCAGATGGATTTCTTCAAGTATAATTCCATATTTCAGTCTAGGTATTTATGATGCCGAATACCCGGTTACCCCATTTGAAGTAGTTATTCCGGGCGGATTTGAATCAGTGGCCCGTTATGGCATTGATATTTCACCTGTAAGCACCGTGTGTACATCGATAATTGACGCGTCGG
>CAZFUG010000223.1:0-7497 GCA_964522035.1 uncultured bacterium
AGGTTAAATTTTCAGATTGCATTACCAGTCGAGAAATGCTTCGTGCCAGGCACATCAATAATTCAGTTTAAAACTAAAGAAAAGCCACCCGCCCCTTGCCGGGATAAATGTGGCGCAAATCCTTTTAAATTGCTGCATGCGCATGATTGACGAAAATTTTACGTTATGCTAGTCTTGGCGAATGCGATGGCTTTTTTGGTGCCCCGCCTACACTGCAAAAAGACGAAAGAACAAGAAAAAGACGTGGCACCGGCAACGAGAAAAAATTTCCGATTCAAGAAAGGAACCCTGTTGACATGACCTCCGAGCAGAAAATCTATTACACCAAAACTGACGAAGCTCCGGCCCTTGCCACCGTTTCTCTTCTTCCCATCATCGAGACCTTTGCCGCACCCGCAGGCATCAAAATGGAACTGCGCGACATCTCGCTTGCAGGCCGCATTCTTGCCAGCTTTCCCGAAAATCTGACTAAAGAACAGCGTCACAGCGACGATCTGGCTTTTCTCGGCGAAATGGCCAACAAACCCGAAGCCAATATTGTCAAACTCCCGAATATTTCTGCCTCGATTCCGCAGCTGACTGCCGCGATCAAGGAACTCCAGGATCAGGGTTTCAAAGTTCCCGATTACCCGGTTGAACCAAAAAACGAACAGGAAAAGGAAATCAAAGCCCGCTACGCCAAAATACTGGGCAGCGCCGTTAACCCGGTTCTGCGCGAAGGGAACTCTGACCGCCGCGTCGCCGACCCGGTCAAAGACTATGCCCGCAAACACCCCCATTCGATGGGTGCCTGGGCTAAAGATTCCAAATGCCATGTTGCCCACATGAACGCCAAAGACTTTTTTGACAGCGAAAAATCAGTGATCGTAGAAAAGCCCGGTCACGCTAAAATCGTTTTTATCGGCAAAGACGGCCATGAAACCGTTCTCAAGGAAAAAGTGGCTCTCGAAGCCGGCGAAGTCATCGACGCCGCAACCATGAACGTCAAGGCCCTGCGCAAATTCATCGCCCTTGAAATCGCCGACGCCAAAGAAAAAGGCGTTCTCTTTTCGGTTCACCTCAAGGCGACAATGATGAAGATTTCCGACCCGATCATGTTCGGCCATGTCGTCAGCGTATTCTTTAAAGACGTTTTCGAAAAGCACGCCGCCACCTTCAAGGCCCTGGGCTTTAACCCAAACAACGGTCTTGGCGAGCTCTACGAAAAAATCAAAACCCTGCCGGCCGAACAGCAGGCAGCGATTCAGCACGACATCGAAGAAACCCTGAAAAAACAGCCCGAACTGGCTATGGTCAATTCAGACAAGGGCATCACCAACCTGCATGTTCCGAGCGATGTCATCATCGATGCATCTATGCCCGCAGCCATTCGTGCCGGCGGCAAAATGTACGGTGTCGACGGCAAGCTCTATGACATGAAAGCCGTGATTCCTGACCGTTCATATGCCCGCATCTACCAGGCTACCATCGACTTCTGCAAAGAAAATGGCGCCTTCGACCCGCGCACCATGGGCAGTGTTGCCAATATTGGCCTGATGGCCCAGAAAGCCGAAGAATACGGCTCACACGACAAAACCTTCGAAATCTACGGCGACGGCATTGTGCGCGTCATCGATCAGGACGGCAAATCAGTTTTTGAACACCATGTCGAACATGGCGACATCTGGCGCATGTGTCAGACCAAAGACCTGCCGATCCGAGACTGGGTAAAGCTGGCTGTCAGCCGCGCCCGCATCACCGGCACCCCGGCATATTTCTGGCTCACCGAAGAACGCGCCCATGACCGCAGCCTGATCAAAAAGGTTCGCGATTACCTGAAAGATCACGATACCAACGGCCTAGACATTCAGATCATGGCCCCGAGCAAAGCCATCGTCGCCAGCATGAAGCGCTCTAAAGAAGGTAAAGACACGATTTCGGTAACCGGAAACGTGCTTCGCGACTATCTGACCGACCTGTTCCCGATTCTTGAACTGGGCACCAGCGCCAAAATGCTGTCGATCGTACCGCTGCTCAACGGCGGCGGCCTCTATGAAACCGGCGCCGGCGGCTCGGCCCCGAAACATGTGCAGCAGTTCGTCGAAGAAGGGCACCTGCGCTGGGATTCACTCGGCGAATTCCTGGCCCTTGGCGTTTCTCTCGAAGATTTCGGCCGCCGCAACAACAATAAAAAAGCCGAAGTGCTCGCCAAAGCCCTTAACGACGCCGTCGGCAAAATTCTCGAAAACAACATCGCACCGTCGCGCGATGCCAAAGCCGGCATCGACAACCGCGGCACCCACGTCTATCTGGCCCGCTACTGGGCTGAAGCCATGGCCGCCCAGAACAGCGACAAACAGCTGAAAGAACGCTTTACCGCTCTTGCTGCCAAACTCGTGGAAAAGCACGATACCATTCTCGCTGAAATCAATTCGGCCCGTGACAAGGCTCTCGATATCGGCGGCTATTACCAGCCCGAAACGAGAAAAGTAACGCAGGCAATGCGACCCAGCCAGACTTTCAATAAAATCCTTGAAGATTTCCTGGCCGCAAAGCCCGCCGAAAAGTGCGCCACTACCGGTGCATAACAGCTAAGGCTCCCAACAGACGCCCCGAAGGCTTTTCGGGGCGTTTTTTTTATGAGCAATCTGCTGATCTATGTTAACATGTCAGACAACTTCCGGTGGCGAAAGCCATCGACACCAAATGAACCAGACAAGGATAAAAGACAATGCTGTCGACCGCCCTTTTTTTCATATTGCTGCTCGGCTTTTCGGCTGTTTTTTCCTGTTCCGAAACGGCTATAACTTCTGTAAACGAAATCAGCCTAACATCGGATCAGACAAGAACCGGAAAAAGAAAAGAAATTGTTCTTGAGCTGGTTAAAACTAAAAGATCGGTAATCGCCGCAATTCTTGTCGGCAACAACATCGTTAATACCGTCCTGGCAGTTTATGCTGGTGTCTTCTTCGACAACATCTTTGTTGAAACCGGTATCTTAAGCGCACAACTGGCACCGATGGTCGCCTCAATCATTACAGTCATTTTTCTTCTCATTTTTGGCGAAATTCTGCCCAAGCACATAGGGGTTACCTTTTCCAAGGGCTGGACATTTTTCATCGCTTACCCGATCTGGGCAATAGTATGGATTCTCAAGCCCATCACCTGGGCCATGAACCTCCTCAGCCACATGATGATCAAGCTTTTGCCTTTCAAAGGCGATGACGGCGCACCCACCATCCAGGAAATCCTGCTGATGGCCAAGATCAGCGAAAAGGCCGGGCACATCGACTCATTCGAACGCAAGCTGATGTCGAAGTCGAGCCGCTTCAACGATCTGCTGGCCTGCGAAGTCATGGTTCCGAGAAATCAGGTAAAGGGTGTTCCAATCGACATAAAACTGCCCGATCTGATTGAAGTCTTCCGCAGCGACATGTATTCACGCGTTCCGGTCTATAAAGAAAGTCTGGATCAGATTGTCGGCGTTTTCAATTTCAAGGAACTTTTCAAGCTTAACCCGAACAACCCCGAAGAATTCTCTCTCAACAAGATGATGCTGAACCCTCTGTACGTGCCAGAAAATGTCGTGATCGGCGAACTTCTCGAGCGTATGAAATCGAAACGAACCCACATGGCGATCGTTGTCGATGAATATGGCTCAACCGCAGGTATCATAACCATGGAAGACATCGTTGAGAGGCTTTTTGGGCTCATCGGCGACGAATATGACGGAGAAGAATCCGGGGCGGTTAAAAGCTTCGAAAACGGCGAGCTGGAGGTGGCCGGAACCATTTCACTGCAGGATCTCAGTGCCGCGCTGCACGTCGAGTTTCCGGAAGACGTGAGAAAACAGGTAAATACGCTCAATGGCTTTCTGACATGGCTGAAAGGCGATTTCCCCAAAAAGAAGGAAAAAATTTCCTGGGAAGGCTTTGTCTTCAAGGTTATTGAAGTCGATTCACACCGGGCGGTTAAGGTTTCAATCAGGAAAAAGGACTGATTTCCTGAAGTCTGCTGAAACCAGCAGTTCGGCGCCGGGCGTAGCGATACAAAGCGAGCAGTCCAAGCCCTTTCATACAGGTTGTGAGGCTGATGGCCCACCAGATGCCTGAGACGCCCATTCCGAAATAATAGGCCAGCAGCCATGCCAGCGGCACCCGCCCTACTGTGAACGGAATCGTTATGAAAAGCGTCGGATAAGTTATGCCGAGGCCGGTAAAAATGCCGCCGATGACCATTTCCCAGGCCATGAAGATTTCGAGCAGACCGATGATGAAAAGGTAATCGGCGCCATAATCGATCAGCAGCGGGTCATCACTGAGCAGGCCGACAAGCTGATGCGGAAAAACCAGAAACATGACGAGAAAAGGCAGCAGAATCAGCGTAGCAGAGCGCAGACCCGCAATCAGAATGCCGTCAATGCGGTCATGTTCACGGCGCCCGACCGAGTAACCGGTCAGCGAGGTCATCGCAATACCAAAGGCAATCGAAGTGAAATACGGAAAGCTTTCGATGCGGTGGCAGATGCCGACGGCAGAGAGTGGCGTCATGCCAAATGGTGTGATCAGGCGGGTAAGAAACGGGTAGACTATCGACCAGACCCACGAAGTGGCGGCGTTGGGCAAACCGATTCTGATGATTTTGCGATAATAGAAAGTGCGAAACCTGAAGAAGCTCAGCAGTGGCGGAATATAATTGCGCCGGCGCAGAACGGCACCGCGCATGATTAACGAAAGTACGTGGCTGATGACGGTGGCCCAGGCGGCCCCGGCAGTACCCATTGCCGGAAAGCCCCACCAGCCGAACATCATCACCGGATCGAGAATCATGTTGGCGATCAGGCAGATGATCATGATGCCGTTGCTGATGCGGTTGTCACCGTAGGCATTAAAAACATTTCCCGACAACATGTCGAGAAAGATCAGCGGGAACCCGAGAAGAATGATATAAAAATACTCGACTGCAAGCGCCGCTGTGTCTGGTTCGAGGCCCATCCAGGCGAAGGGGCGGTCGAGGTAAGGCAGAAACAGAAAGCTGATCAGAGCGGCAAGCAGAAGGCTTAGCCACGAAGACTGTACGATCGCTTCCCAGGCGCGGCGACGGCGACCGGCACCGTGAAACTGCGCTACAAGAGAAGAGCAACCGGCGCCGGTTATCTGCATGATTGAATAAAGCGACCAGACGATGAACCCGGCTGAGGCAACGCCCGCAACGGCGCGGGTGCCGAGCTTTTCGATCCAGTAGATGTCGATGATATCGAAGGCAATCAGGCCAAGAAAGCCACCGATTGCAGGCAGCGAAATATTGAAAACTCTTTTGTAAACAGCCGCATCAATCGCCTGCATCGTTTTAAGCCGTATCCTTGCCACAGAGATTACCGGCATTGAATAATACCCAACAGCTAAACCGGGCCCTGTCTGAAAATAATTCAACTTTCGATCTGCTGTAACTGAATCGCCGCAAGCCGGGGTTGAATTATAATCTTTCCGGGTTAAAAAGGCACGAAAAAAATCCGGCCACAGGGGCCGGATTTGCTTTTTAAATCAGACTGCAGCGCGGTCAGAACGATTCGGCGCAGTCGGTAATTTTGACCTTTTCAGAGACGATGTATGAAGGCACCGCGAAGGCGACGGGCGAGCGGCGGCCATAGGTGTTCGACAGGTTAACCGATTCGGCTTCTTTAGAAATCTTCACGATTTTGCCAAACACGCTCTGGAAAGTATCGGTAATGCGCGACGAGAAAATCGGCCCGACGATCTTGCCATTTTCGATCAGCACGGCATTGAAGCGTGAGCTGCCGGTAAAAATACCTTTGCTGGCGTTCGGAATATTGAGATAATGCAGCGCCGGAATATAAAGCACTTTGCCCATGCCTTTAACGGCTTCGAGCAGGTCATGTGAATCTTTACCGGTCTGCATGGTGATGCTGAGCGAACCGCCGGTATGACCGGTGAGCGGGCGCCCGTATTTGGCGCAGGTCGAACTATCATACATCAGGTTCTGCAGGTTACCCTTATCGACAATCGGCCAGGTCTGGCGGGTTTTGCCTGAAAAGTCGAAGCCGAAGCGGTAAGTAAGATCGTTTGCCGGTTCGTCGACGATGGTGACGTTGTCGCCAAGCACCTTGTCGCCCTTGACGAATTTGGCGGTCCAGCCCTGTTTTTCTTCGTATGAACGGCCAAAAAACCCGGTCCAGCAGGCCATTTCAAGAACTTCGGCGACCGCATCGCTGCCGAGAGCAACGGTGTATTCGCCTGGTTCGATCTGGGTTCCGGCGTGTTTTTCATAGACCGGAAGCAGTTCTTTGAAGTCTTTGATGATCTTTTCGACCTTGAAGTCGTTGAGACGCCAGCCGGTGACACCCTGGCGCAGTTCCCATTTCTTTTCGGGGTGCTTGAGCACGATGTTGAATGCCTGATCGGTGCCGAGATGGTGCACGCAGAGGTCGTTGGCAGTCGAGGTCATGAAGAATTCTACCGAACCGCTCGACCATGAGCCTGAAAAGTTATACTGCTGCCCGACTTCGCTGAAGATGCGCTGATAGGCATCGTCCTTGAACGCCGGGTCTACGGTTTCGAGGGCCTTGTCATACTGACTGTCTTCGCTGATGGCCTTTTCGACCTTGTCAGGAATCGGCTGGTAAGCTTTTTCGCTGGCGACTTCAGCTTTGCTGACGGCGATCTGCAGAGCCTTTTCAACATATTCTTCAGAAACGACATCACCCATCTGGGTGTGAATGCCGGTGCGGCGCCCGTTGATCACTTCGATATCAAGGCGGGTCAACGCTTCTGAGGTGTTGAGCGAAACAGAATTATTGCCAATACGCATCAGGTGGCTTTTTTCGCTGTGCAGAATGAAGGTGGCGGTGATACCGCGGGCGGCGGCACGGCTTCTGACGGCGCAGATCATTTCATGTGCGGGTGACTTTTTCATGCTGTTACTTCCTTTCGCCGGTGATTACGTTGTCGAAGCGCACGACGGGTATGCCATGGCCGAGCTGCATAACCTGGTTCGGCTCACCCTTGCCGCAGTTGTCGACCTGCCAGACTTTCCAGGTCGAAGCGTCGCCGACGGCCGACAGTGAATTGTAAAATTCAACCGTATGGCCCTGATAGGTAGGATTGCGCAGAATGCGGGTCTTTTTGCCGTCTTTCACTTCCCAGGCGATTTCGCAGCCGAAATGGAAATGCTCGCGGTTCGAACCGATCGACCAGGAAACGGGGTTGTCGAGCACAATGCCGTCCTTGGTCGAGGCGATGATATCTTCTAGAGTGCCGTCTTTACCGGGAAGAATGTTAACGTTAGTCATGCGGTCGATCGGAGCCCGGTAGAATGCGGTTGCGCGTGCTGCGCCGCCGCTTTCGGTGAAGATGGTGCGGCCAGCCTTCTGGTTTGCTTCGTCAACCATGGCACGTGAGCTGAGAGCGTTTACAAGAATACCCTTGTCGATCAGCAGATAATCGCGTTCGGGTGACCCTTCGTCGTAGAAACCTAACGAGCCGGGCGAATTTTCTATAC
>CAZFUG010000224.1:0-7473 GCA_964522035.1 uncultured bacterium
TCATCGCATCGCTGACCGTGCCGCCGACAAATTTAACGATTGCCGGGGCTGCCGCCATCGAAAAACCGCCAAGACCGCAGGTTTCAGTAATAGCGCTGTCGCCGATGTCGGGGTTGCAGTCTTTTTCTTCAAATCCTGGGAACAGCAGGCCCTTGATCATCTGCGCGGGGCCGGTGAACCAGCGGTCTTTCAGCCCGGCGACCCTGATGCCGAATTCAGTGCCGTTGCGGCACATGGTGGTCACGATCGTCGAACCTTCGATCCATTCTGCGGCCTGCAGCATCGCTTTGGCGGCCGGCATGCTGAGATTGAGGAAAAAATGGTCGTTGGAGTGCATAAATTCAAGCACGCGTGCCTTTTCTTCCTGGCTGAACGAGGTTTTGGTAATCGCCGGGGCCAGTTCGCGAATCAGCATCGAAGTGGCGGCCTTGTTGCGGTTATGCACTTCGTCACCCATCTGCAGCGCCTGTGCGATCATGTTCTTCAGGTTGATCTCGGGCGCGAGCGGAAGAGCGGCCTTGAGAACCGGCGCCAGCGTTTTTTCAATCCATTTCAGGCGGGTAATTACTTCGTCTGAGAACGCGCCATAACGCAGAACCTTGCCAAGCCCCTCATTGAGAGTGCAGAAAGTTTTACGGCCGTTGGTCTTGTTCTCGACGATCCAGACCGGCATGCTGGCGGTGGCAACGCCGGCCATCGGCCCGACGCCGTCATGTTCGTGCCACGGTGAGTACTCAATCTTATCAGTCGCTGCCATTTTTTCGGCTTCAGCCGGGTTTGCTGCGAGTCCTTCATAAATCAGAGCGCCGATTACGGCGCCTTTGAGCGGGCCCGACATCTTTTCCCAGGTGATCGGGGGCCCGGCATGCAGAATCAGATTCTTTTTCATACCCGGAACCACGTTAATGGCGGTGTCGATACCCTTGATGATCGGCTGAGCGGCCTGAATGGCGGCCAGGGCTTTTGCATTGGCTTCCTGAATATCTATAAGCATTATCTGGCTCCTTTTCCGGCTTTAACTTTGCTCTGCCAGGCTTCCACCTTCGCGAGCAGGGCCTGGATCTTCTTATTGCCGCCTGCGGGCGGGCACCATTCGGTGTGCATGACCTCAACGCCCTGTTTTTTCAGATCTTCAGCGAAACTCGGAATTCCGAGGTTGATAACTTTTACCTTCTGCCCAAAAAAGCTGACTAGTTTGCTCATCGATTATTTCCTTTCCAGGCAATGCTGAACGAATTTAACCATCGCGACATTGGTCGGGAAAACGCTGACGCCGGCCTCTGCCAGTCTGACTTTCTGCTGCTGCCAGCCCTGCGGGTCTTCTTCGGTACCACAGATGCAGGCGGCGAGAACCGGGTTGCGCCCGCTTTTTTTGCGGCCGCGCTCGATGGCGGCGACCATTTCACCGGCCATATCAGGGTGTGAACCATAGCCGAGCACGACGTCGAAGCAGATGATGCCGGCGGTCGGATCGGCAAATTCCTGCACCAGGCGTTCTGAACGGTAGTCTGGGTCGATCATCGGGTGGGCTTTGCCGCGGGTGAAGTTATCGTCGCCAAGATCGATGATGCAGTGCCCGACGCTTTTGTAGACGTCTGGCATTTCTTTGCAGCCCTTAACCGGAGTGTTTGAGAATATTTCACCGATGACCGGCTGCAGCAGACGCTGTGCTTCATCACAGAGAGTGCCGCCGCTGTAAAGGCCGCGCAGACTGGCTGCCGGCAGTTTGACTTTGTCGGCGAGCTTTTTGATGTCGCTGTCGGCCATTTCAGGGTTGTATTGTTTTTTGCTGCTGAGGCGGCAGGCTTGCAGCGCCGCATCTTCGAGATTGCGGGCGGCGACGAAGCCCTGTTCTTCGATCATTTTCGGGTCAGCACCGATAAAATAAACCACGACCGGCTTGCCGATATTTTTGAATTCGGCGAACAGCGGCTTGAGAACCTTTTCTGCCGGAGGTTTCGAAATCATCACGATTACCCGGGTGGCCGGGTCGGCTGCGAGGGCGCGGGTTGCCATTATCGTCATGCGGCCGCCGATTTTTTCTGAGAGGTCGCGGCCACCAACGCCGATCGCCTGCGAAATACCGCAGCCAAGGCGATGAATGGTGCTGGTGACTTCCTGCAGACCGGTGCCTGAAGCTGCCACCAGGCCGATGTCGCCGTTGCGAACCGCATTGGCGAAGGCGAGAGGTGTGCCGTTGATGATGGCGGTGCCACAGTCGGGGCCCATTACCAGCAGCTCTTTGCTGACGCCGAGGGTTTTAAGCTCAAGTTCTTCTTCAATACTGACGTTGTCAGAGAAGAGCATGACGTGGCGGCCGTTGTTGAGGGCCTGCGTCGCTTCGCGGGCGGCATATTCGCCAGGCACCGAAATCAGCACGACGTTGGCTTCGGGCAGGCGGCGTGCGGCTTCTTCCTGAGTCGCGGGCGGCAGTTCGGCACTGGCACCCGATGCCTGTTTGCGCGATTTAAGGCGCTTTTCGACTTCGGCGATGCCGCTTTCGGCGGTGGCCTTGTCTTTGCCCATGATGCAGATGATCAGATCATTCGGGGTGAGGCCGTCGAATTCGGGCTGATACATGTTCAGCCGCTTCAGACTGTCGATATTGTAGTCGGTACACATGCCGACGACCGCGTTTTCGATACCGTCAAGCTTCTTTACCTGTGACCCGATGAGCATCAGCGTTACCGAGTCAAAATAGGTCTGTTTCCTGATAAGATGGCAGACAACCATTCCGGTTTAGCTCCTTTGCTTGCTGTGTAAATCTATTGTTGAAAATGATAGAACTTTAGCCCGCGAATGTAAAATAATATGTGAAATATTACTGAAAAGCCTTTTATGGGTGGCATCGTCATGCAGATATTTATTCCGGGCGCCTGGTGGTGAGGATTTAATCAACTGCCGGAGAATTAAATAAAAAACCGGAAGGGCCTGCTGGCCACTCCCGGTTTTTGTTTTTTAGAAACGAATCAGTTGCTGATATCTTCTTCGGCGTTTACTGCGGCACCGGTGAAGACACGTTCGAGTTCGGCATCTTCGAATGATCTGTCGCTGCCGAATGCCGGTGGTGGTGGCATTTTGTCTTTAAGTTCGAGGGGCAGCAGATCGTAGATTTTCTGCAGATACATGCCTGGCAGATGGCTTTTTACTTTGCCCGGGCCCTTCATTTCTCCGTCGGCCAGAGCGAATTTGCCGTCGCCATAAATGTTGTTCGGGGCGACAAAATGTTTGAATTTCATGACTTTGAACGGAACCTTGGAAACGATATCGTTGTCGAGCACCCAGCGCTGCAGGTCAGGGAAGCGCTTTTTCATGGCTTTGGCAAAGTTGTCGTTGCCGATTCTCGGGCCGGCATAGGTGTAAACACCCTGAACGCTTATGCCATCGCCAGCCAGGCGATAAGCTGCCATCGGTGCAACCCCGGCGCCCAGACTGTGTCCGGTGATCCAGAGGCGTTTTGGCACTCCGGCCATGTGTTTTTCTACAAGTGATTTGAGATCGTCATAAACTATGTCGACGGCGTTATAAAAGCCAGTATGCACTTTAACGCCCCAGCCCCACCACGGAACACGCTTCATGAAAAAGTTGAAGTCGGTAAGAACCCAGTCATAAACGATTTTGACCGGGCTGACTTTGTTGTTGGCTGAACTTTCAGAGCCTCTGAAAGCGACAATGACCAGTTTGTCGTTCGACATTACTATTGCCTGAGTATCAGCGGTTTTCTCTTTTTTATTGATGAAGTCGAAGCGGCTGATGCCGAGAGGTGTGAAGATTTCTTTGAATTTTTTCTGGAATTCATTGAAATTGGCGACGCCCATGCGGTTTTCGTAGGCATTATATGAAGCATACATCAGCAGATAGGTGTTTGCCAGGCTGTGCCCGATCACCTTTTCCTCAAAAACCCTGCTGTAGCAATTTTCGCCCTGAATCGGTGCCGTCTGGGCGCTGACATTACCAGCCAGAGCCAGCAACATCAGAATTGCGATACATATTTTCACTCTTATATGTAATGACATAAAAGAACGACCTGCCTTATTGAGATTATTTCATAATTGTAATGCCGAAAGACTCAACCCGCAAGGTACCCCGCAAAAATAACGCCGGACTTCGGTTAATCGCTGAATTTGGCTTGGCCACGCAGTTTAATGGGTCCAGTCGAGAACTGTTATTTCACCAAAAACATTATCTTTTACCGACTTCTCTATCTGCTGAAAATGTGGACAGGCAAAGCCAGTTGGGTTGCCGTTTTTCATGCAGCTGGCAAAGGCGATGACATTGGCGCCACGCTCTATCATCATCTTTACACGCGGCAGAACCCTTTTCCCGGGGCAGCCGCCACAGGAAACAAATCCGACAATCTCACACGGCCCGGTTTCGGCAAATGCTCCCTTTCCGAGAGTCGCAAATTTGAAATCGACAGTGCCGGGGCACATGTCTTCTGTCTGCTGGCAGCGGATTATTCCAGCTTTTTTCATGTTTTTTCTCCTGTGTTCGGTTTTCCTGCAAGCTGTGCAGTCTGAATGATCGACAGCGAAATCTGCTGTCTTTTATCTTTTTTCAGCGCTTTCTACGACTGCCATATCAGTGCCTTTGATGTGAAACCAGAGAGTGCCGATCAGCCCGCAGACAAACGCTCCGATAAAATTGGCCTGAGGGCTTATTTCCCAGAGAATGGCCCCTGAGAAAGCTCCGACAGAAACCACGATGTCGCGGTAGAGGTAATAGGTGCCAAAAGCAGCGGCCTTGCGCCCTTCGGGAGCAAGGTCCATGATCAGGGCCTTGCGGGTCGGTTCGCCGAATTCTTTCAGGCCGCGGATGAAGAAAGCGGCGCTCAGCATCCAGAATGACCTTGAATAGAGCAGAAATAACTGAAAAATGGTGACAAAAACGAAGGTCATGGTGACAAAAGGCTTTTTGGTGCCGCGATCGGCCAGCCAGGCCACCGGAATGTATATAAAAACCGCGGTTGCCATTTCTATTGTCGATAACACCCCGAATTCGATACCCGAGACCTTGTTGACATTCATGCACCAGAGAACGACGAAGGGGTAGGGAATCTGCTCGCAGAAACGCACCAGAATATCTGCAATCAGGAGCCTCTTCAGCTCTGGCCCCAGCAAAGGCTTCTGCGCCTCAGACTCATCAGCTTTTTCGGGAGCCTTCTTTTCGGGCTCATGAATCATGGTTTCCTGAAAAATCATGGAAATCAGAGCCATTGCCAATGCGGCGATAAAGGCATAACGCACCCCTTCGATTTCGCCATAGCGCGTTATCAGATAGCCGCCGATAACCGGGCCAAGTGCCATGGGAATCCGCCTTATCAACGAGTGAACCGAGACGCCCATGGTTCGCTTGTTTTTCGGCAGAACTTCTGAAATCAGGCCCATGGTCGCCGGCAAAGACAGCGAAGTCCAGCTGATAAACAATACAGAGCCGAGCATTACAGCCCATATGCTCGGAATCAGTATCACCAGCAGATAGCCGGCGATTGCCACCAGATTGAAGATCAGCAGCGATTTTTTCGTGCCATAGCGCTCGGCCAGCCAGCCGCCCGGAAACGAATAGAGGGCAGAGAGCAGATTGTCGAGAGAGTTCAGCAGACCCACCATGTAGGCGCCGCCGCCAAGGGCGACCAGATAGATCGGCAGAAATCTCTCTGCCATTTTTTCGCCGAGCCCGATCAGTATGCACATGCCCAGAACGCCGACAACGCTTTTTTTCAGTCCGAAAAAGTCGATAAACCGGCGCAGTTTTGAATTTGTTGCGGATATTTCAGTATTCATAGCCGAGCTCCAGACCGGTCAGGTGAAATTGCTTCAGGAAAGTTCGATAACTTTTTCGGCAGCTCGTCTAGCGTTATTGCAGCTTGCGGATTCTGACTTCGATGTCTTTCTGTTCTTTAAGCAGATTCACGAGGATGCTGGTGTCGGTTTCGCTGAAATGATAGGGGTAGAGAATCTTCGGTTTTATCGCAGTGGCCAGATCGGCAACCATTTCTGGAGTCATGGTGTAGGGCAGGTTCATCGGCAGAAACGCCACGTCGATGTTTTTCAGTTCTTTTAATTCAGGCACGTTTTCGGTATCGCCGGCAACATAAACGCGCTTGCCGTCGATCGTGAAAATATAGCCGTTGCCGCGGCCCTTCGGGTGGTAATGCTCGCCATTTTCGCGCTTGTGCACGATGTTATACGCCGGAACCGCTTCTATCAAAACTCCGTCGATTTCACCACTGTCGCCGTTTTTGAAGACCTTGCCATCATCGCGCTGCTGGCTGATGAATTCGGTATAAACGACGCTGGTGTCTGGCTTCTTGAGCAGATCGATGGCAACAGCATCGAGGTGGTCCTGGTGTTCATGGGTCAGCATCAGCAGGTCAGCCTTCGGCAGCTGAGAATAATCAGCGAGTTTCGACCATGGATCGATATGGATAACCCGGCCGCTGTGCTCGATGATCAGCGACGCATGCCCGATGAAAGTCAGTTTGATATCGCCCTTTTCGCCCTTTATCACGTCAGATTCAAAAGTCGGCGCCGAAACTGCCGTTTGTGCGGCCGATTCAGTCTGCGCTATGATCGGACTGGCCATTACTGCCAGCATTATTAACAAAGTAAGAAAATTTTTCATTTTTTTGCCTCCAGCGTTTGTCTTTTAATAATCTGTTTTAAAAACGAAAGTATGTCAAACCAAATTGAAGTTACAGAACAAACTAAAGGTCTGGCCTTGATCACAACAGACTGAATGGCTGTAACCCGCCAGCCTGTAAACTTAACTTTGCCAGAACAATCAGGACAAGATCATGCGGTTTTATTTGCTGTAGTCTCCGTAAACCGGGTACCAGGCCGCTGCTTGCAACCTTTTGTTGAGTTCTTCATCAGAAGACGGTTGAGCTAGTTTTTCTGCTGCGGCCTGCCTGGCAACGGCAAGCGCCACCTCGGCTGAAAGCCGCCTGATTTCAGAAAACCCCGGAAGCAGAGAGTTTGGCGAGTCGTCAGCCTGGTTGAGGTCTGCCAGCTTCTCGCTGGCAGCGAGCAGCATTCCGTCTGAAAGCGAGCTTGCTTCAGAGATGATCATGCCAAGCCCAATCCCGGGGAAAATCAGGGCATTATTGCATTGAGAAATCTCGATTTTACGACCTGCGAAAGTCACCTGCCCGAATGGGCTGCCGGTGGCAATCAGGGCCTTGCCTCCGGTGAGTTCAAGAACCTTTTGCGGCGTTGCTTCGGCCTTTTCGGTCGGGTTTGACAGCGGCATGATTACCGGGCGCGGCGTATTCACGGCCATGGTCGAGATCACTTCGTCGGTGAAGGCCCCAGCTACGGTTGAACAGCCGATAAGTATTGTCGGTCTGGCATTTTTAACGGTGTCTGCCAGGCTGATGTGCTCATGAATGGTGACTTTCCAGCCACTCAGCTGTGCAGATGTTTTGGCATAGGGTTTCTGAAAATACTGCAGATCGCTTTGTGAAGTCTGCAG
>CAZFUG010000225.1:0-7416 GCA_964522035.1 uncultured bacterium
AAAGCTCGATAAGAGCTGGAAAACCCTGAATCAGGAATGGACAGGCAGTCTGAAAATTATCAAGAGCGAGTCTGGGCATTGATGATGGAAACCACTCGTCAGGTCATGGATACAGAGACGGAAAGTTACAAAAGGCGCAGACTGAAGTCTGAAGACCAGAAACTTGCCGTTCTTATGGGTCTCATGCTTCTGATTCTCATGATGATCGTTCTGGCTGCTTCTAGCAGCCTTTTTACAAGGCTGCAGAATGAATACAACCGGCGACTTTCTGTCGCAATCGCCGAAACGGTAAGCGAATCTATTTCCAGGGTTGGTTTCGCCGGCAAATTTCACACAAGAAAGCTTGTTGGCGAGCTGTCAGTCGGGGTCAAAGAGCTTTCATACATTTCTGTGGAAACAATTCAGAGCAGAGTATTTGCGCACAGCGATCCAAAGCGTAATGAAGCAGAACTTTCACAGCAGGAACAGAGCGAAAACAGAAAATGCCTTGCTGAGAAAGCCCCATTCGTTGTTGAAAAGCAGATTGCCGGCCGAACGGTAAACGAGGTTATCATCCCTTATTCCGGCGGCATCGATGATGAGATCATGGGTACGGTCAGAATCGGCATTGATTTTACCGATCTGCGACGCAGCCAGGCCGATAATTTTTCGAAACTGCTTTTTCTTATAGCAGGGCTGACGGCTCTCTCTATCTGGGCCGCATACAGGCTCAGCAGACATTTTGGCCGCAGCATGCGAACCCTGGCCGGGCAGCTGCAGGGCATTCTTGACCATGCGCCGATAGGTATGGTAATCAGCAGATCAGATGGCACGGTCGTGCTTTCGAGCCGGGAGGCAGACGCCTTTTTCCCGCATGCGGGTTCGTCTTCGACAATCACTGAACTGCATTCTTCACTCGATGAAAAGTGTCGCGGTGTTCTTGACGATCTCGAAAAGAAAGCATTTGCCGGAGAGGCGTTTGTAGAAGCCGAGCTGAAGGCATGTGATGCATCAGGGCGTGAAACAATGTGGCAGGTCGGCAAGTTCCCGATTGAAAGGAATGAGGAAGGTAAAAATACTCTGGTCTGCTCTTTTTTCACTGATGCAACTGAAAAGCATCTGGCAGAACAGGAACGGGAAAAGCTGCGCGAACAGCTGCTGCATTCCCAGAAAATGGATGCAATCGGGCAGCTTGCCGGTGGCGTGGCTCATGATTTCAACAACCTTCTTTCAGGCATCATGGGTGCAGCAGAGATGCTTAGAGATATCGAGCCGGGCTCGTCAAAGCATTTCAAATTTATTGACATGATTCTTTCTTCAACCACAAAGGCAGCCGACCTTACCAGAAAGCTGCTGACCTTTTCACGCAAGCGCGAGGCAGAGAAAAAGCCGGTTGATATGGCCAGGATAATTGGCGAGTCTTTCGAGATTTTCAAGCGAACGCTGAATCGCAATATCGTTCTGGTCTTTAAGAATTCTGCCACTCAGACAGTTGTTCCTGGCGATGAAACCATGCTTCAGAACGTCGTCATGAATCTTGGGATCAATGCCAGTCATGCCATGCCTGATGGTGGGAACCTTACCCTTTCGCTGAAAAATATTCAGATCGACTCAGAAAATAACCGGATAGGTGAGTTCGAGCTTGCGGCTGGAAAATATATAGAGTTGGCAGTTACAGACACCGGCACCGGAATGACTCCTGACATTCAGAAGCGCATTTTTGAACCATTTTTTACGACTAAAGAGCGCAACAAAGGTACAGGGCTTGGTCTTGCCATGGTTTATGGCACTGTGAAAGGTCACGGTGGAGCAATCGATGTGCAGAGCGAGACGGGTAAGGGCTCTGTTTTCAGAATTTTTCTACCTGTGGTTCAGGATTCTGAAGAGCTTGCGACAGAAAATCATGGTATTGTCAGCGGTTCCGGCAGAATTCTTCTGGTTGACGATGAAGAGGTCCTCAGAAACCTTGGCCATACTATGCTTGAATCTCTTGGGTATGAGGTTTTGCTTGCCATTCATGGGCGCGAAGCGATTGAAATATTTGCAAAAATGCCGGATAAAATCGATCTGGTCATACTTGATATGATCATGCCGGTAATGGGCGGCAAAGAAGCTCTTGTCGAGCTTAAAAGAATCAGACCTGACTGCCGGATAATAGTGGCCTCAGGGTTTGCCAAGGAAAACGATCTGGCAGAAATGGCAAGCTTCGGGATCAGTGGTTTTTTGAGAAAACCCTTCAGACTTGCCGAATTCAGCCATGCAATCGCTCGGGCGATCTCTTCTGGCCGGTCTCACGAAAGAAATCAATGACTGGCTGTTTTTTTTGCTGTCCGATTGAAAATTACTGCGGCGGCAGTAATCTGAATCATTGGAAAGGCGAGTGAAATCCACTGGGCGTTGATTGACCCGACCAGAAAAAACACGCACATGGCCCCGGGAAGTGCCAGCCAGTTGGTGTAGTACATTGCTTTGTCTGCGGCGGGCAAAAGGCTCGGGTCTTTTTGTGCCCGTGTGTGCAGGATGCCAAAATAAACGTATGGTGCATTAAAAAGCGCCCAGAGAATAAAAATCTGTGTTTGCCAGTCGCCGGCTACCCCGTCAACAACGGCCATTGAAGCACCACCGATTGCCATGAGCATGAAAAAAACCAGATTGATCGGTATCAGACCAGATATTTTTTCTAGATTCATGGTTTAATAAAGGTATCTTTTGAGCCATGCCAGAACTGCTTCTGTTTTAACGGTGCCGGTATTCGGTCCGTAAATGCCCATACTGTCGTGCACTTTTCTTATTATGGCTTCGAGGGCTTCGTCTTCTTCGAGCTCGCAGGTGGTTTTTTCGCCGCTCATGGTGTCGCCATCAACTCTTTGCCAGCCGTTTCCGGTAAAAAACAGCTCTGAGTTGGATTCTCGATTGCCTTCAAGGGTTATTCGCCCCTTTGCTTTTACCAGATCGAGGATTTTCTGGCGCTCTTCGGCTTCTTTATGACCGTGCAGGCCAATTACTTTGCCCGGGTTGAGAATCAGGTTCGGGTCGAAAGCCTGTTTGATTTTGCGCATCAGGTCGAGCTGAACATCGCCGGCAATCTCTTCGAGAAACTGGCATTTGGCGTAACCGATGCCATGCTCTCCGGAAACCTGACCGCCAAGTTCGCCGGCTTTGCGATATAGGCGTTCAAAGCATTTCTGCAGGCGAATTTTGAATTCTTCGCGGCTGAGCTGGTCGCGCAGCATATACACATGCAGATTGCCATCGCCGGCGTGCCCGAAACTTCTGATGCGCAGGTTTTCTTCGGCTTCGACGGTTTTGGTGAATCTGACGAATTCAGCGACGCGGTTGCGGGGCACGACGACGTCACATTCGTCCATTTCGGTGGTCGAGGCTTTGATTGCTTCGAGAAAAGCGCCACGGGCTGACCAGATCATTTCCTGGCGTTCCTGGGTGTCTGAGATAAGGATGTCGATGGCGCCCTGGTCGAGGCAGATATGTGCGACCTTTTCGTAGGCCTTTTCGATTTCTTCGCGGGTCTGGCCGTCGAAAGTCAACAGCAGATAAGCATCGGCAGAAGAGTCGGGGAATTTTTTGCCGAGAAAATCTTCTGAATTTTCGATTACCGCCCGTTCCATGTATTCAATCGCGGTCGGAGCCGATTTTGACTGAATGATAAGGGGTACGGTGCCGATTGCCTGTTCAAGGCTGGGGAATGGAATCAGCAGGCTGATAGCCTTGACCGGTCTGGGTAAAAGCCTCAGTATGGCTTTTGTAACAATGCCAAGTGTGCCTTCTGAGCCGATTATCAGATCTTTAAGACTGTAGCCTGAACTGTTTTTGACGGTTTTGCCGCCGAGCCAGGTGATTTCACCATTGGGCAGCACCACTTCAAGTGCCCTGACGTAATCGCGGGTGACGCCGTATTTTACGGCACGCATCCCACCAGCGTTGGTGCTGATGTTGCCGCCGATCGAAGCGCTTTTTTCACCCGGGTCAGGCGGATAAAAAAGGTCGTGCTGTTCGACGAAGGCGGCGATTTCCATGAGCAGAACGCCGGGTTCAACCGTCAGGGTAAGGTTTTCCTGGTCGAGTTCAAGAATTTTATTCATTCTGGCGGTGCTGATCATTATGCCGCCGTGCATGGCGACGGAACCACCAACCAGGCCGGTGCCCTGGCCGCGCGGGGTGACAGGGATCAGTTTTTCGCCGGCATATTTGAGAATCGCCGCAATCTGTTCGGCGTTGGCAGGATGGACAAGTACTTCCGGGAATTTATGCAGGTCGCCGAGTTCGTCGTGACTGAAATCTTCGTGAATTTCGCCGCCGGCGACAACGTGTTCCTGGCCGCAGACCGAAATCAGAAAATTAAGATCTTTTCTGCTGATTTTTTTGTAGCTCATCTCAGTGCACCGCCTTTTCTGATTTTTTCGAGCAGCGAGGGCACGACCTGATAAAGGTCGCCGACAATGGCGTAGTGTGCCAGATTGAAAATTGCCGCGTCAGGGTCGTTGTTTATGGCAATGATATGGTCGGCTCCCTGCATGCCGGCTGCGAACTGAACCGAACCTGAAACGCCGCAGGTAATTATCAGAGCCGGTTTGACGGTTCGGCCGCTGAGACCGATCTGCAGGCGCGGGTCGAACCACCCCTGTTCGATAAGCGGTCGGGTGCCGGCGGTCATGGCGCCGAGTGCATCGGAGAGTTCGTAGACCATTTTGAGGTCGGCTTCTTTTTTTATGCCTTTACCGGCCACAACTATCACTTCGGCATCTTCGACCGATCTGACCTTCTCTTTCGGTCTGACTTCGAGTACCTCGATTGCTGATTTCAGGGCCGAGGCATCGATCTGACAGAATTCAACCGTGCCCCATGGCTCGGTTTTTTCGGGGGCGTTGAAGATTTTGTATCTTACGGTAGCGAACTGGGGTCGATGGTTCGGGGTCTGTATATGTGCCATGATATTGCCGCCATAGGCCGGTCTGATCTGGTCGATGTCGGTGCTGGCATTGATATCGAGAATGGTGCAGTCGGCGGTCAGGCCGGTTTTAAAGCGGGCGGCTACTCTCGGAGCAAGCGAACGCCCGATCGAGGTGCCTCCGACGAGCACGCCTGAAGGCTTGACGCGATTGATAAAGTCGGCAAAAACCGCGGTGAAAGGCTCGATTCTGAAGTGCCGCAGTTCGGGGCGTTCGTAGACGAACACCTTGTCGACACCGTATTCAAGAATCTGTTCGGGGAGTCCGGCACTTTTTTCGCAGGCAAGCAGACAGAATACCTGCTGCCCGGTTTTGGCGGCCATTTCGCGTGCCTTGCCGATCAGCTCAAGGCTGACCGGGTGAATGCAGCCGTTCTGCTGTTCGATGTAAACCGCGAGGCCCTGCCATTCCTGTTTGTTGATGCGCGGGGCCGGTGCAGCTTCGGCGAGATAAAAAACATCGGGTTTGCGCTTGAGGCAGATGCGGCACATGCGGCACCCGGCATTAATTGCCAGCCCGCTGTGAGCGTCTTTTTCTATGGCGTTGAAGGGGCAGAGGGCAATCAGTTCGTCGAGATTCTGTTCATTGAGATTTTTGATTCTGATATTGCTCATAGAAATTTCAACTCACTCAGTTTGCTGTAAATTTTGTCGGCAAGCACTTCGGGAGAGTCTTTCCAGGTTTCGTGGGTTGCCGGGTTGGCCGGCGGAAAAATTCTGATAACCTGGGTCGGCGAGCCCTTGAGGCCGTAATTTTCGGGTTGAGAATCGGGCATGTCAGCGAGTGTAAGCCTTCTGACCGGCCTGTCTTTGCTGGCCAGCCGGCGTTTGAACGACGGCAGGCGCGGCTGAAAAATGCCCTTTTCGACGGTCATGAGAAACGGGAAATTGATTCTGACAACTTCGACAGTTTCCGGCATATCCATTTCGAGCACCATGCCCTTTTCGTCAGATGAGACGATATTCCTGATATAGGCAACGTGCGGTATATTCAGGAATTCGGCAATTTCGGGGCCGACCTGACCGGTGTCGCCGTCGGTGGTCTGCCGGCCACAGATGATCAGGTCGGGCATGCCGGCACTGAGAATGCCCTGAGACAGGGCGTAGGCGGTTGCGAGCACGTCGGCGCCGGCAAAATTGCGATCACTGAGCAGAATGCCTTCGTCGACGCCGAGCATGTAGGTTTCACGAATGGCGGCCTCAGTCTGCGGCGGGCCCATGCTTATCGAGCATACTTGAGCGTTGTGCTGCTCTTTGAGCTTTACTGCCGTTTCGATGGCGAACAGATCGAACGGGTTTATTTTGCTGTCGACGCCGCCTCTTTTGAGAGTCATGGTTTCGGGGTCGATATCGACCCGTGTCGAGTCAGGAACCTGTTTTATGCAGACAAGAATTTTCATGCCGATTGCCCTCAATCACCGTTAACATTTATGAACAGTGCATTGTAGCAGGAATGATGAAGCGTGCGCAATCCGCTGGTGGATTCTGGCGAGATTTATTTTAGTGGGTTTTATGTTTTTGGCCACGGATAAACACGCATAAACACGGATTCGCAAAGATTTATTTGCTGCAAAATCTGTTTTAATAATTCTGTTATCCGGCAGGTTTTTTTGTCAGACGGGTTGATAGTAGACGGCGCGTAGGTGACGGTGTGGCGCAAATCTTGTGGTTATGCCGGTAATCGATTCGGTCGAGCCGATGATCAGAGCGCCATCTGGCGCAAGAACCTGTGCCATTCTTTCGAACAGTGAGATTTTGTCTTTTTCTGAAAAATAAATTGCGACGTTGCGGCAGAAAATTATGTCGAACCGGTAAGGAAAGATAAGTGGTTCGAGAAGGTTTATCGGGCGAAAGGTTGCCAGGGCTCTGACTTCATCGCGGATTTTGTATTGCTCACCCTGCGGCACAAACCATTTCTGCAGGTAGGCAGGGTTCATGCCTCTTTCCATTTCCATGCGGGTGAAAACCCCGTAACTGGCTCTTTTCAGGGCCTGATCAGAAATGTCGGTGCCGAGTATCTGTGGCTGATACTGTGGCGAATCGCCGACCAGTTCTCTGATGACGATGCCGATGCTGTAGACTTCCTGGCCGGTCGAGCAGGCGGCGCTCCAGATTCGCAGCGGAACCGGCTGGCCGGGTCTGGCAGTGCGGTTGCGGCGGTCGATAAGCTCGGGCAGCAGTTTGTGCTGAAGCAGCTCAAAAGGCGAAGAATCGCGGAAAAATGAGGTCTCGTTGGTGGTCATGGCGTCGACGACTTTGCGGGTCAATTGCCTGGTGGCATCAGCCTTGACCTTGTAGAGCAGTTCACTGAAAGACTCGGAAGCGGTTTCCCTGAGCAGGGGGCCAAGGCGGCTTTCGAGCAGGTAGCCCTTGCCGGCGTCGAGAACGATGCCGCAGGCCTGATAGACAAGTTGCGCCCAGACTTTGATTTCGTCCGGGGTAATTGCGATCATTAAATTACACCCCGTGTT
>CAZFUG010000226.1:0-1488 GCA_964522035.1 uncultured bacterium
CACCCGTGTCATGTTCCGCAATGCCCGTGCTGCATCTGACAAGATGAACGAAATTATCGCCTCAGTGCGCAATCGCAGTGACCGCATCGTCGAAAGCCTCGACAACATTCTGCACCGCGTCGACGGCGAAATCGAGAAGAACCGTGAAGATATCAGATCGGTCGTTGCCAACTTCAGGCTGTTCAGTGACCGTCTGTCGGGCATTACCGAAGACAGCCGCGAAGACTTCAAGGAAATCATCGCCAACGTCAGAAGCACTACTGACAGACTTGACGACATGATCGCCAAGTTGAACAGCAATGACAAGATGACTGACGATCTGCGCAGCACCATCGAGTCTCTGCGTGATGCCTCTGACAACGCGAAACAGATTACCCGTGAAGTCAAGGAAATCGTGGCTGACAAGGAAATCCGCAAGAAGATCAACACCGGCCTCGATGACGCCCACAAACTGGCGCAGGCTGTCGACAAGGTGTTCCTCAACATCCGCCAGACCCGCATCGACTTCAAGTATCTGCTCAGATACGGCGAAGAAACCGAAACCTTCATCTCAGACCTCAACGTCGATCTCTACCCGAGCGACAAGACCTTCTACCGCATCGGTGTTGAAGATATCGGTGGCGCCGACAACTTCAACCTTATGGTTGCCCGTGGTGCCGACACCAACCTCGTCAAGAGGGGCGGTATCATCAGCTCGAAGGTTGGCCTTGGCTTCGACTACTATCTTGGCAAGCCGATTCAGCTCAGTGTCGATTTCATCGATACCACCGATTCTGAAGTCAGACTCAAGGGTAGTTATCTGATGACCGAAAACATTCGCTTCGAACTGCGCATCGATGACGCAGTCGATAAACGCGACGTTCACTTCGGTATCGAATACAAGTTCTGATAAGGCCAGCGATATGACAGTAAATGAGCGCCGTGGCGTCAAGCCTAAGGTTTTGCTTGTAACAACCGGTGGTACCATTACGATGCTGCGTGGCCCGCGTGGTGAGCTGTATCCGTGTGAAGATGCCGCCAGTCTGATTGCCACCATACCAGAACTGAAGCAGCTGGCAGACATAGATGTGGTGTCGGTGGCCAACGTCGATTCAAGCAATCTGACGCCTGACTTCTGGCTTACTCTCGGTAAAGCCATCTTCAAGCGCATCAACGACTATGCCGGTTTCGTGGTCGCACACGGAACCGACACGCTTTGTTACACTGCCTCAGCCCTGTCGTTTCTGCTGCAGGAACTCAACAAGCCGGTAATCATTACCGGTGCTCAGGTGCCGCTCGAAGAAGTTGGCTCAGATGGCCGGACAAACCTGATAAATGCGGTTCGGGTCGCCATTTCCGATCTTGCTGAAGTGGCTGTGGTCTTCGGAACTCTTATTATCAGAGGCACCCGTGCCAAGAAAATGTCGGTATTCGATCTGCAGGCTTTCATTTCGGTAAACGATGTTCCGCTCGGTACTATCGGGCTTTCGATTAAATTCAGCGATTTTG
>CAZFUG010000226.1:1498-7407 GCA_964522035.1 uncultured bacterium
GATGCGCAGTCGTCGCAAACCTTTGCTCAGGCCGTTTTTGAATGAAAATGTCGCCATGTTGCCCGTCTACCCGGGTATTAAACCCGAGGTCATTGAATATCTCGCAAGTTCGCATGATGGTATTGTCATCGAAGGTTACGGTGCCGGTAATATTCCGACCGGTGAAAAAAGTCTGATTCCTGCCATTACAGCGGCAATAGCGCGTGGTGTGGCGGTGGTTGTCTGTACGCAGTGTATCGTCGGTTCGACCGAAATGGAGCTTTACCAGGTTGGGCGCGCGGCTCTCGATGCCGGCGCAATTCCGGCCATGGATATGACCCCTGAAACGACGATGGTCAAGCTGATGTGGGTGCTTGGCCAGACCAGAGATATTGCCACGATCGATTCAATGATGCAGAAATGTTTTGTTGGAGAACTTCACGAGGTCAGCTGATTGAAGAACTGCCCCGAATGCGGCAAACCGGTTTCTTCGAATCTTATGTACTGCGGCGTCTGCGGTGCACCGGTCAGCCAACCGGTACAGAGTCGGCGCGAGCGACTGCTGTTTTTTCTCACGCCGCTTTTTCTCGTGCTGTTCTGTGTGGCTCTGAGCTACGAGCTTGGCGTTTCGTCGCCTGAAGACTCAGGTCTGTTGTTTGCCGGGGCTCTGGTTTTTGCATTTATCGGCGCCGCCGGACTTTTTGCCATACTGGTCTGGCTTTTTTCGCTGCCGGTTTTGCCGGTCAGTTACTGGCAGGCGGGTTTTTTTGGAGTTTCACAGGCTCTTGTCTGCGGCTTTCTACTTTATCACATCGAAATTCTTCTTCTTGGTGAAGCTCTTCACAACATTGGCCCGATTGCATTCATGCAGGCGCGGGCCGAAATGTTCGGAGTGATTTATCTGCCGTCGTTGCTGATTGGTCTGCTTTCGGTTTCTGCCAGGGCCAGAGTTATCAGGTTTCCAGAGAGTGTCAGTTCGCCAGCGGCAGCCTTGCTGATTAAACATGCCGTGACCATGATTCCGGTTCTGGTTCTTGCGATTTCTCTCATTATGCACTTTTCCCCCCCTGAACCTGCTAGATTTCTGGTGCAGGCAAGAATTCTTTATGACCTCGATGCGACAGGGCTTTCTGCTTCAATTTCTGACAAAGCTCTGCAGAGCCACCCTGATTATGCGCCCCTGCATTTCATAAGGGGAGTGGCTATTATTGACGGCCAGCATTCTGACTTTGCGGCCGGCGAAGCGACAACCCACCTCGAAAAGGCTGTTAAGCTTGAACCTCAGGTTTCGCTTTTTCATTTTCGTCTCAGTTCTGCATACGATCTCGAACGTCGCGGGGCAGAGGCAATCGCAGCGGCAGCATCCGCGGCAGCCCTGCTTCCGGAAGATGCTTATCTCTGGCAGCATCTTGGGGACCTGCATCTAAAATATCGCGACTATGCCGGGGCAGCCAGGGCTTTCAGAAATTCACTCAAATATGCTTCTGCGAACCCGCTGGTGCTCAACAATCTTGCTTATACTCTGCTTGAATTGAATCAGGATCTGCCGCAGGCCCTCGAAATGGCGCGCATGTCGACAGATATTATGCCCGGCATGATTTTTAATCTCGATACTCTTGCATGGGCTCTTTACAAAAACACGATGTATGCCGAAGCTCTGGAAATAATGAATTCTATTTTTCAGGGCCGCACTGAAGTTTCGCCTGAGGTGGATTTTCATTATGCAATGATACTGCAGGCCAACGGCATGCTGAAAAAGCCGTTGCAGACCTTTGATAACCTTCTAGCCAGACCTGAAGTCGCCGCCGATCATAATCTGTTCGGGCAGATCTATGATGCCCGCAGTCAGGTTGCTGATAAACTCGGAACCGAAATCTCGGTTCCCGACCAGAACATGCCAGTGAATGGAGAAGCCGCAGGTGAGTAGACGAATGAATAAAATATTGTCTGCTGTGTTTGCCACAGCTGCTTTTGTTCTGTTGCTGCCTCTGGTTTCAGAAGCGGTGTTGCACATCGATACGAGCTATTCTGGCAAGTTTCGCAGTCACCCGGGCTTTGCAAAGATTCTCGCCGATCTGCCTTTCGTTTATCAGGAGTCCTTTCAGCGTATCGAAAAATCACTCGGTATTCCGGCACGCGAACAGATGTATGTCGTCGTGATGTTTTCTGATCATTTGACTTACAAGGGTTTCAGACTCAGGGGCAAGCGTCAGTCGATTCGCACTGCCAACCGCACCATCGTTCATTATATTCATATCGATCTCGACTTTCTGATAAATGGTCAGGCAACGCTTCTTGAAGAGATGACTCATGAAATGACGCACGCGGTAATGGCCGATGCGATGGGGCTTAAAGAATACGATGCCCTGCCGATGTGGATCAAGGAAGGCACCGCCGTGCATGCTGCCGACCAGGGTCTTGCCCGCATCAAGGCGCTTACCCGGCGTGGTTTTGACATAAACGCCATAGGTGGTGAAGATGAAAATATCGATGGCAATCCGATTTCTCTGGAAAAATACGTCGAAAACTACCTGAAGATCAGGTTCCTGCTGAAAAGTTTCGGCAGCAGCGCTCTGCACCGCTTTGTTAAGAGATTGATGAAATCAGGCGATATCAACCAGGAACTGTCGGTATGTTTCAACGGCCTTACCGAAGAGGTAATGAACCAGTATGCGGCTGATTTTATCAAAAACACACTGCTCGACAACGTTCGACCGGTCGCCTCAGCCGAAAATCTGCAGCGCGGCATAAGGTTTTTCGATGAGGGCGAGTTTCTGTCGGCCCGACTGGCACTTACCGATGCCCTTTATGGTGGCCTGAACGACAGCGAATTTCAGAAAGCCGCTTATCTGCTTGCTGAATGCTACATTCAGGAAAGAAATCCGCAGGGCGCCCTGCAGCTGCTGAAACAGTTCAGACCAGACCCGCGCAACGTGCCGGTAGATCGTTACGAATTTCTCAGTGCCTATTCTGAATATGCTATGGGATTGGTTACCAAAGCCTACTTTGGCTTCAAGAAGGCCTTCGAAACCTCCAGTAACCAGGCGGTGCAGGAAGGCGCGCTTTATTACATCATCCGCATTCTTACCGAGCTTGGCAACAAGCCGGAGGCTGACCGCGTCTACGCGATGCTGCGCCAGCAGTTTCCGAAAAGCAGTTACCTGAATCTTGCCGGCCGCATTCTGGCAGTTGCCCCCTGAAATTTTCCAAGGTTTAAGGCACTTGGCTTGATATTATTCGTTTAATTGTGAATCTTTTCTTTAGCTGAATGCCGTTTTATGATTACGATTTGGCGTTGCGTTGACAAGCGGTCGGGGGCTGTGTTACGCTTTTCTGCCGCATTTGATGCGCGATTCTGCCATAAGAGGAATGACATGGAATTAAAAGCGAAGATTCAGCAGGCCGTTGATTTTATCGTTGCCAAAACATCTGTAAAACCGCAGGTTGCCTTGGTGCTTGGTTCTGGTCTCGGCAAATTTGCCGACGAAATCAAGAATCAGGTGGCCATACCCTATGAGCAGATTCCGCATTTTCCGGTGTCAACTGTCAAGGGGCATGCCGGCAAACTGGTTATCGGTGAAGCCGGTGGCAAAAAAGTCATCGCCATGCAGGGCCGCTTTCATTATTACGAAGGTTACAGCATGCAGGAAATCACTTTTCCGATGCGCGTCATGCTGGCTCTTGGCATTCAGGATCTCATCATCACCAACGCCTCCGGCGGGCTCAACCGCAACTTCAAGGTTGGCGATCTGATGATCATGACTGATCATATCAATTTTATGGGCAACAACCCGCTGATCGGCCGCAATGACGACAGCGTCGGCCCGCGTTTTCCACCAATGCAGGGTGTTTATACCAAAGCTCTCGTCGAAGAAGCAATGAAGGTTGGTCGCGAAATCGGCGCACCGGTAGAACGCGGTGTTTATCTTGCCGTCAGTGGCCCGAACTATGAAACTGCCGCCGAATTGCGTGCCATGAAAATATGGGGTGCCGATGCGGTTGGCATGTCTACGGTTCCTGAAGTCATCGTTGCCGTTCACGGCGGCATTAAAAGAATTCTTGGCATCAGCTGCATTACCGATATGGCGACTGGTGAAGGTCACGAAGACGTGAATCACGAAGAAGTCATCGCTGCAGCTGCCAAAGCTCAGCCATACTTTCTCAAGCTCGTTCAGAAGATGCTCGAAAGGCTCTGATTAAAGTGCTCGACAAGCTCGAATCGGTTAAAGAGAATTTCAAGGAACTGACCGACAAACTTTCGAACCCGAAGGTGATCGGTAACCCGGCAGAGTTTCAGAAACTTGCCCGGCGCCGGGCTGAACTTGAACCGGTGGTTGAGGCCTATGCCCGCTACTGTGACCTGCGCAGCAGCTTTGAAGGCGCTCAGCATATGCTCGCGGCCGAAAATGACCCCGAGCTCAAAGAAATGGCCGAACTTGAGATTGCCGATCTCAAACCAAAGCTTGAAGAGCTTGAAGCAGAGCTTAAAATGCTGCTGATTCCGAAAGATGAAGATGATAACAAGAACACCATCTTCGAAATTCGCGCCGGCACCGGCGGCGAAGAAGCGGCGCTCTTTGCTGCCGTTCTTTATCGCATGTATTCACGCTATGCCGAACGTCAGGGCTGGAAATGCGAACTGATGAGCATGAGCGATACCGGGCTTGGCGGCATAAAAGAAGTGGTGTTTGCAGTGCAGGGTTCGGGTGCGTTCGGCAAGCTCAAATTTGAAAGCGGCGTGCATCGCGTGCAGCGGGTGCCGGCTACCGAGGCTTCGGGGCGCGTGCATACTTCGGCGGCAACGGTGGCGGTGCTTCCTGAAGCTGAGGATGTCGATGTTACCGTCGACGAGAATGAACTTCGCATCGACGTTTTCAGGTCATCAGGGCCTGGCGGTCAGAGTGTTAATACCACCGACTCGGCCGTGCGCGTGACGCATCTGCCTACCGGTATCGTTGTCAGCTGTCAGGATGAAAAGAGCCAGCACAAAAACAAGGCCAAGGCTCTTCGCATTCTCAAAGCGAGGCTGCTCGACAATGCCCGCATGCAGAGTGATAAAGACCGTGCCGAGCATCGCCGCAGCCTGGTTGGCAGTGGCGACCGTTCAGAGCGCATCCGCACCTACAATTTTCCGCAGCAGCGCCTTACCGATCACCGCATAAACATGACTGTCTATCGCCTTAACGAAATTGTCGACGGCGATATCGAAGATGTGATCAAGGCGTTGATCGAGGCTGACAACCTGCGCAAACTGGCCGAAGCCGAGAATGAAGTTTAACTGCGACCACCCGGCTGCCGCATGACTGCCACTACCATAAGAGAGCAGATTCTCTCTGCCAGAAAGCTCCTTGCCGGGCATCATATCGAAGATGCCGCATTCAACGCCGACTGCCTGGCCGCACATGTTCTCGGGATAACCAACGGTCAGCTGCCACAATTCTGGAATCAGCCCGCCGCCGACAGTTTTGTCGGATCTTTTCAAAAATTGCTCGAGCGTCGCTGTCACAATGAACCTCTGCAATACCTGCTTGGTGAGTGGAGTTTTCTCGATTTTGACGTCGGGGTTGGCCCCGGTGCCCTGATTCCGCGGCCAGAAACTGAAGAAGTTTTTATGGCCGCTGCCACCGAGATTGCCAGAAGACCTTTTGCTGGAAGCTTCAGTTTCGCTGACGTCGGCACCGGTACCGGCATTCTTGCGATTGCCATGGCACGCAAATTTGCCGGGGCAACCGGCTTTATGATAGATGTCTCTCCAGCCGCACTGAAGGTAGCTGCCGCCAACCTGAAGCGCTTTCCGGAAATTGCTGCACGCCTTGAATTGCGGCAGAATGACCTGTTGGACGGCTTCGCCCCGGATTCTCTTGACGTTGTGATTTCGAACCCGCCCTACATCGAGTCGGATGAAGTGCCGGTTTTACAGCCTGAAGTAA
>CAZFUG010000227.1:0-1932 GCA_964522035.1 uncultured bacterium
TTATATGGCTCTCGATGCCGAAGTCGTCTGCCGCAGAGGCAGGCCGAAGCGCACTGTTCCGGTAATGAGCCTTATCGAAACCCGCGCCCCGCAGTTTCTTGCCGCTAACGAAATTATCGCCGAAATCATCGTGCCGGCATACGGCCCCGGAACCGGTACTGCATTCGCAAAGCTGGCAAAAACCGCCAATGACTATGCCATGATTTCGCTGGCAGTGAGACTCACGCTCAAGGATGGTATGGTCAGTCAGGCCCGCATCGCCGTCAATGCCATCACTGCACAGCCGGTACGCTGCCTTGAGGCAGAAAAACTGCTCGAAGGCAAAGCTCCGACCGAAGAACTGATTGCTGATGCGGCGAACAAAGCCGCTGATCTGATCAATATCCGCAAGGATATCAGAGCCAGTGAAGAATACCGCCGCGAAGTATTTGCGGTAATGGTTCGCCGGGCGCTCACTGAAGCGTTCGAAAACGCAAACCGCAAGGGAGGCCTGCAGTGAAACTCAATACCAGAATCAACGGCAAAGATCTCTGCCTCGAAATCAAACCCAACGCCACGCTGCTCGAAACTTTGCGGCAGGCTGGCTTCAAAAGCGTTAAATTTGGCTGCGGCGAAGGCATGTGCGGTGCCTGTGCCGTTATGATCGATGGCAAACCGCGCACTTCATGCATAACTCTGGCCGGAACCGTCGAAGGTGCCGAAATTATCACCGTCGAAGGCATGGGAAACCCAGACAAACCGCATGCACTGCAGCAGGCTTTCGTCGATGCGGGCGCTACCCAGTGCGGCTACTGCAACCCCGGTTCGCTGATTGCCGCGAAGGCCCTGCTCGACAGTAACCCGAACCCAACCGCCGAAGATGTTAAAGACGCTCTTGACGGCAATCTGTGTCGCTGCAGCGGCTACGTAAAACGCATAGAAGCAGTTCTCAGTGCCGCAGACAGCGCCAGTACCGCAAAGCAGAAAAAAAGCACCAGAGGTAAAAAGTAATGGCAAAAACCACGAAAAAAACAACCGTTAAAAAGGCTGCCGCCGTTGCAAAACCAAAGGTGTCACAGGCCGTTTCGGTAATTCCCGAAGCCCCGCGCTTTTTTGAAAAACCAGAAACCTTTAACCAGGTGAGCCACAGCCTTACAAAGGTTGATGCCATGGGCCTCGCCTGCGGCATTCAGAAATATGTTGCCGATGTCGACTTTCACAACCTTCTGCACATAAAGGTTCTCGGCAGCCCGCACCCCCACGCGCTCATCAAAAGCATCGATACTTCTGAAGCAGAAAAACTGCCGGGCGTCGTCGCCATTTTCACCTGGAAAGACGTGCCGCGGGTAATGCGAACCACTGCCGGTCAGGGCTTCCCTGAACCGTCGCCCTACGATAACTGCCTTCTCGACAATAAAGTGCGCTTCGTCGGCGACCGCGTCGCCATCGTTGCCGCCGAATCGCCTGAAACCGCCGAAGAGGCCTGTTCGCTGATCAAGGTTCAGTATCAGGTTCTCAAAGCAGTTTTCGATCCCGAAAAGGCCCGCGATAAAGATGCGCCGATCATTCACGACGAAAAAGACTGCCGCGTTCCGATACCGATTTTTTACGACCCGAAGCACAATCACTGCTCGCACGTTGAAACCAGTGTTGGCGATGTCAAAAAAGGCTTCAAACAGGCCGACGTCGTACTCGAACGCACCTATTACCCGCATTACGCACAGCATTGTGCCATAGAACCACACACCTGTATCGCTTACCTCGACGAAAACGACCGTCTGGTGCTGCGCTCTTCGACACAGGTGCCGTTTCATGCCCGCCGTATCACCGCTCAGACGCTGCAGATTCCGATAAAGAAGATTCGCGTCATCAAACCGAGAATCGGCGGCGGTTTCGGCGGCAAAGAGGAAGTATTGCTCGAAGACGTCTGCGCTCTGGTCGCCCTCAAAACCC
>CAZFUG010000227.1:1942-7401 GCA_964522035.1 uncultured bacterium
CATGCATCTGGGCTCTGACCAGGGCTGAAGAATTCATGGCCGCCCGCACCCGTCACCCGATGGTTGTCACCATTCAGAGCGGCGTCAAAAAAGACGGCACCATCACCGCTATTTCGATGCGCATCATCAGCAATACCGGCGCCTACGGCTCACATGCCCTGACGGTTCTCAGCAACTGCGGCTCAAAGGTATTGCCGCTCTACCGCGTCGATAATATCGAATTCATCGGCGACACGGTTTATACCAACCTGCCGGTTGCCGGCGCCTACCGCGGCTATGGCGCCACACAGGCGGCCTTTGCCATGGAATGCCAGATGGATGAAATGGCTGAAGCGATCGGCATGGATCCGATAAAATTCAGACAGCAGAACCATATCAAAGAAGGCGAATCATCGCCGATTTTCAAGGCTCTCGGCGAGGGCCGCGAAGGCGTCGACATGTCGATCGGCTCTTGCGGTCTCGAAAAGTGTATCAGCGAAGGCATGAAACGCATCGACTGGGCGAAAAAATACGGTAAGCCCGGAACCGGTGCAAAACGCCGCGGGGTTGGCATGTGCTGCCTGATGCAGGGCAGTTCGATACCCGAAATCGACATGGGCGCCGTGTTCATCAAAATGAATGAAGATGGCTCATTCAATCTGCTGCTCGGCGCCACCGACCTCGGAACCGGTTCAGACACAGTCATGGCACAGATTGCCGCCGAAACTCTCGGCTGCCGGCATACCGACATTCTTGTTTACAGCTCTGATACCGATATGACACCTTTTGACGTCGGCGCCTACGCTTCTTCGACCACATATCTCAGCGGTGGCGCGGTGATCAACTGCGCCAGCAAGGTACGCGAACAGATCGTTGCCGTCGCTGCCAGCATGCTCGGCGAAAAGATTCAGGATATGACCATCGAAGAGGCTATCTGCTACGGCAAAGGCCGCAAAAACAGCGTCACTTTCGGCCAGGTCTGCACCTACGCCATGTATGAACACAAACAGTTCCAGATAGGCGCTATCGCCAGCCATATCAGCCATGCCTCACCGCCGCCGTTCGCCGCTCACTTCGCCGAGGTCGAAGTCGATACCGAAACCGGTGAAGTCAAGGTGATCAAATACGTTGCCGGCGTCGACTGCGGCAATGCCATCAACCCGCAACTTGCCGACGCCCAGACCCAGGGCGCAGCCCTGAACGGCATCAGCTACGCGATGACCGAAGAATTCATTTTCAGCGACAACGGCCGCATGCTGAACCCGAATTTCGGCAACTACAAGATCTTCAGCACAAAAGACATGCCGGAAGTCGAAACTTTCCTGGTGCCAACCTATGAAAAAACAGGGCCCTACGGCGCCAAAAGCGTCAGCGAAATCAGCATCAACGGCGCCCTGCCGGCCATCGGCAACGCAATCAGAAATGCGGTCGGCATCAGACTGACCCGCCCGCCCTTCACCGCTGAAAAGGTTCTCGCCGCCCTGAAAGAACAGGCAAAATCAGTTAAAAAAGCTTCTCCCGTAGAAGTTAAAGCCGAAAATAAGCCAGAAAAAGCCAGCAAAAAAGTGCCGGTTGCTGCAAAAGCCGCAAAACCTGCAAAGACAGAAAAGGCTAAAAAGCCCGTTAAACCTGCAAAACCGGTGGCAGAAGAAGCAAAAGTCCCGGCAAAAAAATCAGCCAAAGCAACAGCTGCAAAAAAGAAAAAGTAAGCTTCACCGCATAATTACCCGATCAGCCCGGCCCAATCTGCCGGGCTGATTTTTTTTGAAACATCGGCGTCTATCTGTGTTCATCAGCGGCTCGCCTCTTATTCAGAGTCATCCACGTTCATCAGTGTTCATCTGTGGCGGTCTCTTTATCAGAGTTAATCTTTGGACTACAGAGCGCCAATGCATTAGAATATTACAAAACTGCCTTTCAGGAGATTTATCATGTCGGGCAATCAAAACGGCTCATATCTGAAAAAAGCGTTGCTGGCAGCAGCGGTGGCTGCCTTTCTAAGCGTTCCCGGCATCAGTGATGCCAGAGTGCTTGCTGGCAGCGTAACTGAGCGCAAACAAAACAAAAAGATCGAGACCATGCTCAAATCAGCCCGTAAAAATGCTGATTCGGGCAAAGTTCAGAAAGCGATCGAAGCATACTGGAAAATTCTCGAACTCGACCCGAACGAAACCTTTGCCTACCTTGAATTAGGCGAAGTCTACGTAAACCTGCGCATCTTCGACCGTGCTCTTGAACTGCTCGAACCCGGCCTGACCATGGCCGAACGCGAAATGGACCGCGACACGGTATGTTACTATTACTGCATTCTGACGCAGGCGCACCTGGGTCTGAATCAGATCGGGCAGGCCAACAAAGCTCTTATAAGAGCCGCCGAAGCCTCACCGAAAAACCCGATGCCACGCAAGGTAATGGGTGATATTTATCTGGCCAATGATCGCGTCGCCGATGCAATGAAGGCTTATCGCAAGGCCGTTGAACTCGACCCTGGCTATCAGCCGGCTGTCGAAAAACTTGGCGAACTGGTCGCAAAATATGGCGACAAACCGCCGACAAAACAACATGACAAACAGGTAATAAAAGCCAAGGCTGAAAAACTGCCCAACCCAGCTACTCCAGGCCAGACATCACAGAAAACTCCGGCGAAACCGGCGCCCGAAAAAACCGCCGCCGCCACTCCCACGCCAGCAAGTTCTGAATCAACAGCGCGACCGGTTCCGGTTAAAACCGGCGAGGCAATTCCTGCTGATGAACCGGTACTGGCCATGCCGACCGCAAAACCAGCACCTGACAAGGTTACTGAAGAAAAGTCTGCAGCAGACCTGCAGGCAGAACCATCAGCATCAGCAGCGCCGGCATCGGCATCTGAAATTCTCCCTGCAGCGGCAACTGCCGAACCGGCTGTAACCGCCCGGCCCACTCCAATGCAGGCATCTGCAGAGCCAGTGCAAAATACCGACTCTGCGTCTGAAACAGGGCAAACCTCAAAGCCTGCTGAACCTGCCGGGGTTCAGGTTTCCGCGACAACAGGCACTACCAACCCGGCAACCGGCACAGCCTCAGCGACTGAAGGATCTTCAGCCTCGACAAACACTCAGGTTGCAGGCAGTCAGAGTGCAGATGTGGGCGTGACGGCAGCCCCGGCAGAGATCGAAGCCCAGATCGACAAGCTGCTTGCCGGAACTCCCGAAGAAAAGAGCATTGCGACCAGCTTTTTCGTCAAACTCGGAGAAAAAGGGCTGACTGAAATTGAAGAACTACTTTATGACCCTGACCCCGAAGTGCGCGTGCTGGCGGTGCAAACACTGCCGCAATTCACAGCTTTCACACCGCGGGTAAAAACTATGCTGCAGGATGCCAGCGACGACCCTGACCCGATGGTTCTTGAAGAGATAAACAAAGCCCTGCAGGGCCTGCAATAAGAACCAGATAACTAAAATCCAATAAAAAAAGCCCGGCTTCGGCCGGGCTTTTTTTATTGGAGTCAGCGATTATTCATCGCCAAGCGGAATGACCGCATTGTCAAGATCGAGAGCTTCTGGCTCATCGACATTGTAGGCATGGAATACGCCGTTATAGAGGCCAGAATTTTCTTCGGTCAGGCCCATATTCAGCTGCACATCGTCTTTGATTTTTTCGAAAGCAACGATGATTTCTTTGTAGCCGTCGAGTTCATCATTGAGTTCTTTGAGCAGGTTCTTCGGGTGATAACCATCTTTGCTGAAGATCAGGAAGCTGCGGCGTGAATCGGAGTTCGAGTCATCGGCAACTTCAGTGAAGTCTTCAACTTCACGCATGTAGAGATTAGTGAATTTTTCCATTTCTTCGTAGGCGGGATAGATGTCTGAGAGCCAGTCGAAGAAAGTTTTGCCCTTCACATCGAGGAAAGTGCCTTCTTTGAGGAATTTAGCAATATCATAGTTCTTGAATTCCTTGCTGAAGTCGGCCAGGGCAGCACGTTTTTCTTCGCCAAGCTCACGCATCATCACGGCAGTATCAAGATTTTTCTTGATTGTGGCAACCATCAGAACCGTTTCTGCGGCTTTCTGGCTGACTGATACGGGGTCATAGGTAAGAGCTTTTTCGATGTCAGACAGATAGATTTTGATGATATTGCGCGGGGTTTCTTTGCCGTTGGCTTTGTTCCAGCGCCAGCCAAAAGCTTTCTGGCAGTCTTTCATCAGGTCTTTGTGCTCGCGGTCGGGATCGATGTTGTAGCACTCAACCAGGCGACTCAGAGCTTTGCGCATTTTCTGCGAATGTTTCAGGTGTTCGTCGCGGATAAAATCGACCATCTTGTCGGAATCTTTAATGCCGGCCTTGACCTGATCACGGGCAGCCTTGATCTGTTCTTTGAAATACATCATTTCTTTAACACCGATCTGGAAAGCATCAGCGTTGAAAGCTTCAATCAGCAGGTCTTCATTCCAGGCTGCGGTATCGATGCCAACCATCGGAATGTAGTTGAACGGCGACTGCTCAATACGCAGACCAACAACGTCGAAGATGCCACCGCGATGTTTGTTGGCGGTAATCCAGTTCTGATATTTCTTGATGAGAACGTAGTCGGGGTTGAAGAATACCTTGAGAATGTTGTATTCATCAATGGTTTTCTTGTAATCACGCGACTGAATCTTGTCGCCAGCCCAGCTGACGTAGGTCATCGGGTTGATTGCGTGCCCGACCTTGCCCCAGAAACCACGTTTAGAAGCCTTGTCGGCTTCGGCTTCGGTCGGTTTCCATGACATGTAGTCGGCTTTCATCGACCAGAGTTCCTGCAGGCGTTCCATGCCGAAGTCTGGCAGAGAGAAGCCCTTCTGGCTGTAGTAGCTCATCAGAACGCCCTGTTTTTCAAGTTCGGCGTAAACGCGCAGATTCTTTTCCTGAATAGCGGCCTGCTCTTCGTCGGCAGGGCTCTGAGCCTTGAGGAAATCGCCATAGTTACTTTCAGTGACGAGCAGAGCGGCTGCCTTTTCCTCGGCTTTCAGCTGTGCGCGGTTGTCATAGAAAGATTTGAATTCGGGGTCGTTTTCGTAGAGATACCAGTAAGAGCCTTTATAAGCGGCTTTCCAGCGTTTGTTGTATTTGCCGAGAACGTCGCCAATGGTAGTGAGGGCAACCCAGACGAGGGCAAGGGCGCCTATTACCTGGCCGACGATCGGAATACAGAACATTGCGATGAGAGCGGCCGAGCCAAGCGCCAGGCCAACGTAATTCTTGACGAGTGAGTATGAATTGTAGCGGCCGCCCTTGCGGTCTTCTGACTTGTAGATGCCGTATGAATCGAGAGCGATACCGACGACGCAGAGCCCGATACCGACGGTGTGACCCCAGCCCTTGGCATCGCCAATTACCGAAGCACCACGGTTAGTGCTGATACCGGCTTTTTTGGCTACCTTGCGGTAGGTTTCGACGTTTTCGAGACCGGTTTTGCGGGCAACCCAGCGCCAGTATGAATAGAAACCTTCGCCCGGGCCGGC
>CAZFUG010000228.1:0-7340 GCA_964522035.1 uncultured bacterium
GACCTGAAATGGCAGGGCTCCGGTAAGATAAGCAGGAGAAAGGCCGGGTGCCTGGCTACCGGCCGCATGTTTTTTCCCATCAGCGTCGAACATGAAAGCTTCGGCCTTATGAAAAGGCAGGGGCGCCAGAGATATGCTTTTATTGCCGGCTGCTTCGGGGTGTTTTTTCAGTTCCTTTTCAATTTTTTCCCGGGTTGCTTCCGGCAGATTCAGAGTTACTGCGAACTGCAACAGACCACCCTCGTAAATTTCAGAATCTTTTTTTGCCTGATAGGTAACCAGCTGAAAAACCGGGCGTGGGTCTTCTTTGTTTGCCGGGCTTCTTTCCTGCAACACCGGTTTTTCAGGAACATAATACCATTTACCGGAGTTATGGCTGTCACGAATCAGAGTTACACCATCAATCGTAATTGCATGCTCAGGCAGCAGACTTACCTGAGCTACGGCAGCCAGTCTGACTGATAAAAGCAACAGCACGACGAATAAGAGCTTAACTTTGCGAAAAACAGGTTGCATTGAGACCTCCCGTGTTTGACTGGTTCTACTAAAAGAAAACGGGGAACCCCGCTTTATGGGCAGAGCTCCCCGCCAGATTAATTAAAATCTGAACTGATCAGCAAAGATCAGAATTCATCTTCCGGATCCCAGGCTTCGTCGCTAGGATCGAGCTCAAGTGAACCGTAGCCTTCTTCGCTGAGAAGATTTTTGCCGTTATATTCCCAGTTAACAAGATTCTTACCGGCCTTGTTTTTCTTGTGCAGGTTGAATACAACCTTAGGAATATACTGGAAATTACCATCCTTAGGAATGAACCAGCTGTGAGTGGTATCGCCTTTGTCTACTGTTGCGAAGTCAAAGGAATAAGAATATTTTCCAAGTCTTTCCGAGCCGTCTTCAGATTTGCGTTCGATTTCGAAGTTAACCTTTTTGAGGCCTTCAGCCTTATCGATTGACAGATAGTCAGCTGAAACGACAAGGTTATCAACCAGAGCCATCGGGTTGGTAACCGGCTTATCACCGGCCATCATCGGCAGAGTTTTTGTCAGTTCGACTTCATCAACCAGAGCGCCTTTGCCCTTTGAAGAAATCTTGATTTCGACCTTGTATTCAACGTAGTCGTTGATTTCTTTGCCGGCGGCTTTGGCTTCGGCATAGAGAGACTGCAGAGGCCAGCTGATGTTGCTGACGGCTTCGCCATTTTTGTTAACCCAGCCCGGTTTGCCTTCGACGGCTTTGGGGCGCCAGGTGATCAGCTGCGGATTTTCGGCACCGGAAAATTTCGGATACGAACCGGCGGGCTTGCCGGAGCCTTCTTTATACTGAACATACTGGTTCAGGTCGATAGAAAGCAGGCTAGGATCAGCGCCAACGGCCGGAATGGTGTAATAGGCTTTTTCCCAGTTGCCCGGTTCCATTACGATATTGCAGGCTTCGATGATGTCTTTGTCATAGTTGCCGATACCGATGAAAGTGCCGCATGAAGTGGCGCGGGTAATGATTTTGGCGCGGTTGAAAGTGAAGGTCTCTTTGCCCTTCTTGGTGACTTTTTTGTCTTTCATGGCATAAGAACTGCCGCCGCCGTAGAACATACCGATACCATAGCTTGGTTCTTCGGCTTCTGCGGGGTCAACCTTTTCGGGCGGAGCCATTTTTTCGATAAGTTCGCTGTTGATGCGCTCAAGAATCGGATCGAGAACCTTCTGAAGGGCTTCGAGTTCATCTTCGCGACCTTCCATGGTTACCTTGATACACTTGTTTTCGATCAGATCTTCTGCGATTTTTTTGGTATCGGTGCGGCTGGTACCGCCGGCGAACAGAAGAGCATTCCAGTATTTCTTTTCTTTGGTGTTTTCGCTGAAATGGGTAAAGGTCTGATCCCAGTCGACTTCGACAGTCAGATTTGCGGGCGGCAGAACGCCTTCGAACGACATTTCATAATAAACACCAAGACCGGCCTGACCTTTCTGGGTCAGAGCTTTCATGGCATCGGCGCCCATGCTGGTCAGATTGATCTGGAAAGGAACGGCCTGAGTTGAGAAGATTGGGGCGATAGCAGGCTGCTGAATACCGCTTGAGAGCCATTCTCCACTCGGCTTATAGATCGAGATCGAAGCTGAAGAAACCGGCAGCGGCAGAAGCTTGATATCGGTTGTATCAGTTGCCAGACCTTTTTTCTGCAGATCCTTGAAGATTTCAGTGACAGCCTGAGAGGCGGTTTCGGGCTGAAGATCCATGCGCAGAGAGAACTGCAGCAGGCCTTCTTCGTAAATATCTTTGGTCTTTGCTGATTTGGTCTGCAGAGTCATCAGCTGGAAAACCGGTTTGGTGATTTTTTTGCCGTCTTTTTTGGTTACAGTTTCAGACAGTCTGGGTCTATTCGGGACATAATAGAAAACCAGAGGTTTGGCTGAATCCTGAATGACGGTAATCATGGTTTCGTCGGTGGCGTTGCCGATCTTTTCGTCAACCTGAATGGTGCGCCATTTCTGGGCATCGAGGCTGGGAAGAGCCGAAACGTCAGCAGAGGCGAACATGCCGAACGCGAGGGCCATAAGGCCGCTGAACAGAAACTTCTTACTTTTCACGCGATACTCCCTTATTTAAATTCAATTTCCTGCACCCTTACGGGTGCAGTTTTTTCCGTTAAAAATCAGTCAAGCTGAACAATGGTGGTTTCCGGGGCTTTGGAAGCGTCGAACTTCGCATCCCAGTCGCCGTCGAACAGCATGAAATAGAGACCCGGGTCGAGTTCCCTCAGGTTCTTGCCGCAGTTAGGCCATTTGCCCATCATGCCTTTTTTATGGGCAAAGTTGAGACTCGGCACAGTTATGCTCTTCTCATCAACCGGAACCATGAAATGCTGCACCGGGGTTTCGGCGCTCAGCATTATCGACCAGGTGCGGGTACCGGCCTTAAGCTGACCAGGAGCCTTGAAAACCATGCCTTCTTCTTCACCGAAAGTCAGACATGAACCGTCAATGGTGAGAACATCAACAAGATCAGTCGGAGGCGCGATCGGCAGATCGCCGTCAAACAGCGGAGCATAGGTGGTTATTTCGAGAGATTTGCCGCTGGTCGGTTTGATGGTGGTCAGGATTTTGAAACGATAGTTTTCACGCTTAAAGCCTTCCTTGTCATAGAGAGCCTTGAGCGGGAAGCGGAAATTGAGAATTTCCCTTCTGTCTTTGTCAGTCCAGATGGCTTTTTTGGTCTTGTTGAAACCGGCAGATTCAGTCTTGTAGCCGGAAATCTGCTGCCATTTATCGTTGCCGATATTTTCTTCCGGGGTAACAGAGATATCAAGGGTATCGATACCCAGAGATTCGGGTTTACCAACAGAGGGCAGAATATAGAATGCCATTTCCCAGTTGCCGGCGGGCATGGTAGTGATGCATTTATCCTGCACGTCTTTCGGGAAGTTGCCGATGCCAAGCAGACCGCCGAATGAGGTAGTGCGATCGACAATTGCCTGACGGTCGAATTTGTAGGTGAACTTGCCCTTTTTAACGATCTTGACGTCTTTGAGAGCAAAGTCTATTTTGGCGCCAACCTTGAAGAAACGGCCGGTAGCTTTCATGGCAGCTTCAGAAATACCCTGAGCGGCAGCGGCCAGTTCGGGCTTGGCTTCGTCTTCTTTGAGCTTTTCGGCTTCTGCCGGAGCAATCGAGGTCGGGGGGTGAATCTGTTCAAACAGTTCTTTGGTGATCAGATTCAGAATCGGAGTCATGAGATCGTCGAGCAATTTGGCATCGACGGCTTCACTGGTAAGAGAAGTGATCTTGATCAGGCCTTCGCTGACAAATTTTTCACGCAGCGTGGCAATATCGAGACCAAGATTACCGCTGATGGCATTTTTAGCGACTTCAAGCGACACTTCAGTGTTGGTGCTGAAATGTTCATAGCAGGCATCCCAGTCGACTTCAACTTCGAAACCGGCTTTCGGAGTCATGCCCTGAAAGGTATAGGTAATCAGAACCGGCAGACCGCCCTGTTTGGTGCAGAGAGCTTTGATGATATCAGCGCCAAGGCTCTTGAGCTTGAGCATGAACGGATAATGCTGAGTGCCGAAAATCGGGGCGATGCCAGGCTTGGGTGCGGCCTGATCAAGCATCTGACCGCCGAGATCATAAAGGGTCAGTTCGGCGCTTTTGATCGCCAGCGGTGACAGGCGCGGAACTTTGCCGGCCGGCACTTTAAGGCTGAAAAGCTTGGACTTGATTTTATCGATGGTGTCCTGGGCTACGCCTGAGACCATAGACATCTGAAGAATACCACCGTCGCCATCTTTGGTCTGGTAGCTAAGCAGCTGAAATACCGGCATGGTTTTGCCATTGATTTTTTCAGTGGCGATGGTCGGCTTGATCGGAACATAATAGAACTGCTCACCAATGCGGCCATCTCTGATAACCGTATAGGTTTCGGGGCCATTGTCAGTATCGACCGTTACGACATACTGATCAGCGGCAGCCAGGCTCGGAGCCTGAGCATAAGCGCCGGTCAGCGATAAAACGAAACTGCAGGCGAGAAGCCATACAGCGAGAATGCGGGAATTAAATTTCATTTGTTCCTCCTGTTTATTCTTTGTTTAAAACTCCGGCCGCTGCTCAAGCAGCGGCCGGACATGATATTTATTTCTTTCGTGGTTCTGGTTCGCCCATGATTGAATCGGTATCGGCAGAGTTGTTCCAGTCAATATCAAACAGGTTGATATCATAGTTTTCATCGACAACTTTGAGATCCTTGTTGTTCTGGGACCAGTCAAATTTTTTGCCTTTTTTGGTAAAGAACTGCAAACCAGTTATCTTCACTGATTTAGAATCTTTCGGAATCAGGAAACCCTGATTGCTTTTGTTCATATCGAGTTTGATGGGCATCGAAAGGTTATCAGCCTTCAGAACCCCTTTAACAAACATGATTTCATCATCGCCGGAACCAAAAGTTACCCCGTCGGCAGATATCTTCACAGACTGCATAAGATCAGTCGGCGGCGACATGGCAAGTTCACCATCAAACATCGGAGCATAGGATTCAACGGCAAAAGACTGGCCAGTCAGCGGTATAACTTCAGCTTTGACCTTGAAGCGGAAACCGGCAGGATTAGATTTGTAATCTGCAGAATCATATACGGCTTTGAGAGGGAACAGGAAATACTTGATCTCTTTGCCGTTTTTGTCTGTCCAGGTTTCGGTATTCGATTTGTAAACGGCAGACTCAATCTTCTGACCGTAAATCTGCTTATCGCCAAAAACCGGGGTAACACTCAGGTTGATCTGTTTATAGCTCAGATAGCCTGAATCACCAACCGGTGGCAGGCTGTAATATGCGGCTTCCCAGTTTCCATCGGGCAGCACGGTGATACATTCCTTCTGAATGTTTTTGTCGAACGAACCGATGCCGATCGGGCCGCCGAAAGAGGTTTTGCGATCGACGATCGCCTGGCGGTCATAGGTATAAACCAGCGTGCCTTTTTTGACATACTGGGCATCTTTGAGAGCATAGCTTGCACCGATAGCGACTTTAGTGTTTTTGGCGATATCAGCAGCAACATCGAGAACTTTCATGATGGTTCCGACGTAGGGAACTGAAGTAGCGGCAGCATCTATTGCTCCCTTTGCGGCTTCACCAGCGGCGCCAGTTGCAGCAGAGGTTGCTCCTTTGATGGCATCGCCAACGGCTGCGCCTGCGGCGGCACCGGCTGCAGATGAGGCATCGCCTGAGCCTGCGGCAGCGTCAGTCTTGTTATCTGCGGCAGCTGGTTTGTTGTCAGCAGCAGCATCTTTTTTATCAGCAGCATTGTCGCTGCCGGCGGCATTGTCTTTATTGTCAGCGGCAGGTTTGTCGACGGCTGATTCTTTGCCCTTGGCAGGAGCAACACCGTTGGCTTCTGCAACACTGGAGGCAGGAGCAACAGAACCGGCTGGCTGGTCTTTGATTTCGGGGGCCGCAATTTCTTTGGCCGAAGCTGGGTCGATCTGCGGCGGAGCCTTGATACTTTCAAAGAGTTCTTTGGTGATAAGGTCGATGACCGGGTTCATAGCCGCATCGAGAGCGGTATCTGACAGGGCTTCGTTGGAAAGCGCGGTAATCTTCATCATACCGTTGCTTTCCATTTCTTCGCGGATCTTGGTCAGATCGGCACCCAGGTTGGCACCCAGGTTGGCGTAGGCAAGATTGGCACGCAGCTTGGTATCTGAGCTAAGGTGCTTGTAGCAGTTATCCCAGTTGACTTCTATCTTGAAGCCGCCCGGAGGGGTCATGCCCTGGAAAGTGTAGGTAATAAGAACCGGCAGACCACCATGACCGGTAGTCAGGGCCTTCATTGCATCTGCGCCAAGATCAGTGAGGTTGAGCATGAATGGGAACTGCTGATTGCCGAATATCGGGGCGATGCCTTCTTTAACCGGAGCAGATTGAAGCAGCTGACCATCGAGGTCATACATGCTGATGAGGGCCTCTTTCATCGGGATCGGTGAAAGGCGGTGCGTTTTTTTCGAGTCAGAAAGCGGAAATTTGCCTTTGATGGTGTTCAGCAGTTCATTTTCTGTTGACTTCGAAATCGATGTCTGCACAGAAAACTGCAGAATGCCGCCCTGTACAAGATCATCACCTTTTTTTCTCTGGTAGCTCAGCAGCTGAAAAACCGGATAATCTTTGCCATTGCGTTTTTCAATGGCGACATGGGGGCGGGCCGGCACGAAGTAAAACTGTTCTTCATGGCGACCATCACGAATGATGGTAAAAGTTTCATTACCAAATTCAGTTTTGGCAGAGACATAATAAGCATCGGCCGGGGCCAGACTCGGTGCCTGAGCAAAATTCGGGGTGGCAAATGCGAGAACAAAAAGGGTACACAAAGAAAGAGCCGTCTTCAAGGGATTGCGCAATTAAAGCCTCCAAAGATTTAGATCTCAAAACATTTTTCTTCTTTCGCGATACTAGCACCATAATTTTTCGTCCGCAACAAAATTCTGGTATGCCATTGTACACATGGCAGAGATCAGATATCAGGAAAGAATCTGCGGACAAAACCACTGCCGGTAACCGTATACACCGTCGCCCAGGCGTCAGCTGTCAGCGCACTCAGACTTTCGCCGAGATAAATCTCGGCAATAAAACCGCCGGCAGGCCTGTCCAACTGCTCGGAAGCAAATTTCTGAACTCTGAAGTTGCCAGAGTCGGCGACAAAAACATGCCCCTCGGAATCGACAGCAACATCGACCGGGGTATCAAAACCGCCATCAGAATCACTGACAGCGCCGGTTTTCTGCGACCCGGGGTCGAGCCAGAATGACTGAGCACCTGCATCATAGCTGCCCCACCAGCCGATAAGGCTGCCCTCG
>CAZFUG010000229.1:0-7337 GCA_964522035.1 uncultured bacterium
AAAACGGTAGGTGGCAAAAAGCACGATGATTGCCAGAAACGAGCCAACCATACCCTGAATGAAGCCTTCAACGATGAACGGGCCTCTGACGAACCAGTTGGTCGCCCCGACCAGTTTCATGATGATGATTTCTTCGCGGCGCATGTATAGAGTCAGGCGCACGGTGTTGTAAACGATGAATAAAGATGCAAGCCCCAGCATGATTACAATCACCAGACTGGTGACCCATAGAAGGTGCGACAGACCTTGAAACTGCTGAAACAGTTCTTCACCATAGCTGAAGTTGTCGATCAATGGCTCTGATTTGAGCTTTTCAAGAAGCGGTGGCAGATGCGTGCCGGCCTTGACTTTCATGCGCATGGTTGTCGGCAGCGGGTTTTCTTCAGGAGTAATGCCAATCTGCATCAACTGCTGGTCGTCAGGGTTGCTGAACAGTTCTTTTGCTGCCTGCTCAGGAGTAACGACCGTTATGTTCTCGATTTCTTCAAGGCTGGTAAGGCGCAGGCTGAGCGTTTTGGCGTCAGAAATCGAAACTTCTGGCTTGAGATACGCGGTTACCAACGCTTCTGCCTGCATCTGATAAAGAAAAGATTCCATGTTCATGGTGGCGAGCAGAAAAGCGCCCATCATGATCAGGGCGATGCCTATCGTCGATATGGTTATGAACGACATCATGCCCGACCGGCGCAGATTGGTCGCAGCTTCGCTCATAAAAAAGTTCAGGTTGGCTAGAGACATCAGGAAAAGCTCCGGATTCGTTTATTCATAAGCGTAGGTTCCGCATGCTTCGTCTTTGACGATCTGCCCGTCGACCAGGGCAAGAACCCTCTTGCGCAGTTTGTTCACGAGATTGTGGTTGTGGGTGGCCATCACTACGGTTGTGCCGCGTGAATTGATTTCGAGAAAAAGCTGCATGATTTCCTGCGAAATCATCGGGTCAAGGTTGCCGGTGGGTTCGTCGGTAATCAGTATCAGCGGGTTGTTGACGATGGCTCTGGCGATACAGACACGCTGCTGTTCACCGCCCGAAAGTTCGGTGGGAAACATGCGGCGCTTGTGTGAGAGGCCGACCTGTTCGAGGGCTTCCTGGACGCGGGTGTTGATAACCGAAGCCGAAGCTCCGACCACCCGCAGGCCAAAGGCAACGTTTTCAGCTACGGTGCGGCGTTTCAGAAGCTGAAAGTCCTGAAGGACGATGCCGAGATTTCGGCGCAGATATGGCACCCGGTTTTCTGGCATTGTGGTGATGTCTTTGCCGTCGATGAGAATTTTGCCCTCGGTTGGCACATCTTCGCGAAACAGCATGCGCAGAAAAGTACTTTTGCCTGCGCCAGAAGGCCCAACGAGAAAAACAAAATCACCCGGATTTATGGTCAGGCTGATGTTGTTCAACGCCCTGACCCCGTTCGGAAAAATCCTGGTAACGCCCTGTAGTTCGATCATTTGCTGCCCACACGGTAATTTTTTCTTGAAAACAACAGAAACGAATTATAGCAGGTGTGCACCACAATGGCAAAAGTCATTTTTTCGGGAAAAAAATATGGTTTTCTGTTAGAATCCAAAACTGATTATTTATATCAACAGTATGCATGGTAATCAATGAACAGGGGCTGGAGGAATCATGATTTTTGAGCTGATGAAACTCTGTGTCGAAAAGGGTGCGTCGGACCTGCACTTTAAGGTCGGCTATCCCCCCATTTTACGAATAGACGGCGCAATGCGGCTTATCAAAGACATGCCGGTCATTTCCATAGCTGACTATGAGGCTATGCTCGAATCGATTCTCGATGACCTGCAGCTGGTCAATTTTATCAAACATCGCAAGCTCGATCTTGGCTTCAGTTTTCAGAATGCACGCTTCCGCGTCAATCTTTTCAACGATCTGCACGGCGGCAATGCTGTTTTCAGGGTTATCCCATTCAAACAGCTGTCTTTCAACGATATCGAGTTGCCGCAGTCCGGGCGCAAACTGGCTGACCGGCAGCGCGGCATTATCCTGGTAACCGGCGCTACCGGTGCAGGTAAGTCTACGACTCTGTCGACTTTCATCACTCATATCAACAGCACCTACAATAAAACGATCGTCACCGTCGAAGACCCGATCGAATATCTGTTCGAAGACGATATGAGTCTGATCAGCCAGCGGCAGGTCGGTGTCGACTGTCTCAGCTTTGAAGAAGGCATCAGAGGTGCCCTTAAAATGGACTGCGATGTGCTTATGGTCGGCGAACTGCGCAATACCGATGCTGTAGAAATGTCACTTCTGGCAGCTGAATCGGGGAAACTGGTTCTTGCCACTCTGCACAGCAATACGGCCATTCAGGCCATCGACCGCTTCGTTAACCTTTTCCCGCAGAACCTGCATTCGCAGGTTCTTGGCCGTCTGGCTTCGCATCTGCAGGGAGTCGTTACTCAGACGCTGGTTCCGAGGCGTCTGGGCCGCGGTCGTCTGGCGGCTTTCGAAATTCTCATAAATACGCCCGCCGTTCGCGGTCTTATCAACGAAAACCGCGTTCACCTGATTCATTCCTATCTTGAATCCGGGTCGGGCTCGGGTATGGTTTCACTTGACAATTCTCTTGTCGAGCTTGTTAACAGCGGTAAGGTCGACAAGAATGAAGCGCTGATGCGGGCAAACAACAAGGCATTTGTTAAACGCAAGATTGATGAACCCGAAGGCTCGGGAGGTGCAGCATGAGACCGGAAGTATTCGAATATTTTGAACGGGCCATCGAGCTCGGAGCCAGCGATCTGATTCTCAAGCCGGGTGCCCCTCCATCATTCCGGGTTAACCGGCATCTCATCATCTCTGAAGATGAAGCGCTGGCGCCACAGCAGATGTATGATCTGTTTCTGCCGATCGTTGATGCTTCCCAGCAGGAAGACCTGCGCTCAAAATTTTTCGTGAATTCGATATTTCAGTATAAATTCAATCGCGCCCGCATCAGATATTATATCTTTCAGCAGCGCGAAGGTCTTGCCGGGTCATTCCGCTTCATTCCTTCGAAGGTTCCGACGATCGAAGAACTGCGACTGCCCGAAGCCCTGATCGGCATAGCTGCAAGGCCCCGTGGTCTGTTTCTGGTGACTGGCCCCGCCTGTTCCGGTAAAACCATGACGGTTGCAGCGATGGCCGATGCGATAAACAAGCGCTTCGCCCGGCACATCATCACCATGGAAAGCCCGGTAGAGGTTATCTATACCCCCAATCAGGCTGTTTTTACTCAGGTCGAAATCGGAAAAGTCATCAATACCTATTCTGAAGCTCTTGTAAACTCACTGCGCGAAGATCCTGACGTTATGATTATCGGCGAACTCAAAGACCGTTCTATTGTTGAACAGGCTCTGATGGCCGCCGAAACAGGTCATCTTGTCATTTCTTCTCTGCCGACTATGGGTGCGGCACAGACGATCGAACACATCGTCAGCATGTATCCGCCCGGCAAGCAGGACGAAGCCCGCTCACAGCTCAGTCTGAGTCTGATCGGTATTTTTTCGCAGATGCTGATTCCCTGTGTCGACCCTCTTCAGGCACCGAGAGTAGCTTATGAGCTGATGCTTGCGACTTCAGGCATCCGCAATCTGATTCGCGATAAAAAATACAACCAGCTGAATACGGCGATGATCATGGCACGTCGCGAAGGCTGCGTTACCCTCAAAGACACCCTTGAAAGACTGATGCGCGATGACAGCGTCGACCAGAATATCGTTAAAAGTCTGCTGCAGGAGTTGGAAGAATGAACGAAATAGCTCAGAAAAGAATCAGAGATATTCGTGAAAAAATCGCGAATGCAGTAAACAACCACCTTGGCGGCAAATTCTCAGAAGCGATAAAAGCCAGACTGGTGCTGCTGATGTCTGAAGTCGGCATGGCACAGTCGGCAGGCTCTATTTACAGCTATCTTCAGACCCACCCGGATCAGGAAGAAGCAATCGTCGCTGCCAACCGCTTCGATAACGACGAAATTCAGACCTATCTGCTTGAATTGCTGAAAAATCAGCGGTCAGCACATCGCGAGATTATTGTCGAATGCCTCGGCAGCCGGAAAAAGCCGGCGCTGGTCGCAGAACTAAAGCAGTATCTCGCCGATCCTGACCGGCATGTGCGCTTTCAGGCGGCTAACAGCCTTTTCAATATCGGCGGTAAAGAAGCCGCTCTCGCCATGTGCGAATTCATCTCAGACCCCGACGAATGGATATCGATGACTATTCTTCGCCTTCTCTGCATCATGCGCGAACTCGATTCGATTCCAATTCTCATCGAAAAATATCACCAGGACGAAGACCTGCGACGCAAAGCCCTGATGATCTCTTTTCTCGCAAGGTTCAGAAGTGTGACCCTTCTTGGCATTTTCGATCAGGGGTTGCAGGCCAGAGATGCCAGATTGCGCGCCAACTCGATCGAAGCGGTCGGCAATCTGAATCTGCCCGAAAATGAAATCAGAAGTCGCATCGAGCCTTCGCTGCACGACCCGAACAACCGCATCAGAGCAAATTCTATTCTTGCTCTCGCCCGTCTCGACCCCGAAAAGATCAAGCCCGAAATCCGTGAGATGGTTGAATCCAGCGATGTACAGCTGCGACGCAGCGCGGCATTTATTCTTGGCATGATTCCGTCGACCGATTATCAGGATCTTGCCGCCATTCTGGTTGCAGATCAGAACGAAGCGGTGCGCAAGCGTATGATTCAGTCTCTGAGAAATTTCCCGTCAGACTTCGTTTGTAATCAGCTCGAACGCGCTCTTTCCGACAGCAACAAATGGATCAGAAAGCACGCTATAGATATGGCGGCGCGCATTTCCAATTTTCCCCATAAAAAAATTCTGGGTCTGCTCAAAACCGAACGGGCTGCGCCAAACCTTGAGGCCTGCATGAACTTCTTTGCCTTTCATCCGGTCGAAGAGGCGATGTCGGCAATCAAACTGCATGTCAAAGATCGCCGCCTTCAGGTCGTCAAAGCTCTTCTTAACTCTGTTGCCGCCATCGGCGGGGTTGAGGGAGTTAAATCAGTGGCACCCAGACTTGAACAGAAAGATCCAGGCGTTATTCAGGCTCTCAGCGAAGTTCTCATCAAAGCCGGTGATCGCAAGATTCTTGACGACCTCGTCGAAAGATTTGCGCATGTGCGGCATGAACATCAGGTTTCTGTGCTGGTTCCGTCACTTATCAGCAGCGTTAAGATTCTTGATCAGGGAGAAAACATGCCCGAAGAGCTCCTCAAGAGTCTTGAAACCATGGAAGTCGAGGAAAAGCCGAAACCGCTGCCGCCCGAACCTTCTGCTGAAGACACCTCTGATGCGCCACCATCCGACAGAGAAACTGGCGAAAATTCTGAAGAAGCGAAAGCGGCAGATTCTGGAATCGATTTTGGTTCCGGATTGCTTGATCTGCCTGCTCCAGGGGCTGATGAAGGCGGCGAAGCCGAAGATGGCGAAGAGAGCGACGCCGATGGCCGCAAGACTTCATCGCATTACCGTCAGGGTCTCAAGGCCTACAATATTGGCAAGTATAAAAAGGCAATCAGCGAATTCAACAAGGTTCTCGAAACCGAAGAACAGCCGCCGGCAAACGTTTTTCTCTACATGGGCATTATGTTTGCCGATCAGGAAAAATACGAACAGGCGCGCGAATACCTGCAGACCTTTATCGATAAGGCCCCCGACAACGCTCGCGGCAATTTCCTGCTGGGCAAGGTTTTCAGGCAGTTGAAAAACTGGAGTGGCCTGATCAGAGTTTACTCACGGTTTGCCAGTGGCGAACTCGAAGCCTCAGCGAAAATGAAGAAGCGCATCTATCACGATCTTGGTGTGGCAAATGTTCTGGTTGGCCAGTATGAAGCGGGCTGCTCGCAGCTAGAAAGCCTTCTGAAAATTGACCGGGACAATGCCGAAGCGGGCTATTATCTCGCTCTGAGCAAATTTCATCTCAAAAAGGTGAGTGAAGCCGAAGCGATTCTGCAGCAGGCTGCAAAGAGCGGGCATGGCAATAAACGCATCACCAGACTGATCGAAGCTCTGGTCGATAAAATCAAGGGCGGTCCCGCCGACTGATTCTGCAAAATGGAAACAAACAATGGATATCAAGATAAAAAAACTTCTTAAAGATCTGACCAACAGCGATGACGATCTGAGAGCTCTTTCGGCAATGACGCTGATGAAGCTCGATTTTCCCGACAAAGCAGTGCGTGAAGAAATAATGCTTAATCTGATCGAAGCAACCCAGGATCAGAATGTTGCCGTCAGGTTTTTCGCCCGAAAAGCCATCGATAAGATACGAAAAACCGAAAAACTTCTTAGAACTGCCAGTGGCGAAACGACAACTGCCGATCCTTCTGAAAAACTGGTTTCAGTGGATTATCAGGATCGCCTTGCTGCAGTAATGGAAATTAAAGCCGCCAACCGAGCCGATTTTAAAGATCGACTCGTAGAAATGCTCGGGGTTGAAGAACACACCTTTGTGCGTGCAGCATTGATCAGTTGCCTTGCCGGTTTTTTAAAGAAAGACGAAGCCGGTATTCTCAGCCGCTTTCTCTCAGATTCTGACAATCGGGTGCGCTCAAACACCATCGAAGCACTGGAAGCTCTGAAGGCCGAAGATTCGATTCCGGCACTTTTTTCGGCTTTATCTGACCCTGATAACCGCATCAGAGCTGTTGCAGCCAAGGCTCTGCAGACTTTTGGTGAAGAAAAGGTTTTTGCGGAGCTCAAAAAAATGCTTGAATCGCCTGAAGAATGGATGAAGGGCAGTGCCATATATGCACTTTCTCATATTCAGGCAGGCGAAGCGGTAGAGTTGCTGCTTGAGACCGCTAGGTCGGCCACTCATGCAGAAACTCGCGTTAAAGCCATTGTTGCTCTGGCCAATTATCATGATTCCTGCGCCTATGGTTTTCTCAAAGGCCTTGGAACTTCCGGTGAGGGTATTTTCAAGGAAACCGCCCAGAAAGCTCTCAAGCTGATGGAAGAAAAGTTCGGGGCCGAACCGCCGACGAAAACCCTGATTGCTCAAACTGAAGATGCCGGCCGCGCTGCTGCCGGAAAAAATGACGGCAAGCCGGCTGAAAATGACAAACCAGAAGACCTTGCTTCGACGGTTACCCGGTTTTTCCGTAAGGGCAAAGAAGAGGCGGTGGGCCTGTCTAACCGTGCCGCTCTGAATTTTTCAGTAACCGACCTGAAGAAGGAGCTTGAAGAGCTTTACAAGGAAATCGGCCGCACGATGTTCGATGTTTATCAGGCCGGTGAAATAGAGTATGCCGATATGCTAAGCATCGGCCACGAGATTCTCAGAATGAATTTTTTCGTTCAGAAATATAACGAACAGGAAGAAAAGCTAGC
>CAZFUG010000230.1:0-7334 GCA_964522035.1 uncultured bacterium
CGAGTGCTTACGCAAAAATCTGGTCATGTGGGAGTGCCACCACGTGAACAGTTACGAAATTTTAAATAGAATTAATCAAGACTTTCGACCTGGTGGCCCTTGGCTTGGTTGGTTAAATCCCCCTCCTTTTTCGCGGTATCAACGTTTTACTAATTTGCCTGTTAGACAAATCGTTGAACTTTTCTCAGACACTGAAATGATGAATGGATTTGTAAAAGAAATATTGGCTCAAGAACAACAGATTAGAAATGAATTAAGGCACGCAATCCATAAGATGACCGATAAAAATAACCCCAAAATTGTCTAACGAAGTGCGTCGACGCGGAAAATGAGGCCTTTCAAGGATTTTGCGGAGCAAGTTCCCTGTAAATCTGTAGCCATGGAGGAAAGAAATGGCCAAATGCCTTAAGGATCTATTTGACAGCAAAAGTAGAGTCTTTGAAATACCTCCCTGTCAAAGGGCTTTTTCATGGGATTTCAATCAGATCAATCAACTTATTGAAGACCTTAAACGAGCTCAAAATTATTATTTTCTCGGCCATTTCATCTTTGAAACAAGAAAAACAAATGCATTCTTCATCATCGACGGGCAGCAACGGCTAACAACCTGTGTGATTTTCTTCTCTGCCTTAAAAGAGTTTCTCCAGGGCAAAAAGGATCTTTACACGAATCAAATAGATCTTGAAAGGCTTGAGGATTATTACCTTAAGGATAATCGAACCGGCACTCAGAAACTCAAGACTGTCAGCTACGATAACAATTATTTCCTTGACGAAATAATTGAAGGAAAAACCAATTCTGGTTCATATCTGGATACCGCTTCCAAGATTCGATTGAAAGATGCAAAGCGGAAATTCATAGAAGCCTTTGAGAAACACCCGATTCACGAAGTTGCACGGTGGGTCAATCTACTTGAAGCTGCCCAAATTACAACCTTCGTTGCCAAAACCAAAACCCAGGCAACACAGGTTTTTTCTTTTCAAAACGACCGCGGCAAGAAACTGACAAACCTGGAAAAGGTTAAAGCATTTTTGATGCAGGAGATTCTTTTAGCTGAAGGATCAAAAAGATTTAAAACAGACTTAATCAATTACCTGGAAAATTCATTTTCTGAAGTATATAAACAGCTTGAAAGAATTACCCTGCACGAAGACGAGGCATTAAATTACTTTTGGCGCAGCTTTTCGCAAAAGGGCTTCAGGGCAGGAGATATTTGCTTAGAGGTACGAGAGGAAATTTGCGCAATCTCAAACGGACAAGACCAATTCATAAAAAACCTGGTGTCAGGCTTGTCCGATGCCTTTAAAACTGTTGAAAGAATCGAAAAGGCAGAAGAACAGGTATTCAGGGACTTGCTTTACCTGGACAATATGGCCTTGGCGTATCCATTTTTGATAAGAGCTGCCAGGCTTGGGTGCCCGCCCGATAAAATTTCTCGATTGGCTCGAATGCTGGAAAACATAATTTTTCGATACTTGTTAAGAGGTGGTAGAGCAGAAATTGAATCAAGGCTGAACAGTAGATTGGCTGAATTTAAATCGGCTGACCAGCTTGACCAGGTTATCGACAAAACCGTGGGTCTTCTATTATCAGATCCATGGTGGGGTTATTGGAGTGATCTGTCAATGGATTCGCATCTTAACGGGTATATGTATGGAAATAGAGTTGATAACTACCTGCTCTGGAAGTATGAATTACACATTGCGGATAAAGACCATCCAAAGCCCCATCTGGTTTCCTTCGATGATTTAATAAGAGACGAAAATATCGAGCACATTGCTCCGCAGGTTCCGACCAATGGAGACCCCATTGCGAATGGCTATGGCTTATATGAGGATTTATTAGAGCCACAGATCGGAATTGCTTCAGGAAACTGGCTGAACTCAATAGGCAATCTGATGTTGATTTCAGGTCACCACAATCGAGTTATTGGAAACAAAGAATTCAGGCTAAAACTCGACTCATATGGGAATAACAATCTATTGAACCAACAAAAAGAGATTTGCAGCTTTGCTTCACAGGTTAAGATTCCAATTTATGACGGTGAAGAGATTATTTCTGAAGAGAAAAAAACAGTCTGGGACGTCGAATCAATAAAAAGACGTAAGAAGAAAATTATTGAAGCAGCAAATCTGATCTGGGATCTGAAAAAAATATAAACACCCACAGGCGCTTCGACACGTAAAATTGGGCCATTCACAGGTCTTGCTTGCGCAACACCCGTGCCCGTCTCTCATTTCCGGTCACGGCAGATGTTGGGCTAAAAACATCAAAATAAAATCAACCATAGCGTGACATGCTTTGTCGTTCAATATGGTTAAGCTGAAAGCAGGCAAATAGAATTGCATAAGAACCTGACCTCTTATCAGTTCACTCCACAAAATCCTGCGGCAGGCGATGATCATGAAGAAAACGCAAAAAACAATATTGGACAGATTCGAAATTAGATACGGCGGGCGGGTCTTCAGGCTGGCAATTTTTGTTCAGGGGTGCATTACTTTGGATTGCGGCCACATGCCACTTGAAAAAATTGAACAAATTTTTCCTGAATATCTTCAGCTGCTTCAATCGCATGGGTATGAATTTCGAAAATGGGAATATGATATTCCCATAGTTATAAAACGATTACGCAACATTCTTGGTAACTATAATCACAAAAGAAAAGAGATATCCATAGCCCGGAAAACCCTTAATGGTCCAAGTTGCGAATTTTATGAAACCCTTGTTCATGAATTGACACATTATTTTATATTTTGCTCCTGGCGACATTTTCAGTTTTATAAAGAACATTTTGAGAGCCCTTGTTTCTATTTCCACGAAGGACTGGCTGACCTGTTAACAAATTTAACGTTTGCGAAAGAAACTATTCACCAGAACCCTTATTATTTGGATTGCTTGCACATACAGAAATTCAGAAATCGTCATTTCAGCTATTATTTAGCAGAAATTTTTTTCAGACATCCGGTTAAGTTCCGCGAGGTTCTCTGCGGTCATTTTTTACGCAGTGAAAAAACATTCAGAAAAATGGACAGACTAGTCAGCAGGCTGAGTCTATTGGAAACTGAATCTTTGAATTCATTGAATACTGTTCGAGCGACTTTTATAATATCAGCAGATGACGACCGCGCCAGCCAACAAGGGTATGCGGTATTTTTTGAGCCAGGGATGGATATTCCTGTTGTTAGCCCCATTGACCAGGACGAAGTTAAGCGGGCGCATAAGGCTGGGCGGCCGGTTATTTGTCACAACCCGCTTTTTCGAGTCCTGAAAAAGCTCATCAAAAAAGATTTTACACCTCTACCCGAAGAATTATTTAAAGCTGTAGTCGAAATTCTGGCTGACTTAGCACGCAAAAACATAAAGCATACCCATCAGCAAACTCTCAAACAGATGCAAGGATAAACGACCCTTTCATCATCAACGGTGTTTCGTTCTCAGCTGATAAGAGATCTGGAATCGCCACAGCAGAGAGTTTCAGGAGAAAAGGCGAAAGAAATCTATAAGCAGGCAGGTAAAAGAGGCGATTTAATCGAACAAGCTATTCAAGATTACGAAAGCATTCGGGAATTGTTCCATTACAATGGGTCTTAAACCCATAAATTGAATCTGCCGACATGATAAGCCCGGTCGTCTTCATTTAATGAACGCCGGCCGTCTGTCAGCCTGGCCATCGTAAACCCCTTTCCCTCTGACTGGAAAATATCTATCGATGCCTCCTGCGCTGTCCTGCCCATGCGGTTTATCCGACGCTGCAGGTAGCGTCGCATGAGCACCTCGACCGAACAGCAGGCAGCACCGAAGCCCTCTTTTCCCGACCAGCATGGTAAATATCTGCCACCGTCAACCGCGACCAGAGGCACTCCGACCATCGCCAGGCAATCCATGATCCGGTTCTGATAGTCGACAGTCATTTCAAGACACAGGCCGTCATAGTTAAAACTCAGGGCCGGGTTGAATTCTTTGACGCGAAACGAAAACAGGCCGTCCGCCGTCGGTTCAATGTCAAGAATCGTCAGACCAGCCTTTGCGAACATGCCCGGAAGAATCTCAACCAGCGTGCTGGCTATCTGCTGATGTGTTAAATACTTCATCGGCCGCCTTTCCATTTTAAAATCTTTGCCTGCCCCATTCTGTACCGGTTACTACGACAAAATGCGGCGCATTGCAAAGTTTGCAGCCATTTTTAAAAAAAATGATCAACGACGCTGTTTGTCGTTGTGGCCAGCTATACTTGCATCAGAATAAGGGCAAAGCCGTTGTGGGTCTGAGGCCTGTGCAAGCTCGAATAAAGCGTCAGGAGCTGAAAATATGGTGTTTGATTTTAATTTCCCAGTGTTCAGAGATCCCCATTACAAGGTTGTTGGAATAGGCAAATACGGAGTGACTGCCGTGAATCATCTGCTTGCGACGAAAACATTTGCAAAGGCAGAGGGAGTTTCTTTTCTCACAATTTCGGCTTCCGAGGCAGATTCATCGCAAAGCCAGGCCCCTACCCGTATTGTTCTTGAAGAAACTTCAGATGAATGGGTTAAAGCCCCTGTGAAGATGCTCGTAAAATCTGAACGGTGCGAATCAGATCGCCTGGCAATTTCAGAGTGCATCGGAAATGCCGATGTTGTGGTCATCATTGCCGGTATGGGTTGCCCGGTTACAAACGCGGCCGTGCTTTTTACCGCCGAAATTGCCAGAGAGCTCGACCTCTTTTCGGTTGGTCTGGTTTCAAGCCCGTTTTCCATTGAAGGACTCAGCATGGTTAAGAACGCTGCGGCCGGTATTGACGCACTTATAAAACTAATGAATTCAACAATCGTCATTCAGAACGACAGATTGATTGACCAGTCAGAAATGGCTGCAGAATCACTCAGCGATGCCCGTAGCCGGGCCGACGAAGCGCTTGGCAGTGCTCTGATGACGATTCTTGGCTTTGTGTTTAAGGGTTACATTGGCACTGATTTAGCTGATGTAAAGGTGATTTTGGGTGGTTGTGGTTGGCAGGGTATTGTTTCAATTGGCCGGGGAGAGGGAGAAAACGGGGCAGAAAAAGCCGCTCAGATGGCATTTGCCAGGCCCCTGGCCAATGACGTCGATTGGAAAAGTTACCGTAAGCTGCTTATAATGATCGCTACAAGTCCTGATGCAGGCCTGATCCCGGCCGCGCAAAAGATTATTGATTGCATAGATAAGCATGTTGACAGCGACTCACAATATATTCTCCAGCATATGAATTATGAAAGTGGCGACAATTCATACAAAGTGACCATAGTCGCAGTCAAATAAGGCAACCATATTTTGGCATCAGCATGCCGTTTTGTCTGAATAGAAGGCTCCGGCGTTTCTTACGCTTGCGTCGGTTCCGGTTAAACTCTGAACTTCGTGTGTCCGAAAGCATACAGGCCGCCTGCGGCGATTTAATCGAACAGGCCTTTCAGGATTACGAAAAAATTCGGGAATTGCTCGACCCCAAATGATTTAAGAACCCCTGGTTAAAATTTTCGGCAGATGAAATGCAACTTGGAGAGGAGTAGACTATGACTTTTAAAGAAAATCAGATCTCGGGAAATGGTATCTGCAGTTCTGCGGCAGGCAAAGACTCTACTGCTGCGTTTGTCTTTGAGTTAAAGCTGACTGAACTGGCTGAAGACCGGTCGAAATACCCGGTGCGAACCAGTTGTACGACCATCGGCTTTTTTTCGACACTCGAACGGGCCGAGGCCTTTATCTGTAAGATAGTTATTGACCGGGTCCACCATTTCACCATAACAACCAGGGCTCTCGACACCGGAGAATCTCAATACGACTGTGAACGACGGGTCTACGATCGCCATGGGCGGTTTTACGGCCTTTGTTTGCCGTCAGACAGACCGTTTGCCGGTGTCAGTAAAGAGAAGTGCAGATTCAACGAAGGCGCTGTCATCGAAGTCATACAAAACGGCCTGCTCAGACCCGGGATTATTTCTTTACTGCCGGTCAGCCCCGAAATGGCCGCTCGTATTAAGATACTCGACCAGAGCGACAACAGTTATTGTGTCGAATTTGCTGGCAGTGGCAGAAGTCATGACCATCCACCGGAATGCGATATCTTCACCCCGATGTTTAAGCTGAGCGCAGTAACGAGGGCCCGGCTCATGAAAATTTACCGGAGCCTGAAGACTTCGTGGGTCTGAGGCCTGTAACAAATTCGAATAACTCGTCAGGAGCTGAAAATATGGAATCTGATTATAATCCGGCAGCGCTCGAAGACGCCCAGTGCAAGGTCGTTGGAATAGGTAAATACGGAGTGAGTGCCGTGAATCATCTGCTTGCGACGAAAACATTTGCAAAGGCAGAGGGAGTTTCTTTTCTCACAATTTCGGCTTCCGAGGCAGATTCATCGCAAAGCCAGGCCCCTACCCGTATTGTTCTTGAAGAAACTTCAGATGAATGGATTAAGGCCCCTGTGAAGATGCTCGTAAAATCTGAACGGTGCAAATCAGATCGCCGGGATATTGCAGAGTGCATCGGAGATGCCGATCTGTTGCTCATCATTGCCGGCATGGGTTGCCCGGTTACAAACGCGGCCGTTCTTTTTACCGCCGAAATTGCCAGAGAGCTCGCCCTCTTTTCGGTTGGTCTGGTTTCAAGCCCGTTTTCGATTGAAGGGTCCAGCAGGGTTAAGAACGCTGCGGCCGCTATTGACACACTTGTAAAGCTAATGAATTCAACAATTGTCATTCAGAACGACAGATTGATTGACCAGTCAGAAATGGCTGCAGAATCACTCAGCGATACCCGGCGCCGGGCCGACGAAGCGCTTGGCAGTGCTCTGCTGCCTATTCTCGGTTTTGCGTTTCGTGGTTACGTTTGCACTGATTTTGCTGATGTAAGGCTGATGTTGGGTGATGGTTGTGGTGGGCAGGGTGTTGTTTCAATTGGCCGGGGAGAGGGAGAAAACGGTGCAGAAAAAGCTGCCCAGATGGCAATTGCCAGGCCCCTGGCCAATGGCGTCGATTGGAAAAATTACCGTAAGCTGCTTATAATGATCGCTGCAAGTCCTGATTCAAGCAGCATACAAGAAGTGCAAAAGATTCTTGATTTCGTAATAAAGCATTTTGCCAGCGATTCAGACTGTATTTTCCAGGATATTGATGATGAAAGTGCCGAAAATTCATACAAAGTGACCATAGTCGCGGTCAAATAAGGCAACCATATTTTGGCATCAGCCTGAATTAATGTTATCTGCAGCCTGATAACCCTTTTTATTTCTGTTGCGGACCCTGAAATAAAGAAGCGCAGGAACGTTTTTTTATGTATAGTATTTTACGATGGGGATATAGAAACTTTTATAGGAGAATGGT
>CAZFUG010000231.1:0-7277 GCA_964522035.1 uncultured bacterium
TAGCAATGCGGCATAAACGAGTTATAAAAGAGCACATTGAGTATTTCTCACCGATTCGGCGGCCAGTATGAGCATTAATTTATCCGTGTATATCCGTGTTCATCCGTGGCCTGTCCTCAAAAAAAATAATTCGTGTTCAACTGTAACCTGAATGGTATTTCTGATATCTAATATTATGATGAACGACGCCGAAGCACTTAAACTTGCGATTCAGGGGCGCGAAGACGGCTTCCGGGCCATCTTCGCCGGTCACAGCACGTTCCTGTTCACGCATGCGCTGCGCCTGCTCAAAGACCGCCAACTGGCCGAAGACGCGGTCCAGGAAACCTTTACCGCCGCCTTCAGGTCGATAGCAAGTTTCAGGGGCGAGGCGCGTCTGCGCACCTGGCTGTATCAGATTCTCTATCGCAACGTGATAAAACTTGCCGGCAAGCGTCAGCCTCTGCCACCGGCAAACATGCCTGAAGCCTGCCAGCAATCAGAAACCGAGGCCGTCGATGCCCGCAATGATGTGGGGAAAGTGCTAGACCAGCTCGGTGAGCGTGATCGCATGATTCTGCTGCTGACCTACTGGGATGAGCTGCCACTGAAAGAAGCTGCCCGGATTCTCGAAGTCAGCGAAAATAACGCAAAAATCATTCTTTTCCGGGCCCGCAGTAGATTTGCCAGCCTGTGGTCGGCCGGTTCTGCCGACAGAAAGGACAGGGAAAACCATGCAGTGTGAAGAATTCCGCCGGCTGATGCTGGCCTCTGAGGGAAGCGAAAGCGAACTCGAAAAACATCTCGAAAGCTGCCCGGCATGCGACGCCTGGCTGCAGAAAGAGCTTGACACGCCACCTGAGGGCCTGACGCCGGCGCAGTGGCACGACGCCACCGCCCGCTGTTTCCCTGAGCAGGTGCCTGCGGTAAAAGCGGCCGAGCCTGCTCCGGAAACCTTCTGGACCTTCTTTTTCAATGGTCTGAAATACGGTATGGTCTTCGGTCTGTCGATTGTAACCGGGTTTGCCATTCTTGAGCATTTTCAGGGGCCTGAAAATAATCTGCCGAAGCCACAGGAAGTCGCGCTGGTCAGCTTCGTTGAGCAATCAGAAACAGCTCTGCCGGTTTTTTTCGAAACGCCGGAATTCGATGTAACCTTTTATGAAAACAGCGACTCTAAAATTGTGAGTTTCCTGCCAAAAGTGCAGATTCAGAGTTTTTACGAAACCAACGAGGAGGAAGAAACATGGAACGAAAATCAAGGCTGATTCTGGTGCTCGCTCTTCTTGTAAGCATGGTTGCGGCAGTTAATGCCCAGCCCTCCGGCCCGATGGGCGGCCCCCCGGGTCAGGGTGGACCGAATGCCGAATTCAGACCGGGCGGCCCCGAAGGTCAGGGTCCGATGGCTGGCAAGAAACCCGATCCCGAACAGATGAAGCGCAACGCCTCATTGATGGCCATGGCCGAAGCGCACAAAAACCTCGCGCAGATTTATGAAGAACAGGGCAAAATCGATGAAGCCGCCAGCGAACTGAAGCAGATTCTCGACCTCGCTAAAAGCGAGCTTGAAAAGAACCGCGACAACCCGTTTTTCAAAAACAACATCATGGGCAAGGTAATGCCGGTTTATCACCACATTTCGAAACTGTACATGAAAAACAACCGCAACGACGAAGCCGAAAAGATTCTCAACGACGGCATCGCCTTTTTTGAAAAGGAAGCCCCCGATGAAGTGACCCGCCTGCGTCTGCTGCTTGCCGATATCTACAAAGAAAAGAAAGATACCGCCAAAGCTGAAGAGGCCTACAAGAAAATTATAGAAGAAAGCAAAAAGAATCTGCAGTAATTTTGCAGGCCTGGCACGACCTTACGCCAGATGAAAATGACCGGTGTGGTTGAGATGATCAGCCCGCCGGTCGTTTTTTTGCGCAGGCTCAAACCTCGACTTTGCGGCACTTCTTCGCCTCGCACAGCCAGAAGGCCTGGTCAGGCAACGAACAGAGCAGCAGGCAATGGTTTCTGGGGCGTGTTTATCCTATTGCGGCAGCGCAATAAGACAGATTATTCACACACTTTAAAATAATAGAAAAACCATGTTTTTCTTTGAGTGCGGGGTACCCCTTCTGCTATAATCAACCGGAAAGTTGAGAATCTTTTATGGTAAAACCGACCGGTTACTCGCAGGCAGTTCTTTGCCAGCAACTGCATGCGCTTTACGATCTGCTGCAGAAGCGAAAAAAAGAAATTCTCGCAGATCCGCAACTGACGCCAGACAACGACGCACTTAACAATGAGCTCGAACAGATCTATCACCGCAGCCGACTGCTGCAGGAATGTTTCGAGCAGTTCTGCCCGAGCTGAAACCGCCGCGCGAAAGGACCACGAACTTAATGCAGGAAAAACTCTTGATTGCTCTCTGTCACACTCTTAGAGGCTATCTTACCGAGCCCAACGCTACCCGCCTGATCCAGCAGACCTTCAGAACCCTCGAAAACCAGCTGCACGCGACCTACGCTTTCATCGCACTGCAGAATCGCAAGACCTCATATCTCGACATTCCACATTCTTTCGGAGTGCAGCGCTCGGCACTGCAGGCCTTCCACAAACGCATTGGCAGTAACACGATCGGCCGCATTTTCTTCAAGGATGCGTTCAATCTGATTCAAAAATCAGATGACAGCGACGACTACGTCGAAATGAAGATCGAAAAGGATTACCACACCTGCGTGGCGATTCACATCGGCTGGGAAGGCCGCACCTTCGGCTTCATGGCAATTTATTTCGAGCACCCGGTAGACATAGACCTGACTCTGAAGAATTTCTTCATGGCCATGGCCGGTGCCTGTTCGGCAGCCCTGGAAAAGGAAGAACTGCTGCGCCTGATTTCAGAGCTGCGACAGTTTGATGTCGACACCGGCATTTATACTCACCAGTTCTTCATTTCGAAGCTCGAAAAAGAGTTGCACAGCCTGCACAGCGGTCACAAAGACCTGGCTCTCGTCATTCTCGACCTCGACAACTATAAGCAGATCATCAATCTGCACGGTATCGACGCGGTACACGAGGTTCTGCGCCAGGCCGCCGAAGAACTGAAAAGACACATCAAGGGCTGCGACATTCTGGGCTCGCTCGGCATCGATGAATTCATTTTATACATGCCCGACACAACCGCAGCCGAAGCCGAAAGAATTATCATCAAATACAATGAGCGTTTAAAAAAGATGACTTTCACCGGCTCAGACCTTTCCGCCGCCTTTTCGTGCGGCATTACCCAGCTGCGCGAAAATGAAGACGACCTCGACGCCCTTATTCACCGCGCCCAGATGGCTCTATATACCGCCCGCAAAACCGCCGACCGCACTATAAGCGTCGAGTTGTAACCAAAGGAAGCTTATGACTCGTCAATTCTCATTTCAGGCCATGATTATGGCCGTTTTTGTCGTTGTTTTCGCTTTTTTAACCGGCTGTGGCATGTTCGATGCTTCGAGTGCCACTCAGCCTGTTGCGGCCACCAGCGAAGTGGCCGGTGATGCCTCGCTGGCGATCCGCATTGCTCTTCCGTCTCAGGCAGAAGGTATCGAAACCTCATCGACGATCAGGGCAGCGACGGCCGCCCGGGTTAAGATCGTTCTGCAGATTCGCCAGCCGGGCTCTGCTGCCAACAAAGCTTTCTCGATCGTCAAACTCGTCGATGTCGTCTCAGGAAAAGCCGAAACGAATATCAGCGCTCTTCCGGCCGGTGTGGTCATTGTCAGGCTGCTGCTCGAAAATGGCAACATCGAAGGCTGGAAAGACTTTCACGGCGCCGGCGATCTGACTGCGGGCACTTCAAAAACCGTCGACGTTTCGCCCCCGGGTTCGAAACTGCCGGCAGACGTTCTTGCCACCACACTGCAGGAAGCGATCAAAAACGATACGCTGATGGCAGCAGCTGGTTCAAGCCTCGCCACCAATCTTTTGAACGCGATCAAACTGATCGATGTCAACAGCGGCAACCCCTATTCTGCAGCCGCAGACACTCTGATCGCACAGGTTGCGCCGGCCGGCATGATCAAACTGGTCTTCGACAACAGCGCCCGCACCCTGACCGGTTTCAACGGCAGCACCCAGGCCTGGCAGCAGCCGTATGGCACGATTCTCGGCACCAGCCAGATCGCAGGAATTGAGCCAACCGCATTCAGTGTCGTGCGCATTGTCAGACAGGGCTTTGACAGTTACTCTCTGGTTGAATGGCGCGACAGCACGTCATTAATGAGCCTGGTGACCACCCACAGCAATCAGACTGGAGCTCTGCAGGCGATGTTCGTTAATCAGGGCATTCTCGATGGCTCACTGCAGCTTTCGAGCACTGATTATCTGCTCAGCGGCTTCAATGTTTCGCAGAAAGCCCCGGCTGTCTGGCGCTGGAACACCACGAAGAATGCTTTTGCCGACGGTTTATCAACCACGAAAAACCTTGAATGGGAAAAATTCTTTACCGCCGAAGCCTACACTGCAAATCCAACCACAGGGCTGATCGTGCAAAACCTGGTGATCGACGGAGCCGGCACCATTTCTGCAATGGTAAAAATGCAGAGCGGTGTCACCCACTCATACCTCGTCGACCCGACTACTGGAGCTCTGACCGCCAATTTTTCAACCACCGTCGTCGCCAACCAGCCACCGACGGTCTCGCTTACTGCGCCGGCAGCAGGCACATCCGTTGCGAACACTCAGACGGTAACCATAACCGCCAACCCTGTCGACAGCGATGGAAGCATCGTCGAAGTCGAATTTCTTGCCAACGGCACATTGATTGGCAAGGCAACCGCTGCGCCCTGGTCATACAACTGGTCGGGTATGGCCGCCGGCACCTACAAGCTCGTCGCGAGAGCCTTTGACAACAAAGGCTTTTCGGGTCTTTCGTCACCGGTCGAAATCACCATCACCGGCACAGGCCCGGTCAATCAGTCTCCCACTGTCAGTCTCACTTCGCCGGCCGCCAATTCGACCTATACATTTGGCTCGTCGGTCTCTATCGCAGCCGACGCCGCCGATACCGACGGCACCATCAGCAAAGTCGAGTTCTACGCCGGCACCACCCTTATCGGCACCGATGATGCCGCGCCATATGCCATCACCTGGTCGCAGCCGGCCGCCGGCAATTATTCGCTGAAAGCAAAAGCCTACGACAACAATAACGCCAGCACCGAATCAACCGCTGTCGTCATAACCGTGAACGCCATTAATTCAGGCACCGGCCCCGCTCTGATGATCACCGAAATCGGCAGCCGCAAATTCTCGAATGTGGCTTTCTGGATCGAATTCACCAATAAGTCTTCAGCTGATATTCAGCTTTCTGATTATGAAATAAGATCTCCGTATACAACTACTGGTGGTTCGAGTATCGAAAAATCAGGAACTTTTCCGCTTCCGGCCTATGTTCTTTCGCCGGGAAAATTTGTAATCGTAAGATTCAACAATGATTCTGACAATATTGCCGGCCCCCTCGTCGTGCATGTAGCATACACTTCCGGCAATCTGCCGTATTGGGGAACCTGGGGTTTCATCGACCTGCGTAAAACCAGCACAGCACAGACTGTTGACTTTGTCAGATTTGGCAGCCCAAGCTCTTTTTACGATTACACCCCGTCACCATCCAGCGAATGGTCAGGCTCAAACGCGACCGCTCTTGTCGGAGAACTCGGGTATTCACTGGTTCGCAACCTTGAAGAAAATGACAACAACACGGCCTCGAACTGGGTTTTGCGGGCCTTTCACACTCCGGCTGCCTACAACGATGTAATTTCGGACACAGATGCCGACGGCGATGGAATTCCTGATGCCAACGAGGCTCCCGGCAAAACCTTCTGCGGTCTGACATATTATGACTGGGGCGCGCGCGCCGGCACAAAAGACATCTTTGTTCACATCGATTACATGGACCCCCAGACCAACTCTGCGGCTGCACTTTCCGTCACCCCAAGGATCGAAGCACTGCAGAGAATACAGACCGCATTTGCAAGAAAGGACTTCAAAGTCCATTTCGATGTGGGAACTCTCTTCGGAACAACTATCGACACATACTGCCTCGATGGTGGCAGCCACAAGGTTGCCTATGCCGAACGACTTTATCTTACCCCGGTTTCAGGCATAGCGGATGCAACCACCTATAAGGCCGCGTCAATGCCGCTTGCCAAGGTCCCGGTTTTTCACTACTGCCTTATCGGTTATAAACCATACGGCTCATTCGGCGGCCTGGGCGAAATGAATGGCAACGATTTTATCGTAACCCTTGGTAATGCCGGATTCTCGACTTCAACGACCAATTCTCTGAACTATCTGATCAACTCTCAGGCATCGACGATCATGCACGAGCTCGGGCATAACCTCGGTCTCTACCATGGCGGCGACAAAGAAGAGAACTACAAACCCAACTACCTCAGCATCATGAACTACATGTATTCAAATTTCGGTAATCCGACGCCCGGATATAGCGGCTATGTAGAAGGCGACCGCTATTATTACTACCGCTACAGCGATGTCGGCGAAACCACCTTCAAAACCAGGTATCTGCCGACCGGAAGCTGGACCAGCCTGCACAACAATCCATATTCAGAAACCATGCTGCTTGATTACTCCGATGGCACCAGTGCCGATATCGATGAAAACAGCATCACCGAAGCAACCGCATTTGGCCGCTCGAGCAGCTCAGGCGTCGACTTCAACGGTGATGGCGACAAAACCGACTCCAGTTTGTCGCTCGACCTGAATCCGACCGACACTCCCGGCAAAACTATTTTGAAAGACCACAACGACTGGGCGAAAATCCAGCTGCGATTTTCCAATCAGTCTTCGGGTCTGTTTTCCATTCGTGCATCTACTGCAGGGCTTTCTGAAAGAATCGATTATCTCGCAGAAGATTCTCAGAAAATCACCGTCTGCGACCCGACCGGTCTCTATCACTGAGTTTGCTCTTCAAGCCCGCCGGCCGCCAGATTTCTGGCCTGGCCGGCGGGCTTTTTATTTCTGCTGCATGAGAAAACTTGCAGCCAGCCTAGAACCGCACCGGCGAATCAGTTCAACTTTGTTTATGCAGTAGACAATAATGCATAGTTAAGCAGGGCTTGCTCTTTAATTTCAGGGTGCTATAATCAGGGTGTTTTGCGCTGCAAAGTTATAGAAAGAGGTTACCGGAATGAACGAAGTCAAAGCAGGAACCTGGGTTGAAGTCGAAAAAATTCTTCTCACCCCCGAACAGCGGGCGCCGCAGGTGCCCGAAGATACCCGTCACACGCCCTATGTTATGAGGGTTGCCG
>CAZFUG010000232.1:0-7268 GCA_964522035.1 uncultured bacterium
GAAGGCGCATCACTTTATTTTACTGATCCAGATGGCCATAAACTCGAGATTCACGTCGGCGATCTGCATTCCCGATTGGAGGCAATCAGGGAAAATCCGGACGCGCATATCTACGATCCTGACCCTTTTCTGCAGCCAGCTTCAGAAAAAGTTCCGGCAATTCTTCAATTCGACCCGGATAAGCCTGCATTCATCGAGCCTTCCAGAGTATTGAAGCCGCTCGAAAACATGCCCGAAAACTGCGTTGTCTGCTTCTTCAATGACGTCATTGCCAGTCTCGAAAAGCAGGGGCGTCTCGAACTGATTACGCAGCTTAAATCTGAGATTGGCTTCAACCCCGTATATCTGATCAAAGGGCTGGCAAAACCCGTTGCCCTTCTTCACCCGGGCGTTGGTGCACCACTTGCCGCCGGCTTTATCGAAGAGGCAATTGCGCTCGGTGCCAGCCGCTTCATTGCCTGCGGCGGTGCTGGTTCGCTCGCGGCCTCACATCAGGTCGGCAAGCTGATTATTCCGACCTTTGCGGTCAGAGATGAGGGAACTTCTTATCATTATCTGAGCCATGAAGAAAAAGCCGTTCCAACAAATGCCGCTTTAAATGCCGTTGTCGCAACTCTTAAAGCCCGCAGCGTCGATTATGAATGTGCCGGAACCTGGACTACCGACGGCATTTACCGCGAAACCCGAAAAAAGATCGAAGACAGGAAAAAAATGGGCTGCAGCTGCGTCGAAATGGAAGCCGCCACCCTCTTTGCCGTGGCAAAATTCAGAAATGTCGAAATGGCCCAGATTCTCTACGCCGGCGACGATCTCAGCGGCGAATTCTGGGACTCAAGAAGCTGGCACACCCGAACCGACATTCGCGAAAGCCTGCTTGAACTTGCGATTGAAGCCTGTCTCAAAATTTGACTCGATTTTTTATTCTAAATGCCGGATAATCTGTTCTCTGATTAATCGCGCTTCTGCAGATATTCTCAAAGGTTACAGCAAAAATGGCATTCACTGATCGTGGGGTTGGGGTTCTGCTGGTCCTGGCAGCAGCCCTTTTCTGGAGCTTTTCCGGCGTCTGCGTAAAATCGATGCCTGGCGTTAACCCGCTGCTGATCACCGGTTATCGCAGCGTTTTTACCCTTTTCGTCATGGCTGGTTATTACGTTTTTGCCTGTGGCAGCCTGGCACAGGCGGCTCACACTGCGCGGCGGGCTTTTGGCTTTCGCCGGGCGTGGGGCTCGGCCTTCTGTTACGCGATGATGCTGGTTCTCTTTATTTCTGCCACACGCTATACAACCGCTGCCAACGCGATTTTGCTGCAGTATGCCGCGCCGATGTATGTTGCGCTGCTGTCGGTGCCGCTGCTCGGCGAACCGGTTCGCCCCAAAGAATGGCTCGCCCTTTTCGGCTGCCTGATCGGTATCTTCATGTTCTTTGGCGAACAGCTGACCACTGAAGGCTGGTGGGGCAACATTCTCGGCGTTCTTTCCGGCATTGCCTGCGCCCTGAACGCGGTTTTCATGCGCTCACTTTCGAAGATTCGAGGGAAGGATGCTCTCGAATCCGGTCAAACGCGCGGGGTTTCCCTTGCCTTCCCTGCCGTGATCCTCGGAAACCTGCTTACCATAATCATCTGTCTGCCATGGATGACAGACCTTGCCGGAATCACCCCCTATTACTGGAAAATCCTGGTGTTTATGGGCCTTTTCCAGCTTGGCCTGCCTTATACTCTGTTTACGCTAGGCATTTCAAAAGTCGGCGCCCTTGAAGGAGTTATTCTCGCGATGACAGAAGCGGTGCTCAATCCGGTCTGGGTCGCCTTCGCCACCGGCGAAACCCCTTCATTGATGGCCTGTGCCGGCGGCACCCTGATTCTGGCTTCAATCGGCACCTACGGCTGGCTGAAAAAATAGAATATAATAAAAGCGCCGCGCTTTCTGACTTCACAGAACCGCTATGACAATATGAATTCTGCTGAAAAAAAGATGACCGTCTCTGCCTTCGATACTTACGAAGGGCTGGTCGATCATTTTGTTCAATCAACCGGAATCTTTTTTCCCAAAATGGCTGCCGGCCGCAGTGAATTTTTCAGAGGCTTTTCACAATGGCTCAGCTGCCTTAAGCAAAGCAGACCCCAGGCGGTTATTACCCCTGATCCGGCTCAGGGCCTGGCGCTGCCAAATGCCCTGCAGATACTGACTTCGGCTCTAAACCAGTCTGGCATGAACGCGGGCGAAGCCGAAGCTGCCATGCTGCTTGAAAAATATGGCCTGACCACGAAAATGCTGACCCAGCCGGTAAGCACGCTTTCCGGCGGTGAACTGCTGCTGCTCAATTTTGCCAAAGCCGAAGCCCAATGCTGCCATGTCAAAGCCCTTGCGGCCTGTAACCCGGTTTTCTGGCTTAACCCTGCCCGCCATAAATACTGGTCGAATCTGTGTCAGCACTATGAAGCCGGAGAAAAGCCCGTTGATGCTTTGATTCTGCGCGGTGACCAGCTTGACGCACCTTCCGGCAGTGTTAAATTTCCGTCCATTGAACCTTTACCGGTAAATCTGCTCGTCGACAGGCCTCTGGTTAATTTTCCCGAAATCCAGTTTCCGGTTTTTCATGCGGCGAGTAAACTGCAGTATTTATGGGCCTGTGAACCGAAAGAAGTTCTTTCACCGTTTTTGCTGACCGGCGACAACGGGGTCGGAAAAAGCATTTTTGCCCGCCTTCTCGCCGGCATTTTACCGGTCAGTTCCGGAAGAGTTTTTATCAGAACTCCCGGTGGCAAAGGCACTGTCCGGCTTCTGTTTCAGGAGGCAATTACCCAGCTGTTTGCCATGAGCCCGTTCGAGTATCTCAGAAGGGTATTTTCAGCATCCATAGCAATGTTTGCTGAAGCCGCCGAACTTTTCCGCTGTCTCATGCAGGCCGTGTGCTCTAAGCAGCTTTCTGATGGCGATCAGATATGGAATTCTCTGCTGGCCGGGAAAGCCTGTCTGATCGCTGCCAGACTGGCAGAAAAACCAGCCCTGCTTCTGCTTGACGAGCCTGGCTGGGGGCTGTCGCGGCATGACGCCGGCAACCTGATTTTCCATACGTGCAGACTGGCTCACCAGCTCGAAACCGGTGTCGGAATCATATCGCACCAGCCCGAATGGCACGATTTTGCCGCGAGTAACCTGATTTTGAAAAAAATCGCGCCAGAACAGGTCGAGATAAACCATGAGCACATTTGAATTCCCGGCATTTCTCAAACTTCAGAATTTGCGGCCCTGGTGGCTGAAGATGGCTGTCCTCATGCTGATCGGTTACCCTCTGATTTCAAACCGCCCGGCCATGGTGATTGCCACCTGGCTTGAAAAGATTCTGCCAGAAACTCTAGGCAGTATTGTCGCATGGCCTCTGATAACCTTTTTTATCTGGGCATGCTGTCTGCCATCTCTCGGAACCGCGAAACTCCTCGACTACCTTGCCGCCGCCTATGCCATGGCAATTACGACAGCAGTCAGCGGCGCAGTTCTTCGCGGGGCTCTGCCGGCCATTTTCCCTGCTGATACTGCCGACAGTTTTCGCCTGCTGCGTGTCTACTTCAATATCCTTGCTGTTTTTCCATATTCCTTGACATTTCTGAACTCATTTTCGGTAAGTAACCTGATGGCCAGACTCACCAAAACACGCGGAAGATTCCGGGAAGCCGGTCTGCATTTTGCGCTGGCTCTGAGAATCTGCCAGCATGTCGGAGAGGTTATTCCAAAACTGCTGCTCGTATGGCGCGAAGAAAACCCAGATTTGCTGCTGCCGCGCTTTCGAGACGACTGGCATGGCATTGCGCCTCTTGTAAAGTGGTCAATGTGGTTTGTCCGAAGCATTTCGCAATGGATTTTTGCCTGCATAATTCTGACTTTTGAGCCGATTCCTGTTATGGTTAACGAAATTGAACAGATAGATGAAAGTAGAGATTCAGATGCCCCGGATAAAGTCTAAATTTGCAGAAACCGCTGTGATCGCGGCACTTACTGCATTGACCGCCGTAACCACAATGCTGGTACGAGTTCCGATTCCGGCAACCAACGGTTATTTCAATATTGGCGACGTTTTTATCATTCTCGCCGGTCTCTGGCTTGGGCCCCGTGCCGGGTTTATTGCCGGCGCCTTTGGCTCAGCCATTGCTGACGCAATCGGTTTTCCTGTCTATATTCCGGCGACTTTTATTGTTAAAGGCTTTGAAGGCTGGATCACCGGAATCATTGCACGAAACTCCGCTTCAGACTCCCTGGTTCGCCCGGTAATGGCAGCTTTAGTCGGCGGTCTCAGCATGGTGGCCGGCTATTATCTTTTCGAGGCTTTTATTTACCCGCTGATCGGGCGGCAGATGCCGATGTTCAACATTACCGACCCCGGAGCAGCCTTTATTGCACTTTTGCCCAATGCTATTCAGGGATTGTCTGGAATAGTCGGTGGGCTTGCTCTCTGGAAAGCTATGACTGCCGGTTCGCAGAATCTTGATATCAGTGACAACCAGCCGCTTTCGGGCAAACAGGGTTGACCACCGCATGCTTTATTGATAGGGTTTATATATGCAGAATAAGTTAGAAAAGATTTTTTATGATTACATCGACGCGCTGGCAACCCAGAGCTGGGAAGCAGCCGCCCCATTTTTCCATGAACGCGCCACGGTTATTTTTACCGAGGCTACCTATTACGGCAAAAACCAGGTTTCTGGAGCGATCGGCAAGACTTTTTCGATAATCAGAGACGAAAATTTCAATATTTCCAACCTGAAATGGAACATAATTAGCGATAATTTTGCCTCAGGTACTTTCGAATATGTCTGGTCAGGCACCCTGCAGGGCAAACGTTTTACCAATCCCGGCCGCGCAACTGTCGTCTGGGTTTGCGAAAATGGTAACTGGCAGATTATCAACGAACACTTTGGCCCAATGCCGAAATAGCCCCTGATTAAAAGGAGAAAACCATGAGTGAGAAGTTAAAACGTGCTTTGAGTGCCCTTAAACGCGATTGTATGAGGGTTTCTCCAGATAAACCGGGCTTTAATGCAAAACTGGCAGCTGATACCAGATTTGGCGGCCCTGCCTATGCCGAAGCCGGTGAAAAGGCTCCGATCTGCCCCGGCTGCAACAAGCCGCTCAGCTTCGTCTTTCAGTTTTGCCCGCCTCAGCCCGGTAAAAAAGCGATGGGGCCGCTGCATTGCGTTTTTTACTGTTTTAACTGTATGCCGATCGGCCGACCCGAAGAAGAAAAAGGTCAGTGGCTGGTTAAAACCTGTGAGAATCCTGCTGCTGACAAGTTTGTCGACGGCATCGGCGTCGACAAGAAGCTTAAACCCTGCTCATGCTCTCTAACAAAAGTTGCAAATCTGCCCGATTACGAGTCACTAGAAGCAAATTACCCGGAAGTCGCAGCTCTTTGTGAAGAAATCGACGGCGACGATCCGGTCAGCATCTACGAAGAAGTCGGCCAGGAAATCGGCTGCGAAATGGAACCATTCACCAGCATCGGTGGCTACCCGATCTGGATTCAGGGCGAAGGCACCCAGGTGTGCCCGGTCTGCGGCAAACCCGGCGAATTTGTTGCCCAGATCGATTCTGAATCAGGCGCCGGGCTGATGTGGGGCGATGCCGGCTGCCTCTACATTTTCCGCTGCCCCGAACATAAAGACGGCTTCGCGATCGAAATGCAGTGCTTCTAACGCAGTTCGCAAAGCTCGTAGATGTTGTATTCGCGAGCTTTGCCCTTGAGTGAACAGCGCCGCAGAAAATTGACCCGGCCCTTGCCTTTGAGCAGCCGCATGGTAGTGCCCGAAATGATTATTCCGGTATTACTGTCGGCTGCTTCTACTTTTAGACGGGCAGCCAGGTTAACCGGGTCACCTATCACTGTATAGTCCAGCTTTCCCTGATACGAACCGATTTTGCCCGAAATAACAGTGCCAGATGAAACGCCGGCATAAATGCCGGTTCCAAGCGTGCGCGCAGTTGCTTCTGCAAGCTCGATGGCTGTCTGTGAAGCACGCAGCGCATGCGAAACGCCGTCTGTCGGCGAGCTTCTGAATACCAGCATCAGAGTATGGTTGAGAATTTTGTCAATACTGCCACCATGCTTTTTGACTATCTGATCGCCGATGCCGATATACTGATTCAGTATCTTGATACTTTCGGCAGCGCTGCAGCCAGAAGTCAATTTCTGGTAGTCGCTGATGGCTGCAAAAATGATGGTTGCTTCACGATATTCACCGCCAGGTGCGAGTTTTTCAGTGCCTGTGTCGGCAATATCAGAAAAAGCGTCATCAGATAAATAGTCTTTTAACATGTTACGCTGTTGCAAACCGGTAACTAGACGTGAGAAGCTGAGATTCAGGTTTGTAAGCTCATCGCCGGTGTCTAGCTGCAGAGACCATTTGCTACTGCCTCTTGCAATCTGTTCAGCGCAGCCGGCCATGGCCATGACCGGTTGCACAAAAAACAGGTCAAGTAAACGGTTCACCAGATAAAAAACGGTCAGCAGATAAATTATACTGCCGGCGGCTGCCAGAAATGTATTGCTGAAAGCGGTTGTGGCACGTATCGGAGTGGCAAGTGCAATAGCATTGTGGGGCATGCCATTATTGAGCCGGTTTATCAGTATTTCTTCGTCTCCCTGCTGATTTTTTATAATTTTCGTTTCTGATTTCTGATTTTCGGCTGCCATAACGGCCTGGGGCAATCTGGCGTAGCCGCTGCCCCGCCATATATATGGCAGACCGGTTTGTTCAATCGGCGTAAAAGCATAACGGATCAGGTACCCGCCGACAACTTCAGAAAAGTTCTCTTTGGCGAAAACGCTTTGATTAAAGTATGAACGCAATACCGGTGCCGGTTCACAGCGACTGAAAACAAGGCCAAGAGTCGGTTGATCTGGCGCATTCTCGTCAGCTACTCTCGTATTAGAGATCCAAACCGGGAATCCTGACTGGTCAATGTTGAAAAAGGAACCGTTTGCCACCAGAGAATCGCCGATAAGCGAAATTTTCAGAAGCGCCCCTGGCAGTGCAATCTGGTCCTGACGCCTGCGCTGCAAAGGCGGGCGTTCCCGCAGCAGTTCAAGAGCTTTGCGAGGGAAAAACTTTTCAATAACTTCTGAAGAGTCATTTCCTGATTCAATAGAACTTCTTTGCGGGAAATCAAGCACCAGCTGGCCTGAAACCCTTTGCAGGGCCATTCTTGAAACAGGTACGCGCTGACCGATGGTCTTGAAAAGCTCATGTCGCCGCTACGAAAGCTCCATTT
>CAZFUG010000233.1:0-6592 GCA_964522035.1 uncultured bacterium
GCGGCGGCATCGAGATCGCCAAGAGCCATTGCCACATCGGCCTTGCCGATAATCCTGGCGGCATTCGCCCGGGCAAGAATCATCATATTTTCGACCTGTGGCCGGTATTCTGCCGCAGTTGCATCGATGCCGGCAAGTATTCGAAACAGCTGCAACCGGTAGAGAACCTGTGTGTTTGAGCTCATCAGTTTTTCGAGATCTTTAAAGGTTTTAACCCACTGCTCATCCGGCTTTATCGGCATACCGGCGTTGATGCGATCAAGCAAGGCTTCCCCGGCAACGACGAACTGCTGGTCACCCTTGAAGGCACGCGCAACTTCGATCAACTGCCGCCAGTCTTCGGCATTTGAAGATCTGAACGAACATATTTCATTCTGCAGCGTCAGAAATTCACGCAGTTCTTTTTCATCCAGCTGCGCAAAACCGCGGCCAGTAGCAATGGTCGAGATTTCTTTGGTAAGATAAGCCTTGAGCAGGCTTTCCACTTCGTCGAGATTGACTCTGGCCAGTCGGCATAATCTGAGAAGGCGAGTCGCTTCAGAAGCATTTCCGGAATCATGAGCTGCTGAAGCTTCAAGCCAGAGCGAGTCATTAACCGCCGGCTTTTTTTCGACCGGCTTTGCCGCAGTCACCTTTCCGGCAGGTGTCTTTGCAGCCTTTTCAGCTGTTTTTGCAGCAGTGCCGCTGCCAGTCTTTTTTACAGAAGCGGCAGGAGCAGCATCAACCAGGGATAAACTCAGCAGCAGAGCGAGAAAAGTTGCAAAAACCTTCATTGTTCTCACCAGGTGTACAGTTTTTGTTTATGTTTTCATTTTCACAGGTACATTACCATGGTAACATAGACTCTGACCGGAACCAAAAAATTTAGACACGATACAGAAAGCCGGTCGAGCCAGCCGATTCAGGAGAGCCTCTGTGAGCACGAAATTTTCAAGTTTTGACGCGATGACGCGCCAGAATAAAATCAATGCGCTGATGAATATTAAAAAGACCGAAAGCACCAGCCAGGTCGATTATTATCTCGTACTCCATGCAATGCTCGACGAAGAGGTTCAGGTTGCCATGGCCGCTAAAATGGCTTACGCAAACTTCTCTTCGCAAAGCTGGTTTCAGGATTTCGGCAAACCGTCAGATCCGGAGACCAGACAAAAAATAGCGAACTTCCTGCGGCAAAGCATTGGTTATGGCCCGGAACTCGTAGAAATAGAAAATCCACCCGAACGCCAGCAGATGGCGCAGAATCTCTCGCGCCGCCAGAAAAAATTTGAAACCCTGCAGGAATGGGACGGCCCTTTCCCCCAGTCGGTCAAGCTTCTCAACACCCTGCGCGAAGATACGCAGCAGATAATTCAGTCGCTTCTCAACCCCGGCGAAACTATCGAAAAATGCTGGTTGTGTCTCTACACCGAAACACTGCAGCCATTCAAAGAATGCGCGCGTTCGCTCGAAAGCAATGCGGCAACCATGGTAGTCAACCTGACGCGACTGCAGAACCCGGCTCAGATAGACCCGTCGCTTGGCGTCATGTTCGGCGTGCTGAACCGGCCCGCCTACATGCTTGCGCTCGTTACCGGCAAACGCTGCATCCTCTTTCTGAGAGACGAAATCGGTACTTCGCAGGCCTGTGTCAGAGTTTTCAACCTGCAGAATATCGCCGGCGTAAACCTTGCCAAAGACGGAATCCTCGCCAGCATCGAAGTTGAAACGCATCAGGATTTCATCAAGATACCCATGCTGTCACCTGACGACGCCGACGAAGCTCATACATTTCTGCGTCAGCGAAGCGTTGAAGCGATCGAAGCCTCAGAGGAATTCATCGAACGCGACTTCGAAAAGGAAATGAAAAAGCTCGACATGCTGTTCAAGGCCCGCGCCATAAAAAGCAGCGAATACCTTTTCCGCAAATCGCGACTGCAAAAAATGGAACTGGAAAAATTCTCTGACGCCAACATCGAACTGCTGCTGGCACGGCGTTTTTCTGACGGTTCAAAAGGTGACCGCTTCGATGAACAGCTGCTGAAAAAGTTCACTTTCGAAAAAACCGTCATGTTTACTGATATCGTCGGCTTTTCGAGTCAGGCATCGCAAAAAATGCTGCTCGACACCATGACGCTGCTGGCGGTACACGATAAACTGCTGATGCCGGTCATCAAAGAGAACGAGGGCATTCTGATCAAAAAAATCGGCGACGCCCTCATGGTACGCTTCGACGACCCCTTCAAAGCCTGCAGTGCCGCCCAGGAAATGCAGCGCCGCCTGTTCGAATTCAACGGCAAAAGTAACGAAAAAATCTTTATCAGAATCGGTATCAATACCGGTACGGTCTTTGTTAAAAATGAAGATGTATTCGGCGACGCAGTCAATATGGCCGCCCGCATGGAATCACTGGCAAAGCCCGGCCGCATTTTCATCACCGAAATGACCATGCAGCGCCTTGAAGGCCGCCTGCCGCTCGAAAATCTCGGGCCAAAACAGGTTAAGGGCCGTGATGAACCGATAACCGTCTACTCCATTGTTGATTCGACGAATATTGGCGATGAAATGGCAGCCATGGCAGCTGATTTTATTGGCACCGGCGGCGAGTCGCAGGCAGATGATCACGGCAGTCCGGTTCCTGCTGGTCATGCCAGAGAGACAAAACACACAACAGACAGCGTTGCAGGGCAAAAAAATGCTCACGTCTCTGATTCCTCCCATACGGCATTGCCTGATTTGCATCAAGAAATGCCGGCAACGGCAGAAAGTGTCGACCATGGGTCCTATCCCGAAAATTTTCTCAACGCCATCGACTATGCACGCTTCTGCTATATAAAATCAGTCAAGGAAGGCCGCACCAGAAACCCCGACCTGGAAGACTGGTTTGCACGATTTGAAGCGCTTTTGCGCCCTGACATCATCGGCGATTGAGCATAAAACTTTCTGGCCAATGCCAATCAATCATCGCAATTAATTCTAAGAAAATCAAAGATTTTTTGAGCAATTAGAATTTTTTCGCCAACAGTTGCAATATTTTACTGAATATATTAAAATATCTTTAACTGCTTATTCTGATTTTCCGGGTCGTCTTCATCGAGAGCTTCTTCAGCCCGGCATAAAAACAGGTTTTCAATCAGGTTTCAGCAGCCGTTGGTCTGACGCCAATTCAACATAAGACAAGTTTGTCAGACCGGCAGAAAGTCTCGAAAAACTTATTAACGAATGGTTCGCACAAGAGTCCGGAACTATGTACCCGCAGTGCGCTTTTGCTGCGGGTAATAAATTTTGATGTACAGGGAGATTGCTGGTGGAACAGGTAGTAGAACAGATTGCCAAGCTTCAGTTTCTAAATCATTTCTGGATGACGCTTTTTCTTATTATTCCGATTGTTCTGATCTCGCGAACCGTAGTGGCCGGCAGCCGCTATTCGCCAATCCTGATCATCGTGCTTTTTGGCCTTGGAATGGGGCACGCTCTTGTTAAAAGCGGAATCGGCACCCCGGGCCTACCTGAATTTCCGCTTGTAGCACTTATCAGCCGGGTCACTCTGGTCGCGCTGGTAGTTTCGTTTTTCGTCGGCGGTCAGGAACTGAAAAAAATCATCAAGGGTGAGCACCTCGAACTTGACGACATCGTTGTCTATTCCAGCGAAGAAACCCTGCTGGGCACTAAAAGAACCCAGCTGTATTTCATCATTCGCGCCTTTTTCATACTGATCGGCATCGAAGGCGTCCTCAAACTTTTTTCTGGCAGTGCCGACACTGACCCGATTGGGCACTTCTACCCTCTTATCGCTTACGTGGGCCTCTGCGGCGCCATAATACTAATAGACAACAAGGCAACAATACAGAACAAGGGCTCTTACCTGCGCAAAGGCCTGTTCGAAATTCTTCTGATAGTAGGCATACTTATTCTTTCTGGCTTCATCGCCAGCGCTGTAAAACCAACTATCGCTCTGCCTCAGATTTTCTTCGCCATGTTGATTTCTTCAGGCCTTGGCATGGCATTTTCAAACTGGGTTATGGGGCCAACCGGCCGTTCTCTTTTGTTCGCCGGGATTCCGGTGGTTCTTGCCGCAAATTTCATGATCGGCGGTTCGCGCATTGTTGAAGCATTCAAGATTCAGGGCATGACTTCGGTAATGGCCTACGGCTTTTTCGGCCAGATATTCTGGATGTTCGGCGGTCTGGCACTGCTGATTTTCCTGGGCAACGCCAACAATGTCCGCAATCTTGCACCCGGCATGGCCGGCTCACTTTCGCATGCCGGTCTGACCGGCGCCTGCACCGCCGGCGATCTTGGCACCGAAGCCGCCGCCAGAGCCCCGATCATGATCAATGTTCCGTTCTTCGGTCATATCTTCGTCTTCACAATTCTGGCCATGAGTGTACAGCAGGGCAAACTGATGGTGCCGGCCGCCCTTACAATAGCAGCAATCGGTGTGGTGCTTACCGCCTGGTCACTCAATACCCTCAGAAAAGCCGGGGGCAAAGAGGCAGAAGAAGTTAAAGGCCTGATGCAGTTTTCCTTTGGCTGGCAGCTGGTGGCTGTCTTTGGCGGCTTCTTCATACTTTACCTGGGCGGCCTCGACATTTCAAATTCGGCAATGGCCAAATCATCAGCCATTTCGCATTTCGGCCTTTTTGCTGCCACTCAGGGCGGCATGTTCGGAGAAACTGCCGCCAGCCTGATTCCGTTTATCTTTGCGATGCCGTTCCTGGTGCACCCTCTGGTATTCGGTATCTTTGGCGCCGCCATGGAAAAAGACGGTGAAATGCCCAGACTGCCCGTTCTGATTCTCGCAGTAATCGGCACGCTCGGCGTCATCTATTCGCTGACCATGGCCTGAAAATAGGGCTTTAAGCACGAAGGGGCAGAACCATCAAGGTTCTGCCCCTTCTAAATTTATACTTTATGTCAGTTTATCGGCCGACCATGCAGCTCTGCCGATTTCTGCACGTAATAATCATAATCACCGTCATAAATTCTCAGAGCACCATGGTCGACTTCAAAAACACGATTAACCAGATGCTTCAGGAAATAGCGGTCGTGACTGACGATCATTACCGTGCCCTCGAATTCCTGCAGTGCTTCGAGCAGAACTTCACGGCTGGTTATATCAAGATGGTTCGTCGGTTCATCAAGAATCAGAAAGTTCACCGGCTGCGCCAGCAGACAGGCAAGCATTACCCGGCTCTTTTCACCACCCGAAAGAATTGAAACCTTTTTTTCACTGTCGTCACCAGAAAAAAGGAAAGCACCAAGCAGATTCTTGATGGTGCCGGCATTGGCCATCGGCAACCGTTCCTGCAGCTCTTCAAAGATGGTGCGTTCGGGTCTGAGAACATCACACGAATACTGGCTGAAGTAGCCAACCTGTACGCTCGCCCCAAGTGTACATGTGCCTGCAGTCGGCTCGGTCATACCGGTGATAATCTTTAGAAGCGTTGATTTACCGGCGCCATTGATCCCGGTAACCGCAATCTTGTTGGTGCGCAGCACTTTGCCGGTGACCCCTGAAAAAACCGGCAGCATCCGGCCATCATGCAGTGGCCACTGCTTTGCCAGGTCGTTGAGCTCGACGACAATATCGCCGCTTCTTTTGACCGGTGGAAAGCGAAATTTAATGACCTTCGGGTCCGGCGGCACGACTATGCGTTCAATTTTTTCAATCGTTTTAACTCTCGACTGCACCTGAGCAGCATGCGATGCCCGGGCAGCAAAACGGGCGATGAATTCCTCTTCTTTGGCAAGCATCGCCTGCTGGCGACGCTGGGCAGACAACAACTGTTCACGCCTGACCACCCGTTCACGCAGGTAAAATTCGTAATCGCCGCTGTAGGTAGTTATGGTTTCAGCGGCCACTTCGATGGTTCTCGAACAGATTCGCGTCATGAACTCGCGGTCGTGACTGGTCATGACGATCGAACCCTTGAATTCCTTCAGCCAGGTTTCGAGCCAGAGAATCGATTCGATGTCGAGATGGTTGGTCGGTTCATCGATGAGAAGAACGTCAGGGTTGAGAAGCAGAATTCGCGCCAACGCGATACGCATTTTCCAGCCGCCCGAAAAAGTTTCGACTGGGTGATCCCAACGGTCGGGGCCGATTCCGAGGCCGTTGAGAATCGTCTGGGCTTCGCTTTCCTTTTCGTAGCCGTTCAGGTGAATGAATTCTTCCTGAAGCTTGCCGTAGCGTTCCATAAAATTTTCATCGCCACAAAAATCAGGCTCGGCCATCTGATGTTCGAGATCGTGCAATTTCCGGCCGATTTCGTAAACCTTACCGGCGCCGGCAAGCACTTCTGCCAGAGCCGAACGGCCCGACATTTCGCCGACATCCTGCGAAAAATAGCCGAGAACCAGACCGGCATTGATGTTCACTTCGCCCTCATCCGGCTTTTCCTGACCCATTATCAAGCGGAAAACCGTGGTTTTGCCGGCACCATTCGGGCCCACCAGACCAATCTTGTCGCCGGGGCGAACGAGAAAGTTGGCATTTTGAAAGAGAACGCGATTTGAATATGCGACTTTTACATTGGCTAAATTAATCATGGTGCCTGATTTTAAGCGACCGGCAGCCGCAAGTCAATCAAAAACGCCCGGTCGGATACCAACA
>CAZFUG010000233.1:6602-7261 GCA_964522035.1 uncultured bacterium
GGCCCGATGTTGCAGAATGACTACACACAAAATTTCACTTGAGTTTATGCCTCAGACTGAACATCTTTATCTCATATACTGGAGGCTGCCATGACCATAGACAATAAACTCGACGCTGATGAAGATAAAAAACCTAAGGCCGCGCCCGAAATCAGAGAAGAAAAAGTTGATGTATACAAACGACTGAACGCCTTCAGACCTCCTGAAAGCCTTTTAAAGAAGCATCCTTGCAAAGACTGCTTCAACTGTCTCTGGTGCGGTGACGCCAGATGTGAAGTATGCCTGCGGTCAAAAGGCTGCGGCAAATGCGGCCAGACACCGCCCGAAAAGCCAGAAGAGCAAAAATAACAACCTGCCCAGTCAGCATCGTTTACAGGTGAATATTGATAACTATGGCCTCTTGTACAATCACTTTGCCTGGCAAAACCGGGATTTTTAGATATTGCAGGCGCATGGCCGGCCGCTTGCGTGACGCATTGCCAGATTATGATTTTTGCGGCATAATTTTCGCATGCCAAAACAACTGCAACTGTATTTTTTCGAAACCGGCCCCGGGCACGCCGCTGTCTGCTTCAGCAATGAAGCGGTTAAAGCGGTATTTCTACCAGAAAAGAGCCTCAAAAGCCTGCAAAAACGGTGCAAAGAAGCTTTTTCTGCTG
>CAZFUG010000234.1:0-7178 GCA_964522035.1 uncultured bacterium
CTGTGACAAACGATTTCAGGCACATTGTCGAAGGCGCCCAGCCCAGGTAACTTTTAATAGTATCGTTTCAACTCCTCTACAGATGCTCTTTATCGCCGCAAAGTTTCATTGCGCCTGTATTGTCTTCATTGTCCTAAATTGTCTTAATTTTTTCAACCATTCAATGCCGCAATAACTTCTTCTGTTGCCCGTAGAGCCGGATTGTGTAGAATTTTTTGTCTTCAGTGATTCTAACAAAGATTATGCGGAATCTGGATATTGTTGAATTTGCGTCGATGGGGTGTTTGAGATGGGAATGCGTGGAATCGGCGGCATTTGGGGCGCAATTTGGTTTGTAAAGCCGGTTGTTCAGATGTTTTCATATTTTATTTTGTTGCCTTCGATTTGAAGTCTTCCTGAAGTTTTCAATATTTCGACAATCTTTGTCAGTTCATTCTCAGGCAGCGTTTTAAAGAAATGGGCATTAATGGAATTCTGCAATGTTTTAATCGTTCCTGGCCGGCTCTTGGAAAGGAGGATTTTCTTTTCGTAATATTCTTTTGCACGCTCATTAGGTGACATTTTATTGGAAAGCCTCATAGCAGGCATATCTCCAACAGAATCCCATCTTGAGCAGTAAATGCGGTTCTCCTTAAGATGCGCAACTAACGGGTCAAAACCCTTGTCTTTGGAAATTATATGAAAGTAACTGTCACGACAGGTTTCTGAGTATTTGCCGATATAAAAGGAAATATGGAAATCGAGCGCATTCGGGCCGTTACCCATGATCTGAATATATTCGCCATTGCTTCCGAGTGACTGCATCGCTTTGGCTAATTCAATATCTATTCGCTTTTGATTAGCCCCTACGAACATGATTACCCTGAAATGATCGTGCGCCAGCTTTTCAAGCGATTCTGGCTGAACATTTTCAAAATCCAGCAATATGATGTTTTTGCGCATTTTTTGTCCTTTTAGCTTCTGACAAAGATTGCGCGCAATTTGAGTGATGACTGGATTTGCACCGATCATGGCGATGCGATCTGGAAATGCAGGTGATCAGCTGCATATCGATCTTTTTACGCTCAATCTTTTTCCTGGTCTGATTGTTCAACATATCTTCTCGTACCTGGTCTCATTGGCCAGCTTATTTGAATCGATTATAGCAGACCTTTGCGGGTTTTTCCTGAGAAATTATTGCTGATTTACCTGGCTGTGTGAAGTGCACTAATAGAATCGTTTAAAAACTCGACAATCCGGGGCACAAGAGCTTGAGCAGAAAAGAAGCTGCGAAGAAAGCCGCAAAAATGCAAAAAATACGATCGATATGGCGTAGAAACGATGCGATTGTAATGCGGACAGTAGAATGCCTTTTACAAAACTTGAGCTTTGATGCTAGAATATCAAGAAGATAGATAAAAATACAGAATCAGATCGCCAGAATCAGATCGCCAGAATCAGATCAGTCATAGCATGAAAACGCATGTTTGGATGACAAGGAGAGGAAAAATGGCTGATTCAGACAAGAAATCTGAAGGGCAACAGCAGTCCAGGAAACTCATAGATTTTATACTCGCGGGCGAACAGTCGCAGGCAGACAGGCTTCTTGCGGACTGGGCCGATGCCAATGGCCACCGCAGCGCGATCTGTCAAATTCTTGAACCGGCGCTTGAAGAAATCGGCAGACTCTGGGAAACCGAGAACATCAGTCTTGCTGCCGGATATCTTGCGGGCAAGGTCGCTGAAACAATTCTTCAGCGCGCTATCAAGAAAGAAGAGGCTTTGCCGCTGACCAAGGGCCCTGTAATAATTGGCAACATTGAAGATGATTATCATTCACTCGGTCGAAAGCTGGTTGGCATTTTTCTTGCCACCGCCGGCTGGGAAGTCATCGATCTCGGCAACGATATAACGCCCAAAGAGTTTGTTGACGCTGCAGTTTTTTATAAGGCCACCATCATTGGCGCCTCAGCAATGATGTTCACCACCGCACAGAACATCAAAAAACTGCGCGCCGAGATCGATCAGCGTGGCCTGAATGGCAAAATCAAACTTGCGGCTGGCGGCGCCGTTTTTAAAGCCCGCCCCGAACTCGTAGCTGAAGTCGGTGGCGACGGAACCGCGACCAACGCAGTTGACGTACCCGCGCTGTTTGACAGACTCCACAAGGAGGTTGTCGGATGACAGCTTTGCAACGTGTCATGGCTGCCATTGAGGGGAAACAGCAATCGCGGCCGCCATTTACCATGACTTTGAGTCTCTACGGTGCCAGGCTCACCAGTTGCCCGCTGGGCGAGTATTTTTCCACCCCGGCTCTCTATGCTGCCGGGCAGCAGGCAATTCTTGATTCTTTCAAGCCGGATATCATATTCGCTCCATTCGTGCTGACCTATGAAGCCGCCGCTTTCGGCAGCGAACTGCACTGGCCGCAGGATTGCCCCCCCAACGTCCGGAAGCCTGCGGTAAAAAGCGCGGAAGAGTTTCTTAAAATACCCGTTCCTGACCCTGATACCGATAAACATCTGCTGTTCATGAGAGAATCTGTAAGATTGCTTGCAGAAAGACTAAAAGGCCAGACCCCGATATGCGGCATTGTGACAGCTCCGGTTGACCTGCCGGCACTGGTAATGGGCATTGAAACATGGATAGACACCTTAATTAACAAACCAGAAATGGCCAGAGCAATTCTGGATATGACAAGACAACATTTTGCCGCTTATGCCAATGCATTGCTCGCCGATGGTGCTGCTTTCATTGCTTTGCCCATCATTTTCGCAAATCCTGCGCTGGTTTATAAAAAACTGATCGACGAGATGCTGTTGCCGGAACTCAATAATGCGTTCAAGCTTGTTCAAGGCCCTATTGTTTTTCACCACGGCGGAAATCGCATTGCCGAATTCCTTTCGGACTTCGCCTCATTGCCAAATGTTGCCGGGTTTGCGCTCGATCCACGCGATTCTTTTGCCGATGCGCGCACAAAACTCGGTGTTGATCGACTGCTGCTCGGCAATCTCAATGGTCTGACTCTGAGTGCCTGCAGCACGGAAGAAATCTGCAAAAAGGTTACAAGCATTCTTGATGACCGCAGCGATGACCCACACTTTATTTTCGCCACTTCTGGCGCTGATATACCTTTGTCGACTCCACCAGAAAGAATTAAAGCCGTAGCTGATCTTATTCAATCATATCGGGGGCGACAATGACAAAGATTGCCATTGTCTGTTGTTCGGTAATGAAAAATGAGGTTACGGCGATACTGGCGCAGGATTTTCCGTGCGTTGAGGCTGTGTTCCTGGATTCCATGCTGCACATGCACCCACAATTGCTCGAGCAGACCCTTGAGAAAAAGCTGAGGGAACTTGCGTGCCCGGCCCTGGTAATTTATGGCGATTGTTCACCGGCAATGCACAGTCTGGAAGATCGCTTTGTCTGCGCCCGTACATCCGGAGTCAACTGCTGCGAGCTTCTACTCGGCCATGATCGCTATCTGGCAGATCGCAACGGTCAGGCATTTCTCCTGTTACCGGAATGGACAAAGCGCTGGAAAGAAGTTTTCCAAAAGGAACTCGGCTTTAATGACATGAAGCTTGCCCGCTCTTTTATGCACGAACACCGAACCTGCATCAAATATATAGATACTGGTTTTGTGCCAGTTCCTGAAGACACCCTGCGTGAAATTTCCGATTTCTTTGACATGCCTGTAAGCATCGAAAAGACAGATGACAAATCTTTGCGGGCAATCATTCATGAAGCCATGCAACGACTGCAGAGGAGGTTTGCGAATGTCGTGCAGTCATCTTGACCTGATGTTGCAGAAGCATCTGCTGGTCAACATACTTCAATTCAGTGACGACATTGGTCAATGCGCCAGAAATGTAACCACCCAGCTGCGTGAGATTGTCGGAAGCAGAATAGTAGCGCTTTTTGAGCGCTCTCCGCAGAAAATATTCCGGCTTGCAGGCATTTGCCCGGAGCGCCGGAAAGATTTTTTTTCGGAAGAAACTGCCCGGCGGTTGATCGATGAGGCCGCGCAATTAAGTGAACCCGGGTTGTTCAAACCGGGACATGGCACCATTGGCATGATTCTGGCTGAGCTGCAAATGCAGGCTTCATTTGTCATTCCGCTGCGCGCGAATGACGAAACGCATGGTTTTCTACTGCTGCTCGATATTCTCGATCTGCGCAATACTGACGAGATTCTGGAAGCATTCAAATCAATGGCCGGTCTGCTGTCTCTGGTAATGCGCAATTCCTTTCTCTACCGCAATCTTGAAGAACTCGTAAGGCAGCGGACAACCGAACTGCACGAGGCAGGCCAGCTCAATCAGCAGATTTTCAACAGTATTCATGAGGGTATCGTCGTCTACGACAAAGATATGCGTATAAAAGCATGGAACCCGTTCATGGAGAATTTAAGCGGTAAATCTGCAGATGAAATTCTTGGCAGGCTTCCGGAAGAGGCTTTTCCATTTCTCATAAAAACTGGCATTATAAGAAGGCTTGAACAGGTTCTGGCCGGCCAGATTCCATCTCAGATAGAATTTGAGTATGAGATTAATGGTGTTAAAGGCTGGGCAATTGAATCACAGGTCCCTTTGCGCAACGAGAAAAACGAAGTCGCAGGAATTGTTTCGACCATACGTGATATAACTGAGCGCAAGAAGGCAGAAGAAGCCATGGCCGAAGAGAAACAGCGGCATCAGGACACCATGAACCGCGCAGCAAGGCTTGATTCGCTTGGTATACTGGCCGGTGGCATTGCCCACGATTTTAACAACCTTCTTGGTGGGATCTACGGATACATCGATATCGCCAGATCGCAGGCAGACAGCCAGAAAACGTGCGATTATCTTACATCGGCGCTGGAAACGATGAGCCGGGCCCGGGCGCTGACCGAGCAGCTTTTGACCTTTTCCAAGGGTGGGGCACCCATAAAAAAAGTTGAGAACCTTTTCCCGTTTGTAGAAGAGATAACCAGGTTTGCCCTGAGCGGCTCAAATGTTTCGTGCCATTTTGCTATCGCTGAAAACCTCAGAGCCTGCAACTTCGATAAGAACCAGATCGGGCAGGTCGTCGAGAATATCGTCATAAATGCGGTGCAGGCGATGCCTTCGGGCGGTCACCTGGAGATCAGAGCCAGAAACATCACTCTGACCGGAAATCAGAACCGTGTTCTTGAACCGGGTGATTTTGTTGAACTTGCCATCACCGACAACGGTATCGGCATGACAAAAGAGGTTCTGACCCATATTTTTGACCCATTTTACACGACAAAAGCCAAAGGTCATGGTCTCGGGCTTGCAACGAGTTATTCGATCGTTCTGCGCCATGGCGGCTCTATTGACGTCACCTCTGAACCCGGCAAAGGCAGCACTTTCACAGTTCTGCTGCCCGCATTCGCCGAAGAGGTGACCGCACCCCCCAGGGCTCGCCTGAACAGACATTCCGGGAATGGGTTATTTCTGGTAATGGACGATGAAGAAGTGGTTCGCGAAACCATTGGCTACATGCTCGAAGTTTTTGGCTATACTCCAATCTTAAAAAATAACGGCCGGGAAGCGGTAGATTTTTTCGTGGCAGAACATCAGGCCGGTCGAAAAATCGCGGGCATGATTTTTGACCTGACAATTGCGGGCGGAATGGGCGGCAAAGAGGCAATTGAAGAAATCAGAAGACTCTGTCAGGAAACCCCGGCGTTTGTATCGAGCGGTTACGCTAATGATCCGGTGATGGCAGATCCACAAAAGTTCGGATTCACTGCCTGCATCTGCAAACCTTTTCATATCGCAGATCTAGCAAATATTCTAAATCAGTTCATCAAACAACCATAGAATTCAGAGATTAAACGTTTTTAACTGCTGGTTTTGGCATATGGTTTTCGAGCATGGCAACGAGTTCAGACAGCTTGAATGGCTTGCCGATGCTTGCCGTAAAGCCGTAATCGGCAGGATTTCTCATAATCGGGTCGTCAGCATAGCCGCTTGCAACGAAGGCTGGAATATTCATTCCCATGTCGCGAATGAGGGAAATGGCTTCCTTGCCACCCATGGCTCCGGGCACTGTCAGATCGAAGAGCATGCCTGCGGGCAGCCTGCCGCTGCCTATGGTTGATGCGATGTAATCGATGGCTTCTTTGCCGTTCGCAGTGCCGACAACCGTGTAGCCTAAATTTTGCAGCATGGCAGAGATAATGTTGAGCATGACTGATTCATCATCCATTACCAGGAATGTGCCACTCCCGTGATGCGACTGCTGTTTTACTTCAACAGCGACTTTTTTGCTGTCAGCCGCTGCCGGCAGATATACCGTGAAGGTCGATCCATTGCCTGATTCGGAATAGACATCGATCGAGCCGCCGTGACGACGGACAATGGAATAACAGGTTGCAAGGCCAAGGCCATGTCCCCTGGCCTTGGTGGTAAAAAACGGGTCAAAAATCCGCTGCTGAATCTCTTTCGGGATGCCGATTCCGGTGTCGGTCACCGACAATCTGACATAGTCTCCTATTTTCAATACCGGGTGTTCCGTATCGGCAAGGGTAACATTGCGGGCCGAAAGGGTAATATTGCCACCCAGCGGCATTGCCTGCTGAGCATTGATGATCAGGTTGTCGATGACCTGGCCTATCTGGTTTTTATCGAAACTGGCGGGCCAGAGATCTTCTGCAACATTGAAAGTACAAGAAACATTCGAGCCGCTGAGTGCGAACTGGGCAGTCTGCTGCACAAACGGGAAAAGAGGGCCTGTGTCGAGTCTCGGAGACCCCCCTTTGGAAAAGGTCAGAAGCTGCCCGGTCAGAGCACGGGCCCGGTCAATTGTCTGCATGACTTTCGCCAGATGCTGCTTAACCTCAGGCTCACTGCTGATTTCGCTCGCCAGATCGGTATAACCGAATATTCCACCCATCAGATTGTTGAAGTCATGGGCTATCCCGCCGGCAAGAATGCCGAGCGATTCAAGTTTCTGAACGTTTGCGAGTGCCTCTTCGGTATGTTTCCGTTCGGTAATATCTGATGAGATGCCGATGACGCCATCGACGCTTCCGTCCTTGGTGAAAATCGGGCCAGTCCACACATCGAAAACCGCCTTGTTGACGGTGACTTGAAACTGCCGGAAATTTCCGGCCATTGCCTGTCTGATATGTTCACCGATTTCCGGAATGTCGCGGTAAACGTCAAAGACTGACAAACCAACAACCT
>CAZFUG010000235.1:0-7170 GCA_964522035.1 uncultured bacterium
TCTGAATCCAGTCAAGAACCTTCACGCTTATGTTGTTGATCTGCTCGAAAGGTATTCTGACCTTCTTCAAGCCCACCTTGAGGCGAAAACCAAGGCCATTTCTGCAGATTACGAGCAGAAATTACAGTTTGCTCAGAATCAGGTGCAATATTACGTGAAAAGGATTGCAAACCATGACTGATACAACCACATCAAGAAAAAATCAGGGTTATACTGCAGCAGCTATAGAAAAACGCGAACTCAGAGACGAAATGTGGCGGGTATCAACTTCATTGCAGGCCGTTTCCGATCTGATGATTCCCAACGCCGACCTCAACGGTGTTAACCGTGATGCCCTGGCCACACTGCTTGCCTACCTCACCGAAAGGCTCACCGAATTGATGACCCAGACCGATAAAAACTAACTTTGCCCACCCTCGAAGCCGACTGCCAGTCGGCTTTTTTTTATTTTAGTGAAGTGCTTCACTTGGTTCAAATAAGACACGCCCGGGTATTGTTTAAATAACAATCAGGAGGGCGCTATGAAAGATTCAGCCAAGATAAACGAAGAACAATCATACAGGCAGTTGGTGGCGATTAGAGACGAAATGCGTCGCGTATTAACTTCGTCGGGGGCCGTTTGTGACCTGATGTCCAGTGCTGATCTTACCAAGGTTAACCAGGAGGCTCTGGTCACGCTGCTCAACTACCTCTCCGAAAGGCTCGCCGGCTTGAAGGCCCAGTTCGAAGAGCGACTTCTGTGCGGTTTCTCAGCCGACACCCGTCAGCTTCTTCACTCAGTTCAGTAATTACACAACCGGATATTACTCAAAAAAAACAATCAGGAGGGCATTATGAAAAATTCAACCAGGATAAACGAAGAACAATCGGCCGAATTGATGACGGTAACAGGTCTTCAAGACCGGTGCAAAGAGATGTCAGGAAAGATTGATTCCCTTCGGCGGGCTATTTCTGATCAGGAAGAAATAAAAGCCAAGGCAAGATCGGCTGTTCCGTCGATGCAGAGCCTGAACAATGAACGTGAAAACCTTCTTGCGAGAATTGCCCTTGGAGAAGCCACCCAAAAAGACCTGGACAGCTTCGACAAGAAATACGCCAAAGAACTGACGGCAAACCGCGAAGCCAGCCAGCTTTCTGAAAGCATTATTTCATCCGCAGACCAGACTATTGCCGGCCTTCGCAGATGCCTTAACAATGCAGAGCTTGAATTAACCACCCTGACCGATCAGAAAGACTCTGCCCGCCTCGACTTTCTCAGGAGCGAAGCCGAAAAAGTTGGGGCTGAATATCTCGAACTGGCCTATGCCTTAACAGAAAAATACAAAAGAATCGTCGGCCTTGATTGTCTGATGCGAAAATTCAGAGAAAACCCCAACATAAGAACCGTCAACAGCGGCATTTTCAAGATACCGATGTTTAATTTACCTGTTTTCAAAAGCCTGCTGCAGAAAGAGCCGGCAGGAACCTTTCCTGATGCCGATGTTGCAGCGAGTTTCCATTCTAGGCTCATAACTTTCATGGATGCTGAAAAGGAAAGAATGGCCGAACTTGGCGTTGACCTGGATTAAAATTTGCATCTGGAGGCAAACAATGAGCATGAGAAGCGATGAGGTGCCTGAAGTCTTGACAGCTCTAGAAGAACTTGTGAGCGACTCAATTTCGAAACAGGGTTTCCCTATTGAAGAAGCCAATAAGATTGCCTCCAAAGTCATCGGCGAAATTGCGCAAATGTTCGGCGGGGAATGTTTTTACATGCCCAAAGGCGTTATGGCCAATATAGCCAGGCGAAATGAAGAAATCTTCAAAGATTATGACCGCGGGGTCTCACTCAAAGCCCTTGCTCGAAAATATTCCGTTTCCGAGAGAAGAATTTCGCAAATTATCGCTTCCCGATAATACTAATTTATGTGATGTTGTGACTCTTTTACAGTTACGCATTGAACAGGTCTCGAAATGGATTTCCTGGCTTACCTGATCGCACTTAAAGACCTGCAGATACCCCGAATGTTGTCGAAGCCCTCCCGCTGATGTTCGGCGGCAAGAAAAAAGGCCCGATGAACATAGCCGATCGCCGGGCCGCACTAAGGAGAAAAAGCCGATGAGCAAAGACCGCGAACTCAAAATCATCATCAAAGCCGACGGTTCTTTGGCCGTAAAAGATGTTACCAAGGTCGATGAAGCCTTTGTCGATCTCGGCCAAACCTCTGAAAAAACGGCCAAAGAGCTTAACAAAACTACCTCTGCAATTGACCAAATTGGGTCTCGTTCTAAGCAGGCCAAAAACGACGTTGCCGGAATGGGAAATAGCGTTGGCGACGCTGGTAAAAAGGCTTCTGGCAGTGAAGGCTCTTTCGGAAAGCTTGGGCAATCTCTTAAACAGCTTGGCAGAGAAATCAAAGATAGCCGAGATTCTTGGTCTGAATATTCTCTTGCATTTAATCAAAGCGCCGAACTGGTCGAAAAGGGCCTTAAAATAATCAACACCGGCTGGGATATGGCCAAGCAAGGCGCTCAGCTTGCCGAATCGAGAGAGGCATTTGATGATTTCGCCGGAAGCATTGGGCAGAATTCTTCTGACATAATAAATAAGCTGCGAACGGCCAGCGGCGGCACCATTAACGAAATGGGCCTTATTGCAACCGCCAGCAGAGCGATGTCTCTCGGTGTCACTCAAGATTCAGACAAGCTTGCGAACCTTCTGGAGATTGCCAGAAACAAGGCCCGCCTTTTCGGAATTGAAACCGGGCAAGCTTTTGAGGATATCGTCACCGGTATTGGTCGAAATTCGCCCCTCATTCTGGATAACTTGGGAATAAGAATTCCAGCTGGCTTTGAAGAAATGACGAAGGGCATGTCTGACGCCAATAAAATGGCAAAGCTTCTAGATTTGACTCTGAAAGAAGGAAACAAGCAACTCGTTGCAATGGGCGGAATGACGGCAACTAATGCTGATCAATTGAGAAGATTCGAGGCGACTTTATCAGATCTCAAGACCGGGATTGGTGAAACAATTGCCCAAGCTTTTTTGCCTACCGTTGAATATTTAACCGACGATGTTATACCGGCATTAAAAAATGCAATTAATTATTATCGCGAGTTCTTCGGCCTTATGAATTCCACTCGTGACATATACCAGAGAAATGGCCCCGCCGGGGAACTGGCGGATAAAATGGACTCTATTTCCGGTTTGAAAAATGAAATTCGCGATTTAATAAGGCTTCGCGCAGACCTGGAAAATCAAAAAGGCTCGAATGAAAGCAATAGCAGCATGGCTGGCTTGCTTGAAGTAAGGTTGCAAGCAGTCCGGTCTGATCTGGAAGCTAAAAAGCTTCAGCTGAAAGGTTTTGAAAAAGAATACCAGAATTTTCTTGAAAAACTGAAGAGTTCAAAACCGGAAAAGTCAGGGCCAGTAAGCGCAAATTCTTCATATGATAGCCCAATCCCTGACAAAGAGCTTAATGAAGCCAAGCGTCAAGCTCTAAAGGCACAGGAAGAATTAGAAAAGTTATTTAAAAACACTAATGAAGCCATTGCCAAAACCTTTGACGTCAAATTGATAGGAAATTTTGAAGAAGCAAATAAGCTTCTGATGGATATGACATATGCCGCCGGAGGTTTTGCGGTAAACATAAAAGATGGCTCCACTGAGCTTGGTAACTGGCTTAAAGAAATCGAACAAATTGAGAAAAAAGAGCAAACTCTTTCTTCAATTGTTGATCTGTTGGCTACTATTGGCAAACATGATTTTCTTGCAACCGCCAAAAACCTTGCTCCTGACGGGAGCTCCACTGGAGCAGCCGCACTGACTTCTTCTATGATGGATTTCTGGTCTGGTGGATTGATGAGTTCGCAAGGAAAATATGCTGATCCAAAGAAAGCGGTCAAGGATATCCAGGAGCCGCTTTCAAAAACTATCGCTGAAGCAGTCTCAGCCGGCTTTGCCAATGCGGATTTCTCCAACCTTGAATTAACCCTGGGCAATGTTCTCAGCTCAATTCTGACAAAATCAGTTTCGCAGTCGAACCCGGTAATATCGTCTGCAGGTGCAATCAACTGGGGCAACCTCGGCATAAACCTTGCGGCCAGTGCCGTCAGCAACGTCTTAACCCGCTCAGGCCGATTTTTCGGAGGCCGCGAAGAACACGGGAAAGAAGCGATACAGCAGGCTTCAGATCTTAAAAGTCGCATGGGCCAGACGTATGTCGACAGCTATGTTTCCGAAATAACGTCGATCTATGCCACAAGAGCCATGAAAGACGCCATATCAAACGCCCGTCTCGGTTATTATGGCACTTCAACCGGCTACACATGGTCAGATTCCGGAGACGGCATTTTTTCAGATCGAACGCGGACATACGCAATGATCGACAACGGCGCAAGCGCGGCTCTGAAAAAGCTGACAGATGCAGTGAAAACAGCCAAAACCTTCAGCGAAAACGAAGAGGCCTGGATAAATCTTCAAGCTGCCAAAGGCTATGAATTCGGCGCTTTGCAGGCCAAAGTTAAGGCTTATGAAGAATCGCTCACGAGCGTCTATTTCGGGCAACACGACTTGCGATGGTCAGATGGCACCGTCGCCGAGGGCGAAAATCTCACAAGGTTAACCAGGGAAATCGAAGCCAGTTTGGCTGAAATGCAGCGTGAGTTTGCCCTTGCGACGGCTGAGCGTTCGACAAACGCTGCGGCCGGCTTTGCGAAATACGCGCCCTGGTTACAGAATATTTCCGTTCCGATCGAGCGGATTCCGAACACCATTGGCGGCACCACTCGACCTGGGTCTGATTTCTATTTGGCTTCTGTCGCCGGCCTGTCCCGTGACGGTTATTACGACGCATTTGAGAGCTTGCAGAACAACCTTTCAGATCGGAACATTTCGTCGGGCCTGATTGACATGGTCAAAGACGCCGGCACATCGAGGTATGAGCTGGAAAGCCTCAAATTTACCGACAATGACGCTTACCAGGAGCAATACCTGGCATACGTCGAACGCCAGATTTCGGCTTACGAAGAAATCCTTGAACGCCAGGATGCCATCTTTGCTGACGAATCAAAAGCTTATGAAGAACGGGTTGCCGCCCTCGAAGCCTACGAGCAGAACCTTGAAGCATACCACCAGGCCAAGCTTGACAAACTCCGCCTCGAAAAAGCACAGGAAGAAGAAGAGAAGCGCCTGATGGCCGAACAGCGCCAGTCGAAGATCGAGGGGCTTTTGTCCTGGGTTGGCGAAGTGAACCAGCAGGGAAATAAGGTTGTGGTCTTATATGGCAACGATACCACAGCGGCTATTGAAGAGCTTATGGCCGAACACGCTGACGACCCGCAACTGTTGTCTGTTTTGAAAGGTATGCTTGAGAAAACCCAATCGAAGGCCAGATGGGGATGAAAATACTGAAGCCCTCACCTGTTCTCTTCGTTATGTGCGTATCGTTATCCCGCTTCAGGCTCTGACAGACGTCTCCTCGGCAATCTGAGACTCGGCCAGGCTCAGGAAATAATCGTTTCAGCCTAGCAGTCTCAAATGGCGCGCTCTCCTCCTTACCTCCTGGGTTGATTTTAAAAAGCCCGGGAGGTTTTCTTATGCCTGGTTAAGCCTGGTGAATTTCGAATCTTTATTGCCGCCCGACAATTCTTACAGGCAAAGCCTTTTAAAACACCCTCAGAAATCGCCGGAAACGCGCTAAATTTTGATTTCTTTGCCTTCGCCGACTCAAACCAGGCTTTCGTCATAAAACACCAAATATGGGCCGCATTCTCGTTTTTTTCACCAGCTCAAGCCAGGTAACTTGCCTTGATCATTTTCGTGTTGATGAAGGAAAAAATGTTATAATCAACAAGGCAGATGAAGGCCTTGTTGATGTGATTTGCTTGGCCAAAAACGAAAAAAGTGGAGTATCGAAGATGGCGGAAACAAAATATCCTCCCGGCTATGCCGAGGAATTTGAGACCACAGCCAGATTATATACCCTCCGCCGAATGGCTTTATACGAAGAGCATTTAAAAAACGGCACTTCTGATGATGAATACCTCAAGGTCCGGTTTGCCAACCGTGACGAAATGTTCGAAAAATTACATCAGATTCGTGCCAAGTATGGCGTGCCAGACCCGACCAGCGAGGATGAACGATGAAAAACAAATTGCTGTTTGATGACAGACAGGCGAAGCTGCTGCTGAGCGCAATGGCCAGAAACACGACCAATCGACCAATTTCAAATAATCAGTTACGTCTTTTAGGAAACCATGCATTTTTACGCCAGAGCTTGCATTAGTCAGGTTTAAACATTTTTTGTGGCTCAAGGGGCATAAGCCGTTTATACTAATAAAATACCATCTGATTCTACTTCATGAGGAAGCAAAATGTATCTGCCCGTAGAGTATTACGTAAGCCATATTGACTTGTCGTCTTCAGATGCATTTTTGCCATTATTTGAGACCGTTGTCAATTCGATTGTCAGCCTGCAACAAACAAAGGGAAAGTTTGAAAAAAAGATTGAAATACACATCGAACGTGAAAATGAACCAGAAAACGAAGATGAAAAAACTAAAACGAATCTACTGGATGATTACAAGCCCATAAAATCAATCAAAGTTATTGATAATGGCGAAGGCTTTAACCCTGACAATTTGAAGTCCTACCAAACTGCATACAGTCGTAAAAACATTGATTTTGGGTGCAAAGGTGTTGGACGGTTTACCATTTTGGCGGCATTCGAAAAGATAGAAATAGAAAGCATCTATGTTGAAGGCGATAAATACAAGGAAATCCAGCTTGATTTCGACCTAGCAAACGAAGTTCAAGTCAAAAACAGGTGCGATTCTGAGGCTAGACAGAGAAGAACTATTGTTTCTCTCAAGAATCTTTATAATAAAACCTTGAAAGACGCCACAGCAAAATCCATAGATCAAATCGCCGAAGAGCTCATGAGCCACTGTTTGATTTTTTATCTTTGCAACAATTTACCAGAAATTGAATTTCATGAGCATGGCCAGGAAAAACCATATTTGCTCTCTGAAAAATTTGAAAGCCTCAAAAAAGATCGAGAAAGAGAATTCAAATTAGGTGGAGAGAGCTTTAATTGTTACATAACGAAGTCTGAAAGAACAAAAAACAGAAAGAATCACTATTCGCATTATTGCGCAAATTCAAGAGTTGTAGGTGGTGGAAAAAATCTT
>CAZFUG010000236.1:0-4866 GCA_964522035.1 uncultured bacterium
ATTCGTATGTTCCCATTCGGTCACCAGGCCATGTTTTGCACCAAGAGAGTCGTGGATGATGATGTTGGTTGAATGTTTCGCGCCACTGCTGACCGAACCGTCGATCTTGAATACTTCACCATTCACATTGGTAGAAAAGGTGAGCATGTCTGAAGAGGGCTGCGGAACCATGATGTTTACCGAATCTGACGCGCCTTTTTCCGCAGTGGTAGTCATCGTCATGCTTTCGTTGGGCAGCCACGGGTTGTTGCCTTCTGTCAGTGTGAACGAGAGACCGCCGTAGTTGAATTCGCTGATGGCGGCAGTGCCTCTGACTTCGCCGGCGACCAGTCCGAGTTGAGCTTCGCTGCCATTGCCGGAGATGATGATTCTTTCGCCGGAGCCCGACTTGTTGCCGGAGATTACAAGCTGATCAGGACTGCCGTCATTGTCGGTGTCAGCGAACGATGCGCTGGCATCGACATTTTCCTGGGCCAGTCTCGAGTTGATTTCGGCCAGAATGGCACCGCGGGTGTAAATCTGGTTATTCCCGGCGACGATGTCGCTGAAGTTTATCAGGGCTGATCTGCCATTGCGGTCGGTGATCGTGAAGCTGACGTCAGAAGAAGGATCCCAGACATCATTTTCGGGATCATAGGCGGTGCTGAAAATCTGAGCGTTCAGTGAATCACTGAAAACCTCAGGCTTGGCTCCGCCAGTTCCGTTCTGAATGCCTTCTGTCAGGCCAAGGTCAGCAAAGTCACCAAAGCCGTTGGCAAGCTGCAGCTGTTTGTTGCTGCCGGTTTCGTTGCTGACGATCTGGAATTTCTGGGTGATGGCATCGTAATAAGCGGTGCCTCTGACGCCGAAATTCTTCATCTCGGTATTGATTCGGTCGGTGATGTCGGAGGTAGAGTAGGTAACACCCGGGTCGAAAATTACGGTTGCAGATCTCGGAGGAGTGAACTGGTTGTCGAGAATGTCGAACTGAGCACCGCTGGCTGGGGTCCAGTGAGTGCCGAAAGCGACCGGAGTGCCTTCGAATCTTGCCTGGGTGCCGCCAAGAGTGCCGGCGCCGATAAAGCCGCGTTCAGAGCCGACAACGCGATATGAGGTTGCTCTGGTCGGGTCGCCGCCGTCAAAAATGACCTGAACGGTTTCGTCTTTTACTTCATTACCGGAAACGGTTACGCCTGAACTGATACCGTCACCCGTATTAGCTACGGCGTTGACCGGCATGGTGGCTGAGCCGGGGCGCGGATCTCCATCCGGGTCATAAGTAAAATAAGGGTTCGCTACTGAAGAGGTCGCACCGGCCGGCTCTACAGTGCTTTCGACAACTTTGCCGTCGTCGTCGGTTTTGATGGTGCCGGTGGCAACGTTGCCTTCTGTGTCGTCAATTGCCGACCAGATCCAGTTGTTGGCATCGAGCTTCTTGAACTTGAAATTAAGGTTCTGAAAGTTGCCTTCGCTGTCTTTGAAAGTCAGAGTGTCAAGGCCGAATTCAACATCGCGCGAGTTCGAACCGCTGTCAAGGTTGCATGAATAGGTGATTTCATTGGTCTGATGCGCGTGTTTCTTCAGATACTTGGTAATATTGATATCATAGGGCACGACACCGGTTTCTTTCATTTCCAGATTGCCGGTTTTCGGGTCCTGGGTTGAAAGCCAGCCCTGCATTTTGAAGCCGGTATTGGTCATGACCATGTCGTAATTGGGGTTGATGTTGAGGTTGCCGTCTCTGGTGTAGTAGAGATTGCCGTCGTAGCCCCTGGCAGAAAAGAAGCCGGAGCCTTCGATCGCAACGTCGGTCTGCTTGCCGGTGCCTTCGATCGCACCCTGATCCATCAGCGTATCAATAGCTGCTTTGCTGACGCCGAGACCAACCTGCATCGGGTTGAGTCCGCCGTAGTCGCCGAAAGCCTGCTGGCCGTGTCTGAGTGTTTCTGAAAAGAGGTCCTGAAACATCACGCGACCACGTTTGAAAGCAGTGGTATTGACGTTCGCGATGTTGTTGCTCAGAACATCCATCTTGGTCTGATGCTGTTTGAGCCCCGTAACTCCCGTAAATAATGATCTGATCATAGCACAGATTCCTCTTTCATCGGCAGTGCCTGCCGTTCACCGCAGGGTCAGGTCCGTCGTCGCCCCCGGTAGCTCCATGAAAAGTGGAGCAGCCGACCGGGTGAAAAACCTCGCCTCATGCTGGTTTTTCATCCCGGCCAATCCGCTGGGATTGGCAAAGATCATCATTATTTTTTCTGCCCCGCCTTCTGTCATTCAGGCGGTTCTGGCTTCCCCGGGAAGGGGTCCGGCCATTTATACTGGATTCGTTTTGCCGATTGATCTTCGCGTTTTCCCGTCCGTTTGCTTCCTTATTTCGTTGTTTCAGCCATCTGGTCTCATTTTTTTATTGCGCTCCTTATCCATACTTCATATTTACGCTGTCAATGTTCGTTACAATTCCGTCGCGCATTTCATCAATTCCCATAGCAGTAACCAGGGTGCGGCTCGGAACATTCACGACGAAGGCACCTTCTCTGGTAAGAACCAGCGAATCGCGGGCCCCCTTGGCTTCAAGCTCGGTAAATGCCCGTTTAAGAGAATTTTCGAGGCCTGCATCCATCGTAATGTTTCTTTCGCTGAGGCGCTTCTGGGCATGGGCACTGATGCGGAACTGACTGTTCTCTGGGGCCTGAATTGCCTGCTGGAAAAGACTGTCGAAGCTCGTTGAGCTCTGCCGTGTGGCAGCTGCTGCCGGCCTGGCGGTCTGAATTCCAGTCAACTGCGGCCCTCGTGGTCCAATCATCAGTCTGGGATCCATGATTTGCCTCGTGATACGATTAAGTTGTCAAATCTTGCTCGTTCCCTGATGTTTCAGGCTCTGTAGGCAGTCGGGCTTACCAGTTGCACATCTTCAAGATCGAAGGCTTGATCGCCCACCTTGAGAAATGGTTTGCCGTCTTTGAAGCCGACCATTTCGACTACTCCGGTCACTGCTTCGTCCATTTCACTGGTCTGTGCGGTTACGGTAGTGCCAAGAAACATCATGGCCTGAGTGTGTGAGCTGGTCGAGAACGTCTTAATGAAGCTCTCAAGGGACTTGTTCATGTTAACCATCTGTTCGAGTGAGCTGAAGCTGGACATCTGGTTGATGAATTCCATGTCGTTCATCGGGTTCATCGGATCCTGATTTTTCAGCTGCTGAGTCAGAAGTTTAAGGAAGTCGTCTTTTCCAAGCTCAGATTTTGGAGTTCGAGTTGTCGTCAGATTCAACCCGCCCTCGGGAATGTTTACGGTTTCGATAGCCATTATTGCCTGCCTCCTATACCATCATGTCAACAGCCTGAATGTTCAGGGCTGCCCGTCTCAGATTCGGCAGAATATTTTTCTTTATGATCGCTTCCGCATCCTGTCTGTTTCTTAATGCGTTGATGCGACCGGATTTGCCTTTTCCACCTGACATCTGATTCTTATTACCTTCATCGGGATTTCTCGAAGAAATATCCACTGTAATTTCAGACAAATTTACTCCCTGGTTCAGAAGCTGCTCTTTGATCTGAGGAGCCAGTTCATCGAGTTTTGCTTTGGCCATGGAATTTTCTGCTGAAAGTCTCGCAGTTACGGTTCCATCCTTGGAAGTCAGCTCCATTTCAACTTTCCCAAGCTCCTTCTGGTCAAGTTCAAGATTCAGAATCTTGGTTCCGTCTTTCGTTTTAACGAACTCGGCTTTTTCCATCAGCTCAGCAAAGCTGGCGCTGGTCACGGGGATGGGCGCAGCTGCTTTGTTGATACTGTTCTGATTAGTGGTTGAACCTGACTGGAATGCAAAGCCATTGTTGGTTCCGCTGTTGCTGGAGCTGTTTGATGCCTGAACCGTTTTGCGAACGCTGTCTGCCGTATACACATGACTGTGGTTTTCGGCTTTTACGCTGCCTTCAGAAGACTTGCCGTTCATGGCTGAAAGGAACCTTCTGGCAGCTTCTTCTACTACATGCTTGAGATCCGGCTGAACCGCGGGTTGCTGGTTTGTGTGACTCTGACCGTTCACTGAAGTCTGGCCTGAGGTCGGCGTTTCGTTTGCAGAAACACCCTGAGTCGATTCCTGTGGCGCCTGATTCAATCTTTTGAATTCCTGACGCAGAGATTCATGTTCGCCCGGTTTATTGTTTTCCAGACGTACATGTTGTTTCTGGTCATTCTTTTCACCAGCTTCGGCCTTTTCCTGATTTCTGTCGGTTTTTTCTTTTACGTCAGAATCTGGTTCCGTAACAGTTTCGGCTTCAGTCGAAGCATTCTCTTCGGTCTGAACTTCAGCTTCATCAGTCACGGTTTCTTCTTTACCGGCATTTTCAGAATGTCTGGTTTTCTGAACGGTTACGGCATGATGATCTTCAGAAGTTTTGGCAGTTTCGTCATTTTTGGCCGCTTCATTGATGGCCTGCATCATTTCTACTGCTGCCGGGGTTTCAGAACTTTTTTCTGAACCGGTCTGGTCTACGGCAATTGCCTGTTCGATTTCTTCAGAAAGCTTTTTGAGCATTTCAGAAAAATCTTCACCGTTCAGCAGAGAAAGCAGTTCCTGCTTTTCTTCTGAATCAGGCATTTCTTCAGTCAGCTCAAGCAGAACCTGTTTGAACTCTTCAGGAGCTTCAGTCATTGCCAGCAGATCCTGTGGTGACATCTGTTCCAGCGCTTCAACCAGCTTCTGCTGCTGTTCCGGATCGAATTTTTCGATCATGGCCTGCAGTGCTGCCAGTTGTTCCTGAGAAACCAGCCCGGCTTCGGCTGCATTTTCAGAGGCTTCAGTGGGTTCTTCGGCTTTCTGGGCATCAGTTTCACTGACTTCGTCTTTTTTTTCTGATTCTCTGGTGCTGTCAGCTTTCA
>CAZFUG010000236.1:4876-7168 GCA_964522035.1 uncultured bacterium
CACGGGCTTCTTCAGCCTTCCGGTTTGCGGTTGCTTCTGACCGTGCATCGTTTTCCAGTCTTTTTTCAGATCTAATCTCGACAGTCGGTTTATTCCCCTGAGGGAATCTTGTTTCAGCGCCTGATATCAGCAATGGGTTGATGTCACCCGCGCTGCTTTTTGCTCTGAAAGCGAAGTTGGTGGTTGACTGTGTTGAACCTGTAATTGTGTCGGCGTCAAATGCCAGTCGATTCCGCAGAATGCTTACGAAATCGCCCGTTTCAATATTGTTGTTCTTGTTCCTGCCATTCTGCACGGCTGGAACAGGTCCGGTCTGACCGCTGAGAATACCAGCTAAAAAGTCATTATTCATCGTTTCACCTCCTTTCGAACTTTTTATATTTATCCACTATCCTTATCGTCGTAATTTTTACGAAGGTTTAGTACTTTTTTATTTTTCCGGATAATTTTTGTCGTGCCCTATAGCAGGCGCGTTTGAATTCAATATTCCTGGGTCATGTTCGCAATTTTCCAGACTGAAATAGTGTTCTGATCTAAGTTGGTGTCTTTTGGCCCATTTGTTCTTTGCTGTGCCCTTGATTCGTCGTCATTTTTTGCGGTTTGACCGTAATAGCTGCTGAGTGTTACCTTATGCACCGTCAGATGACCGGTATTACATTCAGAATCTGGAGTGATTTCGTTGAAAAAGCTATTTCTGCCGCTGCTGATCGCTGTCGGGTCTCTCACTTCCTGCCCTGCAACCTCTGCCGAAGAGCCTATGTGGCCTCTGTCCATTGATATTTCTCAGAGCTCGAGCTTTGCCGAATTTCGTGGTATGCGATTTCATGCCGGCATTGACCTGCGCACGCAGCAGAAAAACGGCCTTCCGGTAAGGGCCATTGCCGATGGCTTCGTTTCACGTGCCAGCGTGCAGTTTCGCGGCTACGGTTATGCACTCTACATTGACCACCCGCAGATGAATACCAGAGTCGTATATGGTCACCTGCAGGACTTTTCCGGTGATCTCAAGACCTATATCGACGGCAAATTGAAAAAAATGGGGCAGCGCCACGGTATCAACGACTTTTTCAAGGCTGACCGCTTTCCGGTCAAGCGCGGCCAGATCGTGGCCCTTTCAGGCGAAAGCGGCATGGGGCCCTCACACCTGCATTTTGAAATGAGAACGCTCAACGATGAGCCGCTTGCGCCTGCCAGATACGGTTTTCGCCCGGCCGACAGCATTTTCCCGGTTTATCATTCGCTCTATCTTGAGCCGTTGGCACACAATGCGGTTGTCGACGGCAGTTTTCTGCCTGCGAAATACTCTCTGAAAGCGAAGGGAAAGGGCGGCTGGACTCTGCCGGAAACCCCGGGCATCTCGGGCCGCACCGGCATGCTGCTTGGCGTTTCTGATACCAATGGAGCTGGTAATCGCTATGGAGTAGAGAAGATAACCTTCTCTGGCAATGACAGAATTCTTCTTGAAAGAACCTTTCATCAGTACAGCTATGATGACAACCGCCAGTGTCCGTGGGTCTATGACTTCTTCAAATGCAACGAAAAGAACACCGGCTACGTTTATAATCTTTTTAAATGGCCCTTCGACACACTGCCATTCGCCGCCGGGTTTTCACCATGGAGCGGTTGCATTACCGATGAACTGTTTGCGGATCGAAACTTTAAATTCAAGGTTGCTGCGACCGATTTCGGTGGTAACAGCATTGCTCTCGAAGGCCATATCTTGAACCAGCCAGCAGATTTTTCGCGAACGTTCACCGCTGCAGAACTTGAGCCATTCAAATTTGTGCAGACCGTTCAAACCACTTTCAGCCTTATTTCAGTCGGTGAAGCAACCGGTGTCAGCCAAAGCAAAAAATCAGCCAGTCCGTTGTTTGGCAAAGTCGCTGTTAATGACGCCGATGGCAAAAGCGTCGAACTGAATTGTATTCTGCGTGGTGGCCGCGCCGAAATCGCCTTCCCGAAAGAAAAAAGATGGGAAAAGGGTGCCTGGCTGCAGGAACGCAGGATTCTGCCTGAAACCACCTTCGTCGAACCCGCTGGCGGCAAGGTTGCGCAGGAAGACGGCGGCAATGTGGTTTTTCCTGAAGGCAGCCTTAATTTTCCAGTTTTTTCAACCATGCGCAAGGTCGATCTGGCGCCGGCAGCAGGCGGCAATGCCAGAAGGGGCTATCTCAAAGCTTACAGCGCGGTCTGGCACTTTTCCCCGGATGATGTGGTCTTTAATGACGAAGCCAGATTGAGTATCAGGCCTGAGGGTTTTTCCGGCGATATCAAAAAGCTAGGCATTTATGG
>CAZFUG010000237.1:0-7073 GCA_964522035.1 uncultured bacterium
CCGTATGCGCTACACGACTCCCGGCCATCCTGGCCTCCGCATGTGTAGCGCCATCACCGTATGCGCTACACGACTCCCGGCCATCCTGGCCTCCGCATGTGTAGCGCCATCCATGGCGCTAAAACAAAAAATCCGGGAATATTCCCGGACTGAAAAATAAGGAGGCAAACAAATCCATAGCCCTTGTCGGCCAGAAATGCTGATTTATTAACTAAAAACACAGCGAACCATTATCAACAAGCGCAAACATCGGCCAATGAATCAACACAATGCAAATCAAAGGCCAGCGCCCACAAATGTAATATTTTCAGCCTGTTTCATCATGAATTACAGGACCAGCAAGCTGCTTTAACTGAAACTGATAGAAAACATGGTGCCCATCATAGTCTAGCACCCGCAGATCGTTTTCCTGATGCAGGTCACCCATGATCACATCAAAATGGCTGCCGTATTTTGCTTTAACCATCTCAATTGGAACTTCGTAAACGATATATTTCATTATTCGTTTGGCAGCCAGTTTCTTTATAAGTTCCTCGTGAACAAAGGAATCATAGGTGGTCAGAAACAGAATCGGCCCGGTACCCGTAAAGCAAATACCTGCTTTCATGCGCCTACCTCCTCTCCTGAAAAGTTTATTCTTCTTACAATGAATATATTGTTTCCTGAAGTTATTTCAAGAAGCCGCCATTAATGTTGTACCCATCTGGCGATTTTCGGAAAACATAACCGATGTATGCGCGACACGACTCCCGGCCATCCGGGCCTCCGCATGTGTTGCGCCATCACCGTATGCGCAACACGACTCCCGACCATCCTGGCCTCCGCATGTGTTGCGCCATCCATGGCGCAAAAAAAAATCCGGGAGTATTCCCGGACTGAAAAATAAGGAGGCAAACAAATCCATAACCCTTTTCGAGCGAAAGTGATGTTTTGTTTAGCTTTATTTATGCGGCTTTGATAAACATCAGCAAACAAAAACAGACGTCGACAGATATGCAGAATCGACTGTACGTACCGGCAGACCTGAACTTTTTTAAAAAATTTTCGCGCCGGCATTGTTTGTTTGCCTTCGCCAGAGCAAAAGAGTATAAAGAACAAACACAAACAAACTGAGAATCAGTGATCACAAAGAAGGAAACTCATGCGAAACATCGTGCTTTCAGTCATTTTTTTCACTTTTGCCTTCGTCTCAACACTCTCCTCTGCGACTCTTACCAAAGATCAACCAATACCATTCAAGATGGAAAAAGAAAGCGAAAGCATCAGCTTCACTTTCGACCACCCCGGCACCCGCCACCTTGCCATTGCGGTTGACTTTACCGGCGGGCAGACCGCTTCTGGTGCGGTAAAAATAACTGGTGAAGCAAAGATTGCGGCCGGTCAAGCCGAGTGGCAGGCAGGCATCGACCGACAGGTTTTTGCCCACAACGGCCCCAACAGCGTCGTCGACGGCCTTAACCCGCTGCCCGGCAAATGGCAGATGCAGCTTACCGGCATCGAAATTCCGATAAGCGGGCAGCTGCGACTTATCGATCTTGGCGAAATTCCAGCGATTCAATACACCGAACAAACCGGCGCCATTCAGATAAAAAAACCCGGCAATCAGAACCTGCTCGCCTGCGCCGAAGTCGATCACCCTTATTTTTCTGGTTCTGACAATGAATTTTCAGGTTCGGTAACCGCCGATGGCGACGTCATGATTCCGCTGCCGCCAGGCTTCTACCGGCTGCAGCACCCGGCCGACACCGTCAGCTCACTGCAGGCACACATGATTCCGGTGCAGCCAGGCAAAATAACCATTGTCGAAAACTGGCCACAGGCACCAGCCTCTGAAGAGCCCGCAGAAGATGAAGCGGCTGACGGCACTGCCACCCCTTCCAGCATTCTGCACAGGGAAATGCGCATCAGATCTGCGCGCCTGCTCAATGACGACCAGGTGCAGATACGCTTTGCCACCCCGCAATGGCAGGGCCAGGTGCGCAAAGAAGATCTTGAAGCCTCAGAAAGCGGCGTCAAAGCTGAAGTAATTTCGGCCGGCACAGTTGCCACGCCTTTGAATCTGACGATATTGCTTGATTCATCGGGCTCGATGAAAAAAGACATGAAGCTGGCACTCGATTCGGTGGACCAGTTCATCAAACTGCTGCCGCCTGACAGCGAGATCACTCTCGTCGATTTCGACACAAAGGCGAAGGAAATCACCGCGAAAGACCGCGCTGCCCTTCTCAAAGCTCTCAAAGCAATCAAAGCCGATGGTGCCACCTGTCTAAACGACAGTGTGATGCTGGGACTGAGCCGGTGTAAGGAGCGCAGCCGCCCGGCAGTTCTGCTGTTTACCGATGGCTTCGATGCCAACCACAATGATACCGGCCCGGGCAGCAAAACCACGCCAGAAGAAATGTTCGCCGCCGTTAAGGAAGCCGAAATACCGGTTTTCACCATCGGTTTTGGCGCCAAACCTGACGACGCGACTCTTAAAAGGCTGGCGACTCTTTCTGGCGGTTTTTATCACAAGGCAGATAAAAACAACATCAGCAAAGTTTTCGCACAGGTCGCCTCAATTCTCGGGCGCGAACATGAAATGGTATACAAGCGCCCGGGAGTCAGAGGCAATGCCGACGCCCCGGTTATCAGCATCGTTCTCGACGTCAGTGGCTCGATGAATATGCCACCCGAAGAAGAGGGCTGCGACTATCGTCTAGAAAAAGCCAAAGCCATTCTGCGCGACCTGATCAGGCAGCTGCCCGAAGAGGCCATTGCCCAGATAACCACCTACAGCCTGTACCAGAACGTCGTTCAGGTTTTCACAGGCGACCGGGAGCAATTGCTTGCCAGCCTTGCGCCAATTGAAGCCGGCGGCGGCACCGCAACTCTTGAAACTCTGCAGACTGCTTTCAAAATGCTTAAAGAGATACCGACCGACCGCAAATATCTGCTTCTGATAACCGATGCAGGCATCGATCTCGGCGGCAACGAAGTTGAATATCAGGCTCTGCTCGGCAGTATCAAAGATGCCGGCATCAATACGACTCTGATTGGCATGGTCGACGAACGCGACAAAGAACCTTTCGAAACCGCAGCCAGCATGTGCAATGGTCAGGCAGCAGTTTCTACCGATCTAAATGCAGTAAAAACCGCCATTGAAGCATTCGGAAAACGCATCGACGTCGCCTCGGCAACCGCTGACCCGCGCCTGCCGGTGCAGCTGGTTTTCAGCCGACGCGAAAGCAATGGCCAGACGCTGTTGATGAGCGGCAGCGACAAATTCGCCCTGCCATTGCCACCGGTAACCTCGAAAGCTGCGGTTAACGGTCTTAAAATAAGCTTTGCTGAGCTGCCGGCATCTCTGCAGCGCTACAATCTCGACCTAAGCCAGAACCTTTATGGCAACAGTAAAACCCGCGACGAAACCATCATCACCAGCCGCCTGCCGATCAATGCCGAAAGCCAGAATCAGGCGATGCGTCTGAAAGTCATCGAATTACTGCTGATGTCGAAATTCAGAGGCGTCAGTGTTCCCTGCGCCGCTTTCAGAATCCGACTCGAAAACATTCTGCCAGAACAGGAAACCACAGCCTCTTCCGGCTCGCAGAACCATCCGGCCAATTTTGTCGGCCAGGCACCAGAAACCGGAAAAACCGTCAAAACCCGCCTGCCTTACGTGATTCCAGATGTACGCAGTCACTTTTTCGCCCGGCTCAACGACCTGCCGACCGCCCCGATCTCTGATCTTTCATGGCTGAGCGAAGATCCGCTGGTGCTTCCTGACGACGAAAGCCTGCAGATCAACCCGGGTGAGCCTGTCGAAGGCTACCTGATCTTTGAATTCGACACGATCGAAACGCTTAAAAAAGCCGCTATCAGCTATTACGACACAACCTTTGGGCCAATACATCTGCCGGTAATCGGAACTTTCGCCGCAGTGGCATCAGAGACACAAAATGCTGGTCTGCCGCAGAAACCGGCCGCCACCATTGCCGACACATTCAAGCTTACGCTGAACGGTTTTGACGACTCAGTCCTGCCAGAACCCTGCAATCACCTGACTATGCGCACATTTTCGCTGCAGATGACCTCTCAATCTCAATCTCTGCTCGATCTGAACCCGGTCGAGCGCCTGTCTTTAATACTGCCGACGCGCTTTGGCGAACTGGTTCTCGCACCATCGCCGCGCACAACCACGGTTCCGAATGGCTGGCACAAACCGGTACTGTTCCTGCCCGGTTCAAATAACTATCTGAAGCAGGCTTACGTTCTGCCGGCCACCCTGGCAAAACAGGTTAAAGGCAGTCTGCGCCTTGACCTGGCTGGCAACGAACAAATTCTTGCCACCGGTGACAAGGCTATCAGCCGTGAAAAACCGCTGCAAACCGCGGCCGGAGATAGAATCAGTCTCGACATCAATGCCTACAGTATGGATAACGGTGTGGCTCTTTTCGATATCACCCTGAATGACGAAAAAGACGGCAGTGGTACAGAAATTTCTGCCGAAGAGCTTCTGCAGCTGCATCTTGGTGAAACTGTCTGCCGTTATGAAACCGACAACAAAGAATACCTTTTCGGGCCTGACGATCAGATAATAGTTGCTGACGGCCGCTCACGCCGACTGATTTATCGCATCAATTACGCCGATGACAGCGAAGAAAAACCGCAGCCGCTTCTGAAATCAGCTCTTTTCAAACTCGATTATCCGGCAAAACTCACAGGTGAAGGCAAAATCGACGATTATCTGCTGGCCGGCAGAGATATCTTTCAGATCGACCTGCAGCGTCGTAACGAAATCGCGGCTCTCACTGAAAAAGTTCACGCAGAACGGGTTGCCCGCGGCTGGAAAAAGAAAGCCGGCGCAGCATCTGAACATAATCAGGTTGTTACCGGCGCAAAAGAGACAAACAACAAATCTGATGCCGCGGATACAACAGTTACAGCCGAAATCGACGGGCCGGTATTGCCGGTTCCAGATTTCAAAGCTGCCATGAACGACAGCCTGCAGGCACTTCTTAAGATGAGCGAAGCTGAATTTATCGCCAGAATGCGGCAACTTGGCTGTATTCCGGCCGACACCAACCTCAGCCGCCCGGTTTATTCGCCAGAAGCGGTTCTTATGCAGAACTGGGGTGTTCCGGCCGACCTGCTCGAAATCGCCAGACTTTATTACAAGTCTAATGGCGCCCTTGTAGAAGATATTGCCAGGTCAGCGGTACTGACCGATTCTGGTAAAGCCGGGCTTCACAAGTTGACCGGCTGGCAATCAGAGATTGAGCTTCTGCCGGTTTTATCGATTGGCCAGAAACGTCTGGTTATACCTTTCTTCAAAGATGCTGCCGAACTGAAAGATGAAGTCAAAGAAGTTCGTGACGAAGAGGCTTCTGAAAATACCTTTGGTGTCAGTCTGACCATAAATCTGATAGTCAGGCCGAAAAGTACCGGGCAGACGGGCCAGATGGGGGCCATGAGCTCAGCCCTCGGCGGTGAAAGTGATGATGCAGCCGAAACCCTTCTCACCCTGTTCGACAGCCCTGGTCTTAAACCGGCAGACTGTTCGGCGGGCCCGATAGACGTTTTCTATTATTCGCCCGATAATGGCCAGACCCTTTACGTTTCAGCAGAAAACCCGGCCGGAAAGCTCGAAAACCAGGCTCAGCCGGTTTCACTGGCCGAAAATGAAGTCGTCGGAGAAATCATCGAAATCAGATATGACGACGAAATTCTGACTTTCAGCCGACCGGTCGCCACTGAGACCAGTATCGTCGATACTTTCAGAAGCATTGCTTTGTGCCAGCCAGACATTACTGCCAGTGCATCAGAAGAACTGGCCAGGCAGTTTGCCGCGAAAAAAAGCGAAACAGCTCCGGGCACCCGGTCAGCAATTCGCTGGTTCAGCCACAGCCGCATTTTCCAGTTTCTCGCCCTGCAAAGTGCTGCAGAAACTGAAGCCGCCGCCAGAACCGGCGTCAGAGCTGCCCGGCCAGCGAAGCGCATGCGCGCCCTGATCCTCACTCTGACCGGCGAAAAGAACGGTGTCAGAGCCCTTTTCGATCTGCGCCAGATCAACCCGGTGGTTCAGGGCGAAGAAAAGGCAGTGCGAGCTTTCAACTTTTTCATGGGTATCACCAATGCCATGCTTGAAGAAAAGGTAATGGGCGGCGGTGGCCTGCTGAGCCGCTGGAAAATGGCAAAAGACCCGAAAGTCGTCATTGCCGGGCCCGAAGAAGTGGGCACCCTTATCGATGGTCTTGATGAAAAGCTGGTTTCTGAAAACACCATAAGCCTGCTTCAGAAAGCCGCAGATGAGGGAAAAGGCGTCATCATGGCTCTGAATGCTCCTATAATCGCTGGGCATGCCATGCCAGCCTGGTTTACCTTTGACCCGGCGACTTACGAAATGATGTCGCTGCTCGACAATGGCGCCCATGGCTCGCTTGTCGAAAGACCGATCAACGAAATCATTCAGGATGCAGCCAAATATTCCGTCGGCTTCTGGATCGGTGTCAATACCTCGGTATGGGCAGTCAGCGCCTATACGCTGAAGTATTCCAATCTGCGAACCATCGTGACAGCTGCGAAAAAACTCTGCCTCGATATTGCCGCCCAGCTCGAAAATATCGGAAAGCCTTTGCACGAGTTTATTCCTGATTCTTACACGGCGCATGAAGCCGAACTGTCGGCGGGCCCTGCCACCTTGAAAATCGGCTTCGGTGAGGTAACACCGGAAAGCTTCAAACTGATGACAAAACCTTCTCTGGACTTTAATTTCAGTTATCAGTCAGGGTTTGAAGACGCAGTAAAAGCTTATTTCCCGGACTGATAGCTTCAATTATGAATCTTGCGGCTGTTTCACCTGACTGGTGAAACAGCCATTTTTTTAACCACTCAATCACCGTATGCGCAACACGACTCTCGGCCATCCCTGGCCTCCGCATGTGTAGCGCCATCCATGGCGCTAACACGACTCTCGGCCATCCCTGGCCTCCGCGTGTGTAGCGCCGACTCCCGGCCACACTGATTTTCGGGTAAAAAAAAATCCGGGAGTATTCCCGGACTGAAAAATAAGGAGGCAAACAAATCCATAA
>CAZFUG010000238.1:0-7056 GCA_964522035.1 uncultured bacterium
GGTCGGTCTGATAACCTACATGCGAACCGACTCGGTGCGTATTGCTCCCGAAGGGCTTACCGAGCTTGACGGCTACCTTAAAGAAAATTTCAGCAGCGAATATCGCCTGCCGCACGCGCGCACTTATCGCATGAAAAAAGGTGCCCAGGATGCCCACGAAGCTATCAGACCGACTTCTGTGCATCGAACTCCCGATCAGATGGCAGCTTTTCTCAAACCCGAGCAGTTGAAACTCTATACCCTGATCTGGCGGCGTTACGTTGCCTCTCAGATGGCTGATGCCCGTTACAACGTCGTTACTGTCGAGGTCGATGTCGACGGGGTAATTCTGCAGGCTTCTGGCACTACAATGGTTTTCGATGGCTTCACTTCTCTTTATAACGTCAGCCGCGATGAAGACGCCGAACCAGAAGTCTCTGAAGAGGGTAAACAGAAACTGCCGCCACTCGAAAAAGGCGAAAAACTTTCTCTCGTGAGCGTCGCCGGCGAACAGAATTTTACCTCGCCGCCGCCGCGTTACAGTGAGTCTTCAATTATCAAAACCCTCGAAAAAGAAGGCATTGGCCGGCCATCTACCTACGCTACGATCGTTGATACCATTCAGCAGCGCAAGTATGTGCGCAAGGTCGACGGCAGGTTTCAGCCTTCCGATGCCGCGTTCCTCGTCAACCACATTCTTGAAAAATGCTTCTCAGACATCATCAACCCCGGTTTTACCGCCACCATGGAAAGTCATCTAGACCGCATCGAAGAAGGTGAGATCGACTGGGTTCAGGTTTTGACCGAGTTTTACGAGCCTTTCATGCGCGATCTCAAAGCCGCCGAAGAAAAGGTCGAAAAAGTTCAGATCGAATCAGATATCAAATGTGAAAAGTGTGGTCAGACGATGCTGGTTCGCATGGGTCGCAGCGGCAAGTTTCTTGCCTGCTCAGGTTACCCTGATTGCAAATCGACGATCAATATTCCAGAAGAACTGCTCCTTTTCGCCGACGGCGTTCCGCAACCGCCAATGCCGATGGCAGCCCTTCTCGAAAGTGCCGGCACCCCTCAGCCCGGCGAACTCGAACTGGTAGAAGAAAAGTGCGACAAGTGCGGTTCTGACATGCATATCCGCACCGGCAAGTTCGGGCGATTCATCGCCTGTACCAATTACCCGGCCTGCAAAAATACCCGGCCGGTGGTGAAAGAAATTGGTGTGGCCTGTCCGGCTGATGGCTGTAATGGTAAAATGCTTGAGAAAAAATCGAAACGTGGCAGACTGTTCTACGGTTGTTCAAATTATCCGACCTGTACTTTGACGACCTGGTCGAAACCGACCGGCGAACTCTGCCCTGAATGCGGTTCTCCGCTGGTGTGGCACGCGACGAAAAAACTTGGTAATTATATAAAATGTTCAGGCAAGGGTTGTAAGTTTAAATCGATCCCGGAAGGCAGCACAGATAATGACGAGCAGCAGGAAGAATAAAGAAATCGCCGTAACTGTTATTGGTGCAGGTCTCGCTGGCACCGAGGCCGTTTTTCAGCTTATCAGACGCCAGATTCCAGTGCGTTTGATCGAAATGCGCCCGAAAGTCAACACCGGTGCCCATACGACTGATCAGTTCGCCGAACTGGTATGCAGCAATTCCGTCGGCAGTAATTTGCCGGACCGGGCTTCTGGGCTTCTCAAAGAAGAAATGCGCCTGCTGGGCAGTTATTTCATGGAAGTCGCCTATAAATACCGGGTGCCGGCAGGCAATGCTCTGGCTGTCGACCGTGGTGCCTTTGCCCGCGAAATCACCCGCTATCTGCGCACCCATTCATTGATTGAATTCGTTAACGAAGAAGCGGTAGAATTGCCCGAAGATGGTCTGGTTATCGTCGCTACCGGTCCACTGACTTCGCCGGCACTGCTCGAAAGTCTGCAGAAGCGTCTCGGCAAAAAGAAACTCGAATTTTTTGACGCCGTTGCACCTCTGGTTGCCGCTGACAGCATCGACCGCGAAATTGCTTTTAAGGGCAATCGCTATGGTGAGCCCGGAAAGGGCGATTACCTGAACTGCCCGATGAATAAAGAGCAGTATCTTGAGTTCGTCAAAGCGCTGCTCGAAGCTGAGCGCATCGATCTTTCCGATCTTGAAAAGAACGCGCGCAAGCAGTTTTTCAACGCCTGCCAGCCGGTCGAAATTATTGCCGAATCCGGTGTCGATTCTCTGCGCTTCGGACCCCTGAAGCCGGTTGGCTTTACTGACCCGAAGACCGGCAAACGCCCTTATGCGGTTGTGCAGTTGCGCCAGGATAACCTGCTCGCCAGCCTTTACAATATGGTTGGCTTTCAGACCAATCTGAAGCATCCTGAGCAGAAACGTGTCTTCAGCATGATTCCGGGGCTTGAAAAGGCTGAATTCGTCAGGCTCGGCCAGATGCACCGCAACTCATACATCAATTCACCCGAACTGCTTTCGCCGACTCTGCAGTTGCGCAACGACCCGCGTATTTTCTTTGCTGGCCAGTTGTGCGGCGTCGAAGGCTATACTGAATCTGCAGCCACGGGTCTGCTGGCCGGCATCAACGCCGTTCGCATCATCAGTGGCAAAGAACCGGTAATTGCTCCGCCTTCGACAATGCTCGGCGGCCTGGTTAACTACATTACTTTCGCCGGCCATAAAGATTTCCACCCGATGAATGCCAACTTCGGTATCTTCACTGGTGAAGATGGCGCCAAAGGTGAAGTTCGCAAAGAACAGATCATCCGTCAGGCCCGCCGCCAGTTCAGAGAATTCTTCGACCAGCTTTAAACATTACTTCGCAAAAAAGCGCCAGAGATTAACAGAGTCTCTGGCGCTTTGCTTTTATGCTCATAAAAAAACTGCCGGGGTTTTACCCCGGCAGTCTTATACGCAAACTTACTTCAGCCAGTCATCATGACCGCTGCGGATCAACTGCAGTCGTTTGTTTCCTGTGTTGCCGACCTCAAGAACGAGAAGGTCCTTTTCATAGAAATAGATTGAAACCGGGTTGTTGAACTGACCCACTCCGGTGCCATTTGAGCCGAAGCTCATCATTACAGAGCTGCTGGCATTATCGACGGCATGCAGAGTGATTTGCCTGTTGGTGTTGCTGAGAGTCAGGAGGCGCTTTCTGGTAGCGGTCATATCAACTGGAGAAGAGGCCTGAACGGTTCTTGGTTCGCTGAGAGAATCCGTCATAAACCTTACAACTCTATTGTTTGAAGGATCTGCAACGAATACACGGCTGGTAAAATCGGTGGTTCCATATGAATATCTGACCCGCCCAAGCGTGCCAAAATTTACCCCGTCTACAGCTGTAATCGCGGTTCCATCAACCTGCCATGTAGAGGGATTGAATGGAACAAGTGCAGTGCCGCGGGTAAAGTAGCCGATTGTCGCATACAGAGAGTTGAAAGCAAGGCTTCTTGCTCCGGCCAGACCTGCAAATGTGTGAGAAACCGGAGTCGTTACATCGTCAAACTTGTAGAGAACTTCTGTGCCATTATTGCCAAGAGCAACAACTTTTGAATCCTTTGAATAGGAACAGCCATAGACAACATTCAGGGTTGCTGTAGCATTGAGATCGAGTGTTTTGCTCGCGTCTTCAACGATGTAAGGATTCGGCTCCGAGCCACCGGTATACTTGTACTGTCTGATTACGGGTCCCTCGTTGCTTGACACAAACAAGGTATCGCCATTGCCGTGGAAGTCTATCGAGCCGGAGGCAACCGACAGATCTTTGCTCTGCCAGACATAGAAGGCGATTTTATAAGAGGTACTTGCCTGATGTTCAAACTGTGGGTAGAACGTATCGTAAATTCTTGCAGTAACTTCGTTATAGCCAATTGGGAACGATTGAGAAATATTCGAACCTTTGCTGTCAGGGCCGAAAAGTCCGCGGTCTGATTCCCATTTGATGTTTTCAGGTTTGTAGGCATTTACGGTTCCGCCAAGTTCAAAGTCGAAATCATCGACAGAGAAGGCGATGCTCATGGTCGGGTTCGCCGAGATGAAGACCGGGATGTTCGCAGGTGCAGTTGCATACTGCGTGGTCGAAATCCTGATTTTTCCGCTTTGCGCGTAAGGCAGGCGGTTGATGAGAACGCCGGTTGAAGCAACTGCCTTAAGTCCATACATGTCGGTTACTTCGCAGAAGAGGGTATGAGAACCGGAGGCCAGCGAACTGGTTGTATAACTGAAGGCTTTGCCGCTGGATGATGAAGTTGCAACCTGTGTTTGCAGAACAGTTGACGGATAAGTGTCGGCATACCAGCGAACTGTAAGGCTATCGTCCGAATCGTCTTCGTAAACCATTGCGGTGAAAATCGCGCTGGTGCTTGTGTCAATGCGGGTGCCGGAGGCAGGACTGCTCATCGAAACTCTGGGCTGGCTGTTAACAAAAATCTCTCTGTAAGCGTAGCCGAACGCTCCGTGCTGGTCCATACCCTCAAGAGTAATCGTGTGGGTTCCGAACTGGGTGGCCTTGGTGTAACCGTTGTAGGTGAAGATATTGTTTTCCCAGACTCCGAATGTGTCGGTCGCTCCAAGTTTGTAACTGTAGTCATACCATTTGAAAGAACCGATACCAACTGTTCCAACTGTGTCTGTTCCGGCCCCTTCGAATAGAATTGGCTGGTTCAGGCCAACGGAAATGGTCGAAGCCGGATTTATGAAGCTCATTACCGGTCTTTCATTGATGAAGACCCCGGTCTGAGAGGCGGTCATGGCACCACGCTTGTCGGTGGTTCTTACTTCGATTGTGTGGACTCCCGCGGTGAGTGTACTGACTTCCATATACTGACCGATGCCGAGCAGCGTTGCTCCTCGATACCATGCAATCTGACTCAGAGAACCTTCTTCGTCATCAACGTTTACGCTAAATTCTGCTTTAGTACCAAGAAGAACGGCGGCGCCAGAGGCATTGGCTGATCCATTTATGCTAAGTTCCGAAATTACCGGGGGGCGGTTGATATATATATCAACGGTTTTGGTGGCTGAGTAAAGGCCACGGCTGTCTTTAACCTGAAGTTTAACTGTCTGAGTGCTGACGTTGAGGTTGCTGACAGTGATGGAAGTTCCGGTGGTGGCGTTTACCGGGTCAGGGAAAGTCCAGAAATAATTGCTGGCCGGAATGGTACCGTCTTCCGGGTCAGAAGCGGTGGCTGTAAATGTGAGCGGTGTGTTGATGAGAACTGTGGAGTTGTTGGCCGGGGCGGTAATCGTGGCAACCGGCATTTGGTTCTCATTTATGGTGATTCTGACGGTTGAAGTTGCCGAAAAATCGCCGAGCGAATCGGCCACAGAGAGCGAAATGTTATGGGTTCCGGTCGCGAGGTCGGTCAGAGAAAAGGTTCTGCCGGTTTTGACGCCGGTCGGTGCCGGGAAAGTCCAGACAAACCTGCTGTCGGTCGTGATGACTCCATCTTCGGTGTCAGAGGCGTTGGCGGTGAAAGTTACTGCGGCATACTGGCTGTAACTGGCATTGTTTGCCGGCTGAGAAATAGCTGAGGTTGGGGTCGCATTCACCCTGAAAGAATATTCAGAGGTGCCGGGTACTCCTACATAATCAAGAGCTTCGAGAATTATGGTATAAGTTGCGGGTCTGGCATAAGACCGGTTAATTGTTTTGCTGCCGGTATTAACAGAGTAAGGCGAAACAACGCCATCTGTCTCGCTCCACGAAAATTTTGTTGGATCGAGGTTTGCTCCTGATGGGGAAGCAATTCCAAACCCTTCGAATGAAATGTTCTGGGCAACTTTGATGATCTGGCTTGACGGCGAAGCAACGATGCTTACAGCTGGTCTTTGCAAACCAGAATCAAGAACCGTTACAGTTCTCTTGAAAGTTGAAGATGCCCCTTTGATATCAGTCACAGTCAACGTGATTTCAGCGGTCTGAGGTGTTGATGGGGTAAGCCACTTGGTGCTTGTGGCCGTTGGTGTATAAATTATCCCTTTGTTAGCCGACCATTGCCATGTGAGTGCTTCGCCTTCAGGATCAGTTGCTGAACCTTTGAGAATATAATCGCGATAGGCATAAAAAGTGGTCGTGGCGACATTGTTGAGATCGACGATATCTATCGCCAGATTGGTTGGCGCCTGATTTATGCGGGTCGGTGATACCGTAAAAGTCTGTGATTTTGAGGTCAGGCCATTTTCTTTGAGATCGTTAACCGTAAGCGTGATTGTAACGCTTGTCGTTGCCGAAACATCGGGGGTAACCCAGGCAATCGATGAAGAGTTCAGAGAGGTAAGGTTGCCAATGTTGCCGTTGCTTGCGCTTGCGATCCATGAATAGGCAAGGGTGTCGCCATCGGCATCGGTTGCAGTTGCTGAAAGCTTGTAATTGCGGTTACCGGAAAGATCAGCCGGAGAAACTGTGATATTGCTGATTACAGGAGTGCTGTTCGGAACATCATTCCTGTCACAGTTGAGTTTGCCTTCAACAAGGATTTCGTACAGAAAGTAAAAAAATTCAAGCTTCCCGTCAGGGAATCAGATCTCTTCCTAAACCCCACAAAAGCACGACCAGCGGATTTATTCCCTGACAGCGTAATAATGATTGACCCGGTAACAATAAAAGGGACCAGGAACACCAATAAAAGGCCACTTAATAAGTACGAAAGTCAATTCCTTTTTACAGATGTTGTTACAATTACGACTGAGGATTATCATAACGCGGTTAACCTGGAGGATGTAATCGGAAAGCTGATGCCTTACAAAGTGGATACGAGGAATAAGATGGTTTATCTCACCCAGGGCAGGGCTTTGAGGAATCCTCCACCTGCACTCATAGTCCTTGATGATTGCCCGCTCTGGGCTCTATCCACTTCCGGCACGGACAGGTGGTTGTCAAGTTATGATGCTGTCTCTGAAATGCCTGCTTCAAATATTGCTTCTGTATCAGCACTTAAAGGACCCCAGGGCTTCTCAATGTATGGCGAAGCGGCATTGGGCGGAGTTATTTTTATTACTACCAGGGGTCGAGCACTTATGGAAGGTAACCTCGTGGAGAGAAATGAGCCTGCGACAAAAAATGATCTGGCGAAACCGATCAGGATATACA
>CAZFUG010000239.1:0-7021 GCA_964522035.1 uncultured bacterium
CCGGTTCGACCAGGCCAAAGACCTCACTGGCCACGCCGGCACCGAGAACGGTGACCATGGCGGCGTTTGCCTGTTCCTCGTCAGTAAAAAAACGGCCACGTTCAACTTCGAAACGGGAAGCGGCGAGAAAGCCGTCACCAACCCCGACGATCTTGACCAGAGGCTTGGTATTGGCAATATAAAAACCGTATTCGTCGATTTTTTCAGGAACCGCAAGCTCGATAAACGGGCATGCCGAAGCCAGAAAAGCGACATCAGTCATGCGCAGACCGCGGGCCTGCTTTTTTAAAGCTTCGGCCAGGCGCTCACCCTGAATTTCGACCGAGCTGATGCGAATACTGCTGTCGCCGAATTTCTTGAGCTCTTCGAGAGCTTCGCGTTCGGCGCCGGCACCGATCGAGACCATCGCGATAACCGCGCCAACCCCGAAAATAATGCCAAGCATCGTCAGGAATGTTCTGAACGGGTGATCGAGCAACCCGGTAAGGCCCGTCTGAACCTGTTCAACCAGCCGCATGCAAGACCTCCTGCAGCGATTTTTCTATCTCTTCGGGCAGTGCCGAAAGCAGCGGGCGATCGACGGTTTCATTTTTTTCGATGCGCCCGTCGCGCATTCTGATGATGCGGCCGGCGTGACGAGCCATGTTTTCATCATGGGTCACCATGATGATAGTCATGCCCTGGCGGTTCAGCGCCTGAAAAATGCCGATAATTTCGAGACCGGTGCGTGAATCGAGATTGCCGGTCGGCTCATCGGCCAGCAGCAGGGCCGGTGAATTGACCAGCGCCCGCGCGATGGCCGCGCGCTGGCACTGCCCGCCCGAGAGCTCGGCAGGAAAATGCGCAAATCTTTCCCCGAGACCGACGGCACGCAGCATCATTTCGGCACGGGCGCGGCGGCGTTCGGCCGGAATCTGCGCATACAGCATCGGCAATTCGACGTTGCGCACAAGGTTCATGCGCGGCAGCAGATGAAACGACTGAAAAACGAAACCCAGCTCGCGATTACGAAAGTCCGAGCACTGCTGATCGTCCATCTGATCGAGGCGCCCGCCGTTGATGCTTATCTGGCCGCCGGTCGGGCGGTCCATGGCACCAAGAACATAGAGAAGCGTCGATTTGCCCGAACCCGACGGCCCCATGACCGCAACGAATTCACCCCTGCCGATATTGATATCGAGGTTGTCGACGGCTTTGACACAGACATCGCCGGCCTTGAAATGGCGCTGCAGCTGTTCGGTTTTAATCATTGACAGGCTCCATCAGAAGAATCTCGTCGCCTTCCTGCAGGCCTGAGGCAATCGCGCAACCGTGCAGACCATCGGCAAAGAGCAGCTGCACCGGCTGCATTTTGCGCTCGACAGTCACGATACAGCTGGCGGTCGCGGTTGGCAGAAGGGCATCGAAAGGCACAAACAGCGTGTCGGCAAGGTCATAGAGTTTGAACTCGACTTCACAGCTGGTGCCCGGCCGAATCGAAGGATCGGTCTCAACCTTGCCGGTTGCCGGATCGGCAAGTGCAATAATGACGCTGACGGTCGCGTCCTGGCGTTTGCGAAACTCAGTGACCGCGACAATACCGACCGAATCGACCCAGCCGCGCAGACTGCGGTTGGAATTTCCCTTGAGCAGAATTCTTACCTCGTCACCCTGTCTGATAAAACGGGCATCCATCTCGGAAACCGTGCAGTGAATCTGCAGATTGCCAACATCTGCGACCTGCATGAATGGTATGCGGGCGTAGATGCTGTCACCGACTTTCGCTTTTCCGAGACCGCCACCGGCTTTGTTGAATTCATTAAGAATAACCACACCGGCAACCGGCGCTTTGATGCTGGCTGACTCGATTTCTTCTCTGGTTTGAGCCAGCGAGATCTCCAAACCCTTTATTTCTGCTTCGAGCAGTCGGACAGCCCGGTCATTGCGAAGGGTAGCGAGCTCTCCCTCCAGCTGCGCCTTTTCAAGCTCGACCTCGGCCTTTCTGACGTCGAGTTCTGAAAGTTTCACCGAGCGCCCGGTCGGACCCGACTCTTCAAAGCTCAGTTTATAGGCAGTGATCTTTTCATCTTTTCTTATTTCAGCAAGTTCGACCTCGGCTTTCAATGCTTCAAGCTCTGAGCTGAGACCCTTTTTGCGCAGTTCGGCAAGATGCGCGATTTTTTCCTGCGCCAGAGAAATTCTTGCCTGCAAAACTTCAAGTGAACGTTTCAGATCGATTATTTTGTCTTCCTCCCGACTCTTGAGCAGAGCGGCATGCTTCAGTCTCGCGACTTCCCAGGCGCCCTGTCTTACCTCGATGCCCTTTGCGGTCTTTTCGCGTTCGATCGCGTTCTTCTGCAGCTGCAGCTGATATTCCTCATTTTTTTTCTTCAGTTCAATTTCGCTGTCACGGGCACTCTGGATCAGCTCCTCACAATCGATGGCTGCCAGCTGGTCACCGGCCTTGATGGTTTTGCCCTCTTCTGCGACCTCACTGAGTTTGCCATCGAGACTGGCAACGATAAAAGAGGCGCTGGCCGGCTTGACATCGCCGGAAGTGCTCATCAGGCGTTTCAGATTCCGGCGGCCTACAGTGGTCGTGCGATTGCCCGCAAACCGCCTGAACATATCTGCAACAAAGTCATAGCAATAAACAGTGCCCGAAAAGCCAAGCATCAGGCTTGCCGGGTAAGAGGCAATATTTGCCTTCAGAGTGACCTGGGTGCGCCCATCCGGCTTCGCCTGGGGAATTTCGAGAGCGACCGGCACCCGGGTCGAAAAGATGCAGGGAAAAACCATTTCAGGCAATGCATCCGGCCGGTAGAACAGCGGGGTAGCCGAGCTTACCAGCCTTGCGTCGCGCTGATCGAGCGGAAAATTTACGCCGTTGAGCTTGTCGTCAACCAGTTTCAGAAATGTCAGCCCCGGGTAAACCTGGGCACCCCGGCGCAGCTTGAGCAACTGTGAGCCGTCGTAGGTATCGCCATAGAGCAGAACCCCGGAAACCGGTGCCCGGATAGTCAGAGAGGCAAGTTCGCCATTGACTTTGGCAACCGTGTCTGAAACCTGCTTGTGTGTCCTGGTAGACTGGTTCAAAGCCAGCTGATAATCAGAAAGGTTGCGGGGCGCTGTAAAACTCGCCAGTTCGCTGCCCAGTTTAGCTCTTTCAAGTGCCGCCGAAGCCTCGAAAACTTTTTTTTCATCGGCAAAACGATCGATATAATCGATAAGCCGGTGCGTCAGCGAAGCTGTCAGAGTATGGATTTTGAGTTCTTTTTCATGATCGGCGAGTTCCTGACGGGCAGAAAACCCGCGCTCCGACATTTTTTCTGAGGCTTCGAACTGCTTTTGCAGCATCACTCCACTGATTTTGCTGACCCGGGCCGCCTCTTCCTGTTCGAACAGCCTTTCCCAGTCACGGCCTTCGACTGCCCGGTCGTATTCAATCTGTCGTCTATCGAGCTCTATAGAAGCCAGAGCAAGATTCTTCTGCTCGATACGGCCTGCAAGAACAAGAATTGCCTTGTCGCCTTCAAGAGTTATCAAACTCTTTTCAAGTTCTGACTGCTCCTTTTTCAGGGTCTGCTGACGATTTCCGGCAGAAAGTTTCGCTATTTCCTGACCGGCGGTAACCGCTGTTCCTTCCGGAATCAGTTCGATCACTTCGGTTACAAATGGTGCCATCAGCTCAGTTTCGCGCAGAGAGACAAATTCGCCGCGCACCGCTGGTGCCTGCATGGCTGCCCTGAATTCCACCGCCAGAATATCGGCCTGTTTCTGCCCGCAACCGGTAATGGCCGTCACAGCAACCAGGACAAGCATAATTAAAGTCAACAGATGCTTCATGGGTAGACTATGGTTCCTTCCGGGCCGGGGGGATTTTTCCAGATAAGCCAGTCGTGGTTGAAATCCTCGACTTCAGCGGTCACAGTCGATTTGCCAAATACCGAGCTGACGATTATCTCGTTTTTTTCCCCCACCCTTTTCACTGCATCCCGCGGCACAAAAACACCCTTTTTTGCTGAGAGAACAACTCTGGCAGTCGCTTTCGCACCCACCAGAAGGCTTTCTGAAGCGTTAACGCTGATATTGACCGGAAAAAATCTGACAGCGCTGTCCTGTTTGCCGCGAATCCGCCTTGGGGCCTTGCTTATCGTGGTCACCTCACCAGAAAAGGTTTTATCTGGAACATTGTCAAAAACGATAGTTGCCGACGCCTTTTCCTGAATCATGTTGGCATCGGCTTCGTCTGCCAGAGATTCAAGGTAATAGCCGCTTTCACCCATTACCTGAACGATGCTGACACCCTGCCAGGCATCCTGGCCCGGCACGAAGCGAAAATGCCCCCACAATATCGGGTGCAGAACGACACCGCCACGGGGAGCCCGCAGCTCCGACTCGCTCAGAGTCGATTTTTCTTCACGGATCTGCGAGCGCACCCGCTCTACAATTACTTCAAGGTTGTTCTGACGGATCTGCGAGGACAGAGACGCAGCAAGAAGCTCGTTGCCGGCAAGCCAGATTTCGCCTGATGCGACCTGTTTCTGGTAGGTAACCCGGGCAATTTCTTCTGAAAGGGGCGGTTCGCTGAGATGCTTGACGGCACGAACGGCATAATCATGTTCTATTTCTCGTGAACGCAGGTCGATCTCGCTGGTTCGCAATGAAAACGGGCTGTCGAAGCCCTTGTCTGTGACATTTTTCTTTAAAGCAAAAATTCTGGCCGCATGTACAAAGCTTATCGAGGCAATCTGCATGTCTGAATGGATTTTCCAGATTTCGTCGGCTGTTTTCGGGTTTTTCAGCCACCATTCATCTTTTTTGGCCTGCAGCAGATTGAGCTTCTTTTCGCTGAGGTTCTTCTGCAGTGCCACAACCTCGGCCGGCCCGGCCCGGCGAACATTTTCGAGACGGTCAAGTTCACCCGCGAGTCTGAATTCACGCGAACGTATGCGCTCACGGGTTGATTCCATGTCAATTTTTACCACCACTTCACCGGATGCGACGCGGGCCCCCTCTTCGGCCATCCACTCGATTTTGCCACGCCCGAGCTTCAGCCCGACCTCGCTGATATCACTTGCCTTGAGTGTCGCCCGCAGATCGATGTAATGTTCTCTGGTTTCTTCGCGGAAATGATAATCCGGCAGGCTGCCGCTGGCAGCCTGTTTACCGGAAGAACCAAGGCAGCCTGCCGCAAAAACCGCCAGGTTGAAGCAGACAACGATCAGAGCCAGCAGTTTATTTTTCATCAGCCACCGGTTTTGCTGCTTCATAATTTTCTGAATCGGTTTCTGAAGCGGAAATTAACGCACTTTCAGAGGCGGCTTTCGCAGCGTTCTCTGATTCAGAAGCCATCAGTGGCACAATCTTATCCTTGAGGCTCCGGCTTCTGGTTATGCCGGAGAAACTGGCAAGGGTGCCGGTTTCGTAGTGCAACCGCAGCCATTCGAGAATCAATCTCGCTTCGCCCTGAATTACCGCCAGACTGGCGTTATCGAATTCCTGCTGATAACGGGTAAGATCGAGCAGCGAGATTTTGCCAAGCTGAAAGTTCAGCTGCTGGCCTTCTAGCACTTCTGCCGACAGCTTTTCAGAGTCTTTCAGAAGAGCCAGATTGCTGCGATGAAATTCAAGTCTTTCGAGAGCATCGGCAAGCGCCAGTCTGATATCGTCACGCTTCTGCTGCAACCTTGCCTCGAAAGCGCGCAATCTCTCGCGCTGGCCCGAAAAATCGAGTTTATTGCCGTCAGGCCCAAAGCTCACCGAATAAATCAGTGAGACATCCCAGCTTTTGTCTGGCATTTCAGCGGCAAGGTCTTCTGAGCTACCCCTGCCCTGCTTGCCCCAGCGGGCCCTGGCTGTCAGATCGGGGCGGCTCAGCTGTCTGGCACGCTCGAATGCGGCTTTCTGCAGTTTATACTGGCTGAGAAAAACCCGGTAGTCAGGGCGGTTTTTCATCGCCGTTTCTTCAAGAATTTCCGGTGAAAACGATGCCGGAATACACTTTATAACCGGATCGAACGAAAAACTGGCGATTTCGCGGTTCCAGGCGAGGTTTCCCAGCTGGGCTGCAAGGCGCCGGTCGGTTTCCTGCAGCGACAGCTCAGTCTCAGAATTGCCGGTTTCGGCCTGCTGCCGGCGCATACTCGCCTGTTTAAGATCTAGCTCGCTGCCAATACCGTTTTTAAGTTTCACTTCAGCCTCTTCGACCAGCGAGCCATAGAAGCTCAGATTCTGTTGTTTCACCAGCTGGCTTCTGGCAACTACCATACGGTTGAAAAGACTCTGAAAAGAGCCGTGCAGAACATCGAGAAGCACAGAATCATTCTGTGCCTCGCTCACCTCGTATTCGGCATGAGCCATACGGCGTTCGAGAGCATCGACTCTGGCATCGTTGCGCAACAGACCGCTTTGAATACCCAGATAAAGCGATTGAAAATAGCTGGTCTGCAAAGATGTGTATTCTGTCTTGCTGTTGGTATAGTCATAACTGAGCTTGCCAAGCGGAGTACGCTGCGAGATGCCGGCGCCTGAACCTCGACGGCGGGTGCTGTAATCTTCTTCGAGCCCGGTAATCGGGTTATAACTGCGGTTCGCCGCCTTGCTGGCATCGCTGCTGTAATAGAACTGCGGCGAAAAAGCTTCCAGCGACCTCTGTCTGGCGAACATCGAGCTTTCGAGATCATGAGCCGCGGCAAGCAGACTGCGGTTGCCTGAGACAATCTGACTGGCGAACTTTTTGAGCGGCTCGACCGCGGTCTCTGCATCTGAGGTGCCGGATGCAACAGTTTCACAGACTGCGGGGCTGCAGCTGGCGACAAAGATGGCAAAAGCGGCGATAATCTGTCTGATGCTCATTTCTGCAGACGCTCCATGTCGATATTCAAAGTTGTGCGGGTCACGATCTTCATTGCCGGATTATCGGGCACCGGAATCATGTATTCGTAAAAAATATGATTACTGGTGTCATGAATCCATATCTCTTCACTGTCGAAGCTGAAAGTCCCTCTGCCAATCCTCTGACTGTCTCTGTCATCGGGGT
>CAZFUG010000240.1:0-7007 GCA_964522035.1 uncultured bacterium
TTTCCTGGTCAATCCAGCCTTTTTCCATGTTGGACTTCATGTGGTCTTCGCTGTCAACATGGGCGGGATTGATTTTTTCTTTTTCAAGAGCTTTATTAACGGCTTTTGAAATCAGTTCGGCTTTTGTTTTTTCGACGGCAATGTTAAGTTCTCTGGTTTTAACTTCCTGGGTGATGTTGTCAGAAGACAGAGCCATTGGATTCATGGCGGCAACCTGAAGAGCTACTTCATGAGCGTAGTGAGCCACTTCTGATTTTTTCGCGGCGGCTTCATTTTCGGCTTTGACCTGAATGAGGACGCCGATGCTGCCTTCACCGTGGATGTAGGTATCGAAGATACCATTCTGGCCGGCGGCAAAACTGAGGTGTTCAGCGCGGCTTACCGAGATGTTTTCGCCGGTGGTGGCGATTTTAGACTTAACAAATTCTTCGAACGGATGACCGTCGACAGTAAGCTTGTTGAGGTCTTCTGCAGTTTTTACAGATGGGGTTTTGAGAACCAGATTCGCGATCTTGTTCGCAAAAGCCGCGAAATCTTCGTTTCTGGCGACAAAGTCAGTTTCACAGTTGACTTCGACAATGGCAGCGGTGCGTTTGTCAGCAGTGGTCAACGGAATTACCAGACCCTGTGAAGTAGTGCGACCAGAGCGTTTGTCGGCTGAGGCAAGGCCCTTCTTGCGGAGGTAGTCAACGGCGGCTTCAAAATCGCCATTGCATTCTACCAGGGCTTCTTTGCATTTCAGCATGCCGGCATTAGTTTTTTCACGAAGCTCTTTTACCATCTGAGCACTTATCTGCATAGTTTCCACCTTTCGCTTCTGTAGCTTAATTAGTCAATAACGAGTTTATCGTCTGCGTCGTCAGAACCAGCAACCATGCCGAGGGCTGAAGCCATATCGACATCTTCATTCATGCCGGCTTCAACTTCTGCAGTTTCGCGGAGTTCGCCGAAGGATTTGCCTTCGAGGGCTTCGAGAACTGAATCAGAGATCAGGCTGGTAACCAGCTTCACGGCTCTGATGGCGTCGTCGTTGCCGGGGATGACGAAGTCGATGTTGTCGGGGTCACAGTTGGTGTCTACGACAGAAACTATGGGGATACCGACTTTTCTGGCTTCTGCAACGGCGATAGCTTCTTTGTGCGGGTCGATGACAAAGATGGCGCCGGGCATGCCCTTCATATCTTTGATGCCGCCGAGAGCGCGATCGAGTTTTTCACGTTCTTTGCGCATTCTGGAGGCTTCTTTTTTCGGGTAGGATTCGATTTTGCCGCTGTCAACGAGGTCGTTGAGTTCTTTGAGGCGGGCGATGCGTTTTTCGATGGTGACGTGGTTGGTCAGCATGCCGCCGAGCCAGCGGTAATTGATAAAAAACATGCCGCAGCGTTCTGCTTCCTGCTTGATGATTTCCTGGGCCTGGCGCTTGGTGCTGACGAAAAGAATCGGTTTGCCTTCGCGCACGACGCTCTTGATGAAGTCACATGCTTCGTCAAGCAGCTTGGTGGTCTTCTGCAGGTCAATAATGTAGATGCCGTTGCGGGCGGTGAAGATGTATTTGGCCATCTTCGGGTTCCATCTTCTGGTCTGATGACCAAAGTGTACACCTGCTTCAAGCAGGCTTTTCATAGATACCATAGACATTGAAACTGTACCTCCGAAATATTTCCGTAAAAAGTTAAGTTGGTCCGGTCATATTAACCGAAAACTGTTTTATGGTCAAGCTTGCTGTCAGGAAAAAACTCCTTGCTGATCAGAGGCATAGCCGAAAAAGTTTGTCATCGCTGCTTTTGATCACGTTAGTAGCTTTGGCATGGTGCGTCGGGCAACATCAGTAAAGGATTCGCGGAAACCGATGGGTTTGAGAAGATGGGCTTCTGATGCGGGTTTCTGACGTATTGAAAAATACTGCAACATATTGTAATATATTGACATGGGCAGCGAAAAATTACTGACTCTCAATGAAATATCTGAAAAACTTCGCGTATCACGTCACACGGTACAGGCGTGGGTGTCGCCAAGTTCGCCGAATCACCGGCCGGAGTTCGCCTCTATGGCCCGGCACGCCGGTCGAAAAACGGTGTTTCTTGAATCCGATGTCGATGCCTGGCTGGCACAACGACGGGGTGCGGTGTATTCGATCAGCTACGGTGAACGTTCGGCCTACTGGCGTGAAAGATTCATTGCCGGTCGCGGTATTTTAAAAGGGTATGTAAAACCTCCTGAAATGGTCAGAACCGGTAGGTCGACCTCGTTTAACGAGGGATTGCTGGCATTCGATGCTGAGCCTCTGCTCGTCTGGCTCACTGATGGGCCGGGTGCTGCCGAAATTTTCTCGCTGGTCGGCAGGGCCGAGGGGCTGGTCCTCGCTGTTCCTCTGGCATTCTGGGTTTTGCGGCGGGCCGGGCGCAGTCATGCTCAACTTAGCCGTATTGATGAATTCATTCTTGGGCAGAACGTTTTTGAGCTTGCGCCATTCAATGAAGATGCCCTGAAACGCTCGCTCGAACTGCCGCATTCGGCAGGGGAAATGTCTTTGCAGGCCTATTGCTGTTCTGTTGCTGCCGGCGCTGCCATGTTCCTGACCGGGAATCGTCATCTACTCAAATTGCCCGGTCTGCCGGTATGCAGTTTTTAAAAAAAATCCCCATCCAGAGTGAATAACTGCTATAATCTTCTGAGCTGTTTTGACTCACACAATTAAAGAAGCCAAGGAACGCAGTTTATGATAGAGGAAATCCTGCTCAGTCTACAGGATAAACTGAGAAGCCACGACTTTCTTGACAACGAACATGCCCTGGATAAGCTCGCATCGCTGCTGCAGTCGCAGAATTCAGAAAAACAGAAAAAGGTTATTTCGACAACTCTGCCGATTGCCCTTGCCAGTAAGTTTGAAAGCATTCAGAAAAAAGCTGTTCAGATCGTCATAAACTACCCGACTATTCTTAAAGACGTTCTGCCGGCCCTGCGCCTGTCTTCTGACATGACCGTCAGGTTCTGGGCGTTCTTTATTCTTATTGAGCTCGGCTTTGTCCGCCAGGAAGAACTGCTCGACATTCTCAACAGCCGTGAAAACGATGAAATTCGCAAAATTTCACTCGAGGCTCTCTCGAAAAATCCTGATAAAAAGGTGATTCTTGCCTTTCTCGAAAAAATCAGCGACCCGAGCTGGATCGTCAGAAAACAGGCAAAAAGAGCTCTGATCGAGCAGGGCGATTCTATCTATCAGATCATTCAGGAATACTTTCAGAGCTGCTCGAGTCAGCAGAAGTATGAATGTATCAAGCTGATTCCTCTCATTCTGCGTGAAAAAGCCTTTACCCTGTTTCAGCGCATGCTTGAATCTGACCGTAACGGGGTTTTCAAGCCATATATCTGCGCCGGTCTGGGTGAAATAAAAAATGAAAATTCGCTGAAAACTCTTCTGGGGCTGCTGGATGACGAATCGATGGTCGTCAGACAGGAATCTATAAAAGCCCTCAGCAACTGGGGTCGCGAGGTTGTGCCGCATGTTCTTGCCATTTTTCCGACGGCCAGCAAAGACACCAGGCTGAGCATGATGAATCTTCTCGGCAGGGTACTGGGCCTTGAAGTCGTTAAACTGGTGCACGAAAAGTTCGGCCAGCCAACCCAGGATACCAAATATTATCTGCTGACCGCCCTTGGCGAAGTGCGCGACCCTTCGGTAATTACCGAGCTGCTGCCCTTTATCAAGGACGAATCGATTTTCATTCAGGATTATGCGCATCGAATTATTGTGCAGCTTGGTGTACACGCAGTTGACCCATTGCTGGCCTGTCTGGATACCGAAGACGAAGACCTGATCATACAGGTTCTGAAGATTCTCGGGGTAATCGGCTCCAAAGAAGCGCTGCGACCCCTGCTTTTCATGATCGACAATTCTAAAAATACGCTCGTGCGCACCTGCGCCATCGAAGCCATTTCAAAACTTCAGAAATTTGAGCTGATCGCCGGTTTGTTGCTGCTCAAGCTCGACGACAAAGATCTGTCTATCAGACATACGATTGTCGAAAATCTCTCTCGCCAGCCGCGAAAAGCTTTTCTTAAAGAGCTGGTTTCGGCCTGTTTCGATAACAGCGCCGATATTGCCTGGTGGTCGCGCGAAATTCTCAAACGCCGCGACTATTTCGGTGTCACTTCTTTCCTGAATCTTTTCGATAGCTCGTCAGATGTCGACAAGGATCGCATGATCTCGCTCGTTTCGAAGCTGTCTGAAGATCAGCTCGATGCCGTTCTCAAAAACGAAAAGATAACCCTCGACTCGTTGCGGCCAGAAAACGTCGAAACCCGTGTTTTGCGCCGAAAATTCGCAAAAGAGAACATCACTGACCTCAAAGAACTGCTCTATTACCTGCACGAAGAAAAGGGTTCTGACTTACATATCTCCATCGGTCTGCCACCCAGCATAAGGGTGCATGGCGAACTCGTCAGAACCACATTCGAAACCATTACCCCTGAAAAAAGCCGGTTTCTGCTGTTTTCGATCATGAACGACGCGCAGAAGCGCGAATTCAATGAACGCATGGAACTCGACTTCTCATACGAAATATCTGACTGCGCCCGCTTCCGCGTCAACGTTTTCATGCAGAAGAACGGTATGGCAGGCGTTTTTCGTATCATTCCGAATACGGTGCCGACTTTTGAAGAACTCTCGATCGACAAGTCGATCATGGAAAAGATCTGTAACCACAAAGCCGGCCTGATTCTCGTTACCGGCGCCACCGGGTCAGGTAAATCGACGACTCTTGCTGCCATGATCGACCATGTTAACCGTATGCGCTACGATCACATCATTACCATCGAAGACCCGATCGAATTTGTTCACCCGCATAAGCGCAGCGTTGTCAGCCAGCGCGAACTTGGCACCAATACCCTTTCGTTCTCTAACGCTCTGAGAAGTGCGCTGCGCGAAGACCCCGACGTCATTCTCGTCGGCGAAATGCGCGATCTCGAAACCATGAGCCTGGCCATTGCCGCCTCAGAAACCGGTCACCTGGTCTTTTCGACCCTTCATACGATCAATGCCTACGAGTCGATTCACCGTATCGTCGGTTCGTTTCCGGGCGATGTGCAGCAGACGATAAGAATGCAGCTTGCCGGTACTCTCAGGGGTATCGTTTCCCAGCGCCTGGTTCCGGCTTATCTGTCGGCCGGCCGCGTTCTGGCCTACGAGGTTCTCGTCGGCTCAACGCCGGTTCGCCGCTGTATCAAAGAAGACAAGAGCGATCAGTTGCTGTCGATCATGCAGACCAGTCGCGGCGATGGTATGATAACCATGGACCAGTGTCTCGAAGATCTCGTTGTCAGCAAAAAGATCACCTACGAAGACGGCCTGAAGCACGCCGAAGACAAAAAAGACTTTCAGAAGCGTCTCGAAGAAAGAATCGGCAAGGGCAGTGCCAAAGCCTATGGCCTGCCGACTTCTGAGACCAGCAAACCCGAAAAACCGGTGCCGCAGCCGCCACGCCCTGCTGCTCCTGCAGCGAAAAGCTGAACCTGCCTTTTAAAAATAGATAAAAAAACGGTCTGCCGCAGAATCATGCGGCAGACCGTTTTTATCAGTCAGTTTTTGAGGGTCAGGGCATTACCACTTGATTTTGAATGACTTGACCGGCTTTTCGATACCCTTCAGCTGATGGGTGCCATAGGGCTCGATTTCGAAGATCTGGCGGTTGATGCGCTGCAGGGTATTCTCTGAAATGACGATTTCAAAAGCGTCGGCAACACCCTCGAGGCGTGAGGCAAGGTTAACCGGGTCGCCGAGAACGTCGTTTTCGGTTCTGATGACTGAACCGCTGTTAACGGCGATGCGGATTGCCAGCTGGCGCTCTTCTGGCACGGTCTGATTGAAGGCGGCCAGTTTGCGCTGGATCTCGATCGCCGCGAGTATGGCGTTATTGTGGTTCTCGAATACTACAAGGAATGCGTCACCGATCTTTTTGAGGGCATCGCCGCTGTATTTTTCGAAAACCGGCTTGAGAATTTCGTCATGTTGCTTGAGCATCGACATGACTTCTGAGAGCGATGCCTTGCTGCTGAAAGCTGTGTAACCCTTGACGTCGGTGAACATGATCGACAGATCGAGAGTGTGGCTGACCTTGATGAGCTGGTCGTATTTTTCGAGTTCTTCGAGCGCCTGACGTCTCTTTTCGAGAACTTCGTCGAGGTGGTTATCTGAGAGAACGACCTTGGCTTCGCCTTTCGGGCGCAGCAGAGCCGGATCTACCGAACCACCGACGCTTTCGATCATATCGACGAGGGCCTTGCGGTCGATCTCGTTTTCGAGGGTTTCGATATGTTCGCAGAGAGGCTCGGTGATAAGTTTGCCGAGGCTGAGGAAAAAGTCGGTGATTGCACCCTTGAGTCTGAAATCTTCATGGAAGAAATAGCGCGCCAGGGTTTTAACCGCCCGCTTCATGACATCAGGCTCTTCGTTGGGCATCAGGGTTTCCATGATCGAGAAGGCGATACGCCGGTCTTCGATCGAATCGAGAGCGATGATGCAGCAGAAACGGTAGGCTTTGCTCGGCGAAGTGAGGCCCTGAACCAGGCCTTCCGGGTTGCTGTGATAGACATGCCCGAGAATTTTGCCGACCCGGTCGACGTCATCGAGGGTTATTACTTCTGATCTTCGGTTCAGCAGCTGGTCGAGCATGCGCAGAAACTCAGGGCGACCATGTGAGGCTGTCTCAAGCATCAGGTCGAGCATCATACCTGGCTGGCAGGTCTGCAGGAAATCTTCGACGGCTTTGACCGAAGCAGGGTAGGGGTTGCGGGCCAGGCATGAAATGATCGACCGCAGATTTTTCATATTCTTTTCAACCTGCAGTGGTCGGGCAACGACTTTTACGTCTGCTTCGGCCAGAGATTTCCAGCTTGCTACCGCTTCCGAGACATAAAATCTGACCGTTTCGTTCGAATGGCTGAAACCAAGAAAAACCGTGCGGCGCAGGTTCGGGTTTTCTGCCTTTTTAAGCAGCTGCGAGAGCCAG
>CAZFUG010000241.1:0-6995 GCA_964522035.1 uncultured bacterium
TTCCTTTACGCAGGCGTTTGTCTGATGTGGTTAAAAATTGTTTTGGGATAGATTCTTCATAAAAAATCCCGGAAAAACAAAACCCGCACTATCAAATGCGGATAATGCGGGTTCAGCAGTGTTTATGTTTATTTAAATTCTACCGTTGAGGCTGCAAGGGGCTCTGAGAGGGCGTAGCCAATCAGACCGTTGGAAGTGACGTTTTCCCATTTCTGAAGTACATCGTTCCATTTGCTTTCGACCTGGCCGGCCGGGGTCTGGTATTCAAAGCCGACATGGAAAGTTATATACAGTTTCTGGCCCGGCCGACTGGTTGAAAGAACACCGCTCAGCGATGATCTGAAGTCACCACCCCAGCTGACACCGGGAGCAACCCAGGGGTAAACTTCGGGTTCGAGGGAAGTAAAAGCTTCTACCGGGCTTGCCCATTTGGGCATTTCTTTGAGGCTGGTCGGCCATTTGACGTTGTCATGCGGGGTGCCGCCAAGATCGTGAGTCGACCAGACCTTATACACACAATAATCTTCTTTGCGATACTGAAGATTGGCTTCCTGAGCTTTTTTCACTTTTTCAAGTTCGGCACCAAGATTGGTTCCTTCGGGCAGCAGCGCCCGGAAATTGATAGAAGCTTCGGGACCGGCCGAAAGAAAGAACTTGCCATCGCGATAATCGAACTGCGCCGGATCGCATTTGGCACGGGGCGGAATGCCTTTATCCGAAACAAGAATGACGCCGTTACCAAAAGTTTTCATGTAGGCGGCATCAAGATCATCCTGAGCAAAAACCGAAACTACAGAGAGAACCATCATCAGAACCAGCAGACCAAGTTTCCTCATACAACTAACCTCCAATTTTATTTACCAACCAGGACATTTTTTAAAGACCAGTTCTTCTGATACAGCATGGCAAAACATTTCCTTCTCTGATCAATCATCAGCGCCAGAAATGCAACATGCGATTTTTCATTTATGCGCCAGTCTTGCCATATCTGCCGAGAACGGCAGCCTTCAGCCTCAAAATACTGCTGAACTATTTAATAGTAAAGGATTGCGCAGATTTGGCATCAATGAATATTTCGATGCAATACTCTTCACAAAAAGGTTGCCCGAGCCGGTTAGAAAATTTGCGGCATAAGAAAACAGCCCCCTTTACGGGGGCTGCCATTTAGAACGGTTTCTGACTCTTTACAGAGGTTCAGCTTACCTTGATTTCGGCCAGCTGTTTGTAGATGCTGTATCTCAGTTTAACATCTTTCTGAGCCTGTTCTACGAACTTCTGGGCAACTTCGGGGTTGGACTTCTTCAGCATTCTGAAGCGGTTTTCACCGAAGACGTAGTCAGCCAGCGGCAGGGTCGGTTCTTTCGAATCGAGGGTCAGCGGGTTCTTGCCCTGTGCCAGGTTGTCGGGGTTGAAGCGGAAGAGCGGCCAGTGACCGGCGTCAACGGCTTTCTTCTGTTCCATGAGACCTTCTGACATTTCGATACCGTGGGCGATACAATGGCTGTAAGCGATTACGATAGCGGGGCCGTTGTAGGCTTCGGCTTCGAGCAGGGTCTTGAGGGCGTGGGCCGGGTTGGCACCGAGGCTGATCTTGGCAACGTAGATATTGCCGTAGGTCATGGCGATCATGCCAAGGTCTTTTTTCGGCATTGTTTTGCCGCCGGCGGCGAATTTGGCAACGGCGCCAAGCGGAGTAGCCTTACTCATCTGACCACCGGTATTTGAATAGACTTCGGTGTCCATGACAAGAACCTTGACGTTCTTGCCAGAGGCGAGAACGTGATCGAGTCCGCCGTAACCGATGTCATATGCCCAGCCGTCGCCGCCGATAATCCAGACTGAGCGTTTGACGAGATACTGGGCCATGTTGAACAGGCGCACACAGACTTCGTCTTTGCAGTCTTTGAGAGCTTTTTTCAGTTCTTCGACGTTGGCGCGCTGGGTTTCAATTTCTTCCTGGGTCTTCTGGGCGTTGCCGAGAATCTTGTCAGCGATGGCCTTGAGGCTGGCTGAGCATTTGCAACCACAACCGGCGGCCTTGTTGAGCAGTTCAACGGCTTCTTCCATCATCTTGTCAGAAGCGAGGCGCATACCCATGCCGAATTCAGCGTTGTCTTCGAACAGGCTGTTGGCCCAGGCCGGACCACGGCCGTCAGCGCGGGTGGTATACGGGGTAGTCGGCAGGTTGCCGCCGTAGATCGAAGAACAACCGGTAGCGTTGGCAACCATCAGGCGGTCGCCGCAGATCTGGGTGATCAGCTTGATGTAGGCGGTTTCACCGCAGCCGGCGCAGGCGCCCGAGAATTCCATCATCGGTTTGACATACTGAGTACCCTTGATGGTGCTGAGGTTGATAAGTGAACGATCCGGATCGGGGATCTTGTTGAGGAAATAATCCCAGTTTTCGGCTTCATTGACACGCATGGTTTCGTCTTTAGAAGCCAGATTGATCGCTCTGGTTTCGAGTTTCTTGCCGGCGGCATCTTTCTGGAAAGCCGGGCAGATGCTGATGCAGGCGCCACAACCGGTGCAGTCTTCGGGAGCAACCTGAACGGTGAACATCAGGTCTTCTTTGAAGCCTTTGGCTTTGCATGATTTGAAGGTTTTCGGAGCGTTCTTGGCGAACTTCGGATCATAGACTTTAGTTCTGATGGCGGCGTGCGGGCACACCAGAGAGCACATACCGCACTGAATACAGGTTTCAGTATCCCACAGCGGCATTCTGATACCGACGTTGCGTTTTTCGAGCTGGCTGGTGCCGGTCGGGAAAGTGCCGTCGATGGGCATCTGACCAACGGTTACGTCATCGCCTTTGCCGGCGAGGATCGGTTCGAGAACGTCATGAGCAATCTTCGGAGCGTTCTTGAGAACCATGGCTGCCTTGATCTTGGTCTTGGCAGTGGCTTTGGCCGGGATCTTAACTTCGAAAAGATTTTCGATAGCCATATCGATGGCTTTCTGATTCATCTTAACGACTTCTTCGCCCTTCTTGCCATAGGTTTTCTTGACGGCGTCCTTCAGATATTTCATGTATTCTTCGCGCGGCATGATCTTCGAGATTTCGAAGAAACAGGTCTGCATGAAGATGTTGATGCGGTTGCCGAGGCCGATCGATTCAGCAAGTTTGATGGCGTTGATGACATAGAATTTGGCTTTCTTGTCGATCAGGCGCTGCTGGGTTTCGAGGGGCAGTTTTTCCCAGATTTCGTCTTTGCTGTATTCGGTTTCGAGCAGGAAGGTGCCGCCGGTTTTGAGGTTCTTCAGCATGTCATATTTTTCGATGAAGCTGTAGTTGTGGCAGGCGATGAAGTTGGCGTGTGAAATCAGGTATGGGCAGCGCAGTGGCTGTTCGCCGAATCTCAGGTGAGAAATGGTCATGCTGCCTGATTTTTTTGAATCGTAGACAAAGTAGCCCTGGGCATTGTTCTTGGTCTTTTCGCCGATAACCTTGATGGCGTCTTTGTTGGCGCCAACGGTACCATCAGAGCCCAGACCGTAGAACATACCGGCAAAGGTCTTCGGATCGCCGGTTTCGACTGATTCGCCGAGTTCGAGGCTGGTTTTGGTGACATCGTCAACGATACCGACGGTGAAGTGATTCTTCGGTTTGTCGGCTTTGAGGTTGTCGAATACGGCCAGAACCTGGTTCGGAGTGAAATCTTTTGAACCGAGACCGTAGCGGCCACCGATGATTTTCGGCCATTTGGTGAACGGCGCAGTTTCGGCTTCGAGAGCTTCACCGATGCTGTTTCTTACGTCGATATAGAGGGGTTCGCCGGCAGAACCCGGTTCTTTGGTGCGATCGAGAACCGCAATGGCTTTGGTGGTCTTCGGGAAAGCCTTGACCAGGTGAGCGGCGCTGAACGGGCGATACAGGCGGGCTTTAACAAGACCTACTTTTTCGCCTTTGGCATTGAGGTATTCAACGACTTCATGAATGGTTTCGGCGCCGCTGCCCATGGCAACGATAACGCGTTCGGCCTTCGGGTCGCCGACATAGTCAAACAGGCTGTATTCGCGGCCGGTCAGCTTGGCGAATTTTTTCATGGCTTTGAGAACGATTTCGGGGGTCTTGTCATAGAAAGAGTTGACAGTTTCGCGACCCTGGAAATAAACATCGGGGTTCTGAGCGGTGCCGCGCATGGTCGGGCGGTCGGGGTTGAGGCCGCGGGCACGATGTTCGAGAACCAGTTTGTCGTCGATCATGGCCTTGATGTTTTCATCAGAGATCAGTTCGATTTTATTAACTTCGTGAGAAGTTCTGAAACCGTCAAAGAAATGGATGAAGGGTACACGGCTTTCGAGGGTAGCAGCCTGAGAGATCAGGGCCATATCGTGGGCTTCCTGAACAGAGTTGGAAGCGAGCAGGGCAAAACCGGTCTGGCGGGTCGACATTACGTCGCTGTGGTCGCCGAAAATCGAGAGGGCGGCACAGGCCAGTGAGCGAGCCGAAACATGAAATACGGTTGAAGTGAGTTCACCGGCGATTTTATACATGTTCGGAATCATGAGCAGCAGGCCCTGAGAAGCGGTAAAAGTAGTGGTAAGAGCACCGGTGGTCAAAGAGCCATGAACGGCACCGGCGGCGCCGCCTTCTGACTGCATTTCACAAACGGTTGGGACTGTGCCCCAGACGTTTTTCTGACCAGCGGCTGTCCACGCATCAGCGTGTTCGCCCATATTGCTGGAGGGTGTAATCGGGTAGATCGCGATTACTTCATTGGTTTTGTGCGCGACCAGCGCGGTAGCTTCGTTCCCATCCATCATTGCGTATGTCTTTTTAGTCACAATCGCACTCCTGCCTGAATGTTATTGGCATCGGGCTGAAAAAATTCCGGTGCCGAAAGGCAAGGTGATATTAAGCCAAAAAGGCGAAACAAGTCAAGGTTTGCAACCCTGCTTGTGAATTTTTTTTCAAAGTTTTGCACTGCAACATTTTTTCGCAGTATAAGATTCAAATCCTTTGTTAACAGGCTTTAATTCTAATGATGCAAGGCAAACACATTATACCGCCCGCCAGTATCCGCAGGGTACGGCGGGAATTTTGGAATAATCAGACCTGATTCACCATTTTGTGCTGGTCCAGGCAGCACAGCAAACCGTAAATTTTTCAGAGCAGGCACATTAAACTTTTGGGTTCCGGGTCTGCGTCAGAAATGACGGAGTCGGATTGCGTCATTCCCGCGCTTGTCGTCTGAGAGAAAAAGCGCGGGAACCCAGGCCAATTGAAAATCTTAGCAGTTTTTGAGCCAGTGCAACCACCATATAAAATTTTTACGTCCTGTTCTCTGACGAAACAAACTGGTGTATTATAAACAGATAAAAAATGCCGGAGGTAAATGCCATGCCGTTGTTCGCGATACTTCTCATGCTGCTGCTTTCTTCACCGGTCAGTGCCGCAGAAGTGCCTTGCCAGCCATTTGAACCAGCAGATGCAGGGCGCGAATATACAAGGTCTGACCTTACGCGCAGCCGTGAGGGCATGTTTCCGAATGACCCGTTTTTTGAAAAGCAGTGGCATCTCGAAAATCTCGGGCAGGCCGACGACAAGGGGCAAACCGGCATTTCTGGCTGCGATTCTGCAATGCGGCAGGCCTGGAGCCTCTGGCAGCCGAAAAAAGATATCATTCTGGCAATTGTCGATTCAGGGCTCGACCTGAAACACGAAGATATCGACCCGGCAATTCTCTGGGTCAATCCGGGTGAAAGCGGCCCCGACGCCGATGGTAACGATAAGCGCAGCAATGGCATCGACGACGACGGCAACGGTTTCGTCGATGATGTTCATGGCTACAATTTTGTCAGAAAAACCGGCGATATTCAGGATGACCAGTATCACGGCACCCACTGCGGCGCCATTGTCGGTGCAACAGCCAACAACGGCGTCGGTGTTACCGGCATGAATACTGGTCTGAAGATCATGATTGTCAAAATTTTCGGTCTGGGTGGCACCCTTTATGGTGAAGAAGTCGGACGGGCAGTAAAATATGCCGTCGATAACGGTGCAAAGGTTCTATCGAACAGTTACGGCACCCCGTCTTTCACCCAGGCAATGCAGGATGCGGTGCGCTACACACACGACAAGGGCGCTCTGTTTGTCTGCGCTAGCGGCAATTCGCGCAAAGACCTCGACAACCCGGAAGAGAAAGATTATCCATCGTGCTACGGTGTACCGAACCAACTCGTGGTCGGCGCCACTGACAACCGTGACATGTCGAGTTTTGCCAATTACGGTTCAATGGTAGAAATAGCGGCACCGGGGCAGAACATTTTCTCTCTGATGCCGAAAAACGTTTACCGTGCCTTTTCGGGCACCTCGCAGGCATGCCCGCAGGTTGCGGCGGCAGCAACCATGGTCTGGTGCCAGAACCCGGACTGGACATGGCAGCAGGTCAAGGCCGCTCTGCTGAATGGCGCCGACCAGGTGCGCGGTCTCGGCCGATATGTGAAGAGCGGACTGCGCCTGAATGTGGCGAATGCGCTGCAGAACAAAACCGGCAAAAGACTGCCTGACTACGATTTCAGCAAGTGGCAGAACGAAGAAAGAGTGATCGAGTCGCTACACCCCTATTACAATGGCAAGGAAGAACGCCAGACCGTTAAAGTGCCTGGCGCAACCCGTTTCAGACTGCATTTTTCGCGCATCGAAGTCAACCACAACGGCGATCTTCTCAAGATTTGTGTTCCTGGTGTCGAGATGCCGGTCGAAACCATCAACGGCGTCTTTGGTGAAGGCTGGTCAGAGGTCATCGAGGGCGACACCGCCGAACTTCTGCTCAGCAGTGACCAGTATGTAAACGGCTTTGGTTACAGGGTCGACCGCATTCAGTTTACAACCCTCTGATTGTTGATGAACACCGATTTTAAGCCCCAAAACCAGCCACAGATGAACGCGAGGTCAAGAATGGCCACGGATGAACACGGATAAACGCAGATAGTGCAGATTAATTATGCTTTTATTGATAGTCAGAATATTAATTTGGGTATTAAGAGTA
>CAZFUG010000242.1:0-6984 GCA_964522035.1 uncultured bacterium
TTTTCTTACGTGGTTTATGTGCATTTTGACAAGCATTCTCAGAGGTTGATTGGCTCTGCGAACCTTGAAAAATACCTGACCACTACCCCTGGCGGCCTCGAACTCAACCAGGAAGTTTCGCTTCAGGTCTTTGACGAAAGCGATCTCGGCTATCGGGTAGTCATCGATAACTGCGGCCTGGGCTTCGTTTATCGCAACGACCTTTTCAGGTCACTGAAAATCGGCGAAAAGACGACCGGCTACGTTAAAAATATCCGTGAAGACGGCCGCGTCGACTTTTATCTGCAGAAGCCCGGTTATGGCCGTATTCTCGATCTTGGCGAACAGATTGTCGAAAAACTGCGTTCTGCCGGCGGGTTTCTGGCCGTAACCGACAAAAGCCCGGCTGAAGAAATTTATGAACTGTTTGCCACCAGCAAGAAAAATTACAAAAAGGCGGTTGGTGGCCTTTACAAAAAAGGTCTGCTGGTAATCGAAGAAGATGGCATACGTCTGACCCCCGCCGGCCGCAGATAACCTGTTGCGAACCCTAGTCGGGCTGTGCATTGCCCCGTCTCTAAAGATGCCGGTTGAATTTTAATCGCCGCAAAATGATTAAATCGTTTCAAAACAAGATCGATACCCTCGATATCAGTATTTTTTCCGGGGTACCCTCGCAGACGACCGACGCTGATCGCAGATCGCTTCTGGCAGTGCAGCGTGCCATTGCCGCCGCTTTTGGCATTTATGCCTATCTCGAAATAGGCTCGCATCTCGGTGGTACAATTCAGCCGCATCTGGCCGACCCGCGCTGCAGTCGCATTTTTTCGATCGATCCGCGCCCGGCTGCGCAGCCTGACGATCGCCGCCCAGGCCATATTGCGCACTACGAAAACAACTCTTCGCAGCGCATGCTCGAAATGCTGTCTGATGCCCGTCTCGGCGATATCAGGCGGATCAGCTGCATCGAGCTTGATTCCTCAAAGATTGCCACGGAAACGATTATACCGGCGCCGGCAATCGCTTTTATCGACGGCGAACACACTGCCCGTGCCGTGGTTGCCGATTTCAACTTCTGCCGGCGGGTAGTGCGCCCTGACGGCGTCATCGTTTTTCACGATTTTTCGATTCTGCATCGCACCCTTTTCGCCATGCTGCACGGCTGGCGCCGGCAAAAGCTGCCATGGGCGGTTGTCTGGCTTCCTGACAATCTGCTCGCAGTTTTCTTCGACCCGGCAGTTCCGGTCGCCGACCCATGGCTCGCAGCCATGCAGCACCGCACCAGTCGCAGCCTGCTGCTGTTCCGCCTGGCCACCCTGGCAAAATCATTGAAAAGAAAGTTTCTCGCAGCCCCGGCAAATTGAACATTTGAGCACTTTCCGGCATTCTCTCCTGCCAGATCGCGCAAAAGCTTGCTAGTCCTTTGTCAGACAAGAATATTAGAGGGTTCTTCGTCATTCCCGCGGAGGCGAGAATCTAGTTCTGATGAGGGAAACAGGCTTTCTTAGGGCGTTTGCCATGTTGTCTGTGCTCGGTGCCTTGTCGGTAATGGTGTTGAGGGTTATAATGTACAAACAATCTTTAGTTTTGGAGGCATTTTGATGAGAAAATTTCTGGTATTCGTTTTTTTGATGAGCTTCGCTTCGTTTGCCTTTGCCGGTCTGCAGGACAAAGTGACCATGGATTTCAGAGACACCGACCTGCGTGAAATCTGCAAAATTCTTGCGAAACAGGCAGATATGGGCATTGCCATCGAAAAATCAGTGCGCGGCAATATCAGTATCACGATCAAGAATACTCCGATTAGAGAAGCGCTCGATCTCGTCGCCGAAGCTTCTGGTTTTGCCTGGGTTCAGAAAGGCGGCAATCTTCTGATTTCTGATGCGCGACGTCTTTCCGGTCGTGTCGTAAAAGTAATTTCTCTCAAACACGTCAATGTCAACGAAGCCGCTAAAATTCTTTCAGGCGCGATTGTCGGTGACCTCAAGATTGCCACCTGCCAGTACACCAACGGTCTGGTGCTCAACGGCAGCAATGCCGCCATCGAAGACTCGATGCAGATCATCGGCCACATCGATCGCCCGGTAACTCTGGTTAAAGGCTCTCTCAAGCTGATGTCCGGCGAAAAACTGCTCGAAAAATTCGATTTCCAGGCCGGCAGCGAAGAGTCGGTTAAAATCTCTCAGAAATGCAAAGACAAGGCCACTGGCGAAGGCGAAAAATCGAAAGCCCAGGTTGAAGCCATCAACTGCGAAATCGTATTCTCCGGCATTTCATCTGCCGGTCTCGATGCCACCATTCATCTCGGCATCAACCAGAACGACCAGGTCAGAGGCATAGAAACCGGCCGCAAGTTTTCCGGCCGTTTCCAGGCCGAAAAGGACAAAGCCGTAACCGTTTTTGCCACTTCCGACAAAGAACCCCTCAAAGTCATCTTCACCTGGGATAACTGACCACCGATGACAGCCCGCCCATTTTCTGCCACGGATAAACACGGATGGACAGGGATGAACCCCAATAAACCAAAGTCTGCGGCCTGAAAATCTGCTTTAACTTACATTCTGCAATAACCGATTACAAAAAAACTTGCCGGCAACCAGATCTAAAGGTTGCCGGCACATTTTTTTTGTCACCGCCGCGATTAATTTTTCCCTTTTTCCCTTTTCATTTGATTTACCTGTGAAGCATTCGCTTTTTGTTCAACTAAAGCGGAACTTCTCAACATGAAAAAGGGGAGTAAGATGTGAAAACCTATTCTATTCTCAATGACTTTGCCTTTCAATGGATTTTCAACCAGCCGGGCCGGGAAAAAATTCTGATGAGCCTGCTCAATGCAATTTTGCACCTTGAAGGAAAAGATCGCATCAGCGAAATTCATTATCTGAATCCATTCAATCCGGCGAGGTTCGCTGACAGCAAAAAATCTGTCGTCGACATTAAGGCCAGGGATGAAAAAGGATACTGGTATGGAATTGAAGCTCAGGTATGCCATCACTCAGGTTTTATTAAACGCACAGCTTTCTATCTTGCGAGTATTTATTCTAATCAGATAAGTAAAGGTGAAGATTTTAATGCGCTGATGCCAGCCATCAGCATTTCATTTCTTGGTTTCACTCTGTTTCCAGAATCGAAAAGAGTGCAGGAAATCTTTCATTTCAGCAATCAGGATAATTCTGTTTCTTTGCCGGAAACGATGTCTTTGCAATACATTGATCTGAAAAGATTTGACCGGCGTCAGGCGGATGAGTTGCGCACCCCTTTTGAAAAGTGGTTGCATTTTATGAAGTTTTCAAAAGCCTATGCTAGAATTAATATGAATACCACGGATTTATTTCCTGGCGAGGAGGAACTGTCTATGGCTCTGGCTGAGCATGTGAAACTGAATGCTGATCAAAAAATGCGTGTCAGACTTGAAGACCGCGAAAGGGCAAGAGTAAACGAAATTATTATTCGCAGCGAAACCATAAAAGAAGGCCGTGCTCAAGGTCTGGCAGAAGGCAGAGCTGAAGGGCTGGCTTTGGGGTTGGCCGAGGGAAAGGCCGAGGGAAAAGCCGAGGGAAAAGCCGAGGCTAAGATAGAAGTTGCTTTAAAACTTGCAGACAAAGGCATGACAAATGAGCAGATCGCTGAAATCACGGGCCTGCCATTGAATGATCTGGAAAACATTATTAAAAGATCAAAATAATCATATTGCCTTGAATGCGGTTGTTTTGTCCTGGTGATCGCGCTGGGTTCACTATGTCGGAAACAGTTTGACTGGCCTGCTTGGCAAAAATTATGTCAGTGGTGCAACGTTGGGCGTGCAGAGCTTTTGGAAGACCTGATTTTCGATTTCGGTTTTCGCGATGTGTATCTTGATTCATTTTTTTACTGCCAGAATGCAGCCAGCAGGCTTGTTTCAGGCAGCGATCTGAGACTTTGCGAAGAAGGCTGAAAAAATTCAGCCGGCGAGATTTGCGTTCGTTTTTCAAAGCATGGCCGGGAGCAAATTGAAGACCTTGCGAAAAAAGGCTTTAAAGGCCATTCTGCCAAAGTAAACTTTATTGTTCTCTGGAAAAAGGACAAAGAACCGGAAAAGCCCGAAATAAAAATCATTCTGCCACGGCTTTTCTTTAAGAGGTTAAAGCACTCTGAAAACGCATTCTGAATTCACCCCTTTCATATCTGTCATTCCTGACTTAGACCCGGAATTCAGATTTTTAATATGATAGTTAAGTATACTTGCAAGTATACTTGCATGATGGTGGCGAATTGATTATATTTAGTACAGGTTAATAGTGCTGGAGGGTGATTATGCCTCAGATTTCTTTGTATATTGATGAGTCGACCCTGAAACGGCTTGAGAGGGCCGCCAGGCTGCAGCGTTTGTCAATTTCGAAATGGGTGGCGCAGCAGATACGCACCAGCCTTGATAATTCTTACCCTGCTGATTTTGCCGGATTGTTTGGCTCGATCACTGACGAAACATTCGTCAGGCCGGCTCAGCCAGAATTCACAGACGATATTAAAAGAGAAGAATTTTAATGTACTGCCTGGATACCAATACCTGCATTTACTTTTTAAATGGCCGGTTTGATTCAATCAGAGAAAGAATTCTTGCAACCCCGCCCGGCAAAATAGCGATTCCGGCGGTCGTAAAAGCAGAGCTTCTGCTGGGTGCATACAAAAACAGCAAAAAAACTGAGAATGCCAGAAAGGTCGAGAGATTTCTTGAGCCATTTGCCGTTCTTCAGTTTGCTGACCCGGAAGCCTATCTCTATGCCAGGATTCGTGCCGAACTTGAAGGGACCGGCAGATGTGTCGGGCCAAATGACCTGATGATTGCGGCCATTGTCAGACAAAACAACGCGACACTTGTTACCAATAACCTCAAAGAGTTCAGGCAGATAAAAGATCTCAAACTCGAAAACTGGGCGATCTGAGGGGTATGGGCAATCTTAGCAATTTTAGCGATCTGAGCAGCCACATAATCAGGGGCGGTTGCGAGTAATTTGCCTCCGGATTTCTGTGCGAATGGGGAGCTTGTTTTTCAGTCGAAGCTGGCAGGGCTTTCTTTAACGACGCGCAACCCTGGCGCTGGCGGAAAAACCTCGTCGAGTTTGATTTCGAGGCCTTCTACGATCGATACATTTATTTTGTCGGTGTCGCCGTAGATTTCGGGCTTGCCGAACTTTCTGTCGGCGCCCAGAAGATAAACATTAACAATGCGGTTCGCCGGGTCGACGGTCCAGAATTCTCTTACGCCGTGCCGCTCATAGAGAGAACGTTTCTGAATGCAGTCACGCGCCGCAGTTGACGGCGAAAGTATTTCGATAGTCAGATCGGGTGCTCCACGGCAGCCGCGGTCGTCAAGCTTCTTTTCATCGCAGACAACGAGAAGGTCAGGCTGCACCACCGTGTCGATTTCGTTGTCGGCTTCGTTACCGCGTGGCAGGCGAACGTCGAAGGGGGCAGAATAAACTACACAGGGTTTGCCGCGAAGAAAAAGCTCGAACTCGACCAGGAGCTTTTTGCTGATATCAGCATGCTGCCGCGATGGGCCGGTCATGTTATAAGGCACGCCGTCGATTATTTCCCAGCGTTCATCTTCTTTCCAGCCGCAATAATCGCCGTAGGTGCAATACCCGCGTTCTGGCAGACGCTCAGCCATTTCGTTCTCCCATTCACAGACTTTTTGAACCGGCAAATACCAATATACCACAACTTCTATTCTCCATTCACATGAGACCCGTTGCTGACATAGCATGCTGAAATTGTAATGCAGAGCCGGACCATTCGGTTTCTGACTCTTGTTAAGCCGGCATGATATACTGCGGCTATACTGAAATTGAAAGCAGTTTATGAATAAAAAACGCATCATACGTATTGTTGTTATTCTGCTGGTATTTACGGCCCTGGTTACGGGGTTTCAGGATAAACTTATATTTTTCCCGGGTGCCTGGCCGGCTGGTTTTCGACTTGCAGAAAAACTCGACAACTGCACTCTTGAGCCGGTTACATTGCAGGCCAGTGATGGGATAAGCCTCGACGCAGTATTTGCGAAGACCACAAAAACTGCCGGAAAAAGCAAAACCATTCTTTTCAGCCACGGCAATGCCGGCAACCTGCTGCACCGCTTCGGCAAGGTAGACAGAATGTGCGAAGCCGGGTTCGATGTGTTTGTCTACGATTACCGCGGCTTCGGGAAAAGTGGTGGCACTTCCACTGTTGCCAGCGCGATCAGCGACGGAATGACCGCTTTAAACTGGCTTGTAAGCGAAAAAAAGATCAGGCCTGAAGATATCGTTCTTTACGGTGAATCTCTCGGAACCGGAGTTACAGCGGAGATTCTAAAAAATTCAAAATCCGCTTTCGCTGCCCTGGTGCACGAATCTGGCTTCGCCTCGCTTGCCGTTCAGGCCGGTCGGCGCATTCCGCTCATCGGCAGCTATATTCTCAAAACCGATCTGCCGACCAGCGAAACCCTCAAAAGTTATCACGGGCGCCTGCTTGTTATCCACTCGCGGAAAGATGAAATCATTCCCTTTTCTGACGGCGAAATGATTTTCGCGACCTGCCCATCGGCGAATAAAACCATGTACACCATCGAAAGTGCCGGGCATAACGACCCGGTCTGGGAAGCCCCGGAATGGCTCGAAAACTGGCAGAAGCTGATGAGCCAGCTGTAGATGTCGACAGTTGTCGCCCCTGGAATCGCAAAACGGACTTTACAGAGATGAATTTTTGAGCTTCGTCCGGCGATTTCTTCAGGCATTTCTTGTTTGACAAACACTTTTAAAGGTATTAATATCTGCAGTGGCGATGGAGTTCGCCTTTAACCGCCTTAAAAAGCTGATGACTCCTGCGTGATAGTTTTGCGCAGGAGTTTTTTATTCGCCATGAAGATGAACACGTATGAACACGTATGGCCACGGATGAACACGGATGAACACGGATGAACACGGATAACCACAGATAAACACTGATGAACAACGATGAAGACGGGTTCGATAAAAATGAGGTGCT